>CAJWTC010000089.1 GCA_913046795.1 uncultured Flammeovirgaceae bacterium | reverse complement strand
TTCCATCGCAAAAAAATGTATCTCAACTTTCACCGCACATTCATTATGGAGAGGTGTCGCCTAACCAAGTGTGGTATGCAGCTAAACAAAAAGAGGATGAAACTGGTATAGAGAAGGACTTAGCTCATTTTTTAAGTGAATTAGGTTGGCGTGAGTTTTCATATAATCTTCTTTACCATTTTCCTACATTACCTAGAGAAAATCTTCAAAAGAAATTCGATAACTTTCCATGGCAAAAAAATAAAGAATTTTCTGAAAGCTGGAAAAAAGGTCTTACTGGCTATCCTATAGTAGATGCAGGAATGAGAGAGTTATGGCAAACAGGTTATATGCATAACAGAGTAAGAATGATAGTTGGCTCATTTCTGGTTAAAAATCTTTTATTACATTGGCATGAAGGAGAGGAATGGTTTTGGGATTGTTTAATTGACGCTGATTTGGCAAGTAATAGTGCAAGTTGGCAGTGGGTAGCAGGCTCTGGTGCAGATGCAGCTCCATATTTTAGAATTTTTAATCCTATTAGTCAGGGTATTAAGTTTGATCCTGAAGGGGAATATACCAAGAAATTTTTACCTGAACTAAAGAATTTGCCAATCAAATATCTTTACAATCCGTGGGAGGCACCCGCAGATGTTTTAGAGCAAGCAAATGTTAAGCTTGGTGAAAATTATCCTAAACCAATTGTTGATTTAAAAGAGTCTAGGGAGAAAGCTCTGGATGCTTTTGACAAAATTAGGATTAAATAATATAGAGGTCTACTAAGCTTCCAACACTATTTACTGACAAATCGTCTACTCCAAAAGAAAGAGCAAGCTCAGAAAAAGTTAAATCTGTTCCAGCTTCACCATTCGTAATATTCCCACCGAGATTATAGGAAAAGGTATCCGCATTATTAACCGTTATAACTCGTGAATCTTCAAATGTTAGACGTACAGTATCTTTTGCCCACTGGCTTTTAGTTACTTTAGTATTACTTGGAATTTGAATGGTATTTGCTCCGCTAGTATCAATAATCGTAATGGAACTATCTTTAGGTAATAGATTGGAGACAAAATAGGTATCATCCCCATCAAGGCCTCTTAAAGTTTTGGCCTGACCATCGGCAATGATAATATTATTACCTGCGTTAAAATTCTGTGTTCCGGATTGTGTTTCAGTTGCATAAGCTTTTATAATATTTTTTGTTGAGTCTGTTGTTTCTGATAGAGAATATTTTACCTCTGCTTTTGTTTTAAATGCTCCAAGCCTTAAAGAAGAAGTATTTCCATCCCTATCTACATATTGAGTTGTATCAGATGGTATTTCGATTGTGGAAGTTGAGTCTGTAAATTCAACTGTAGTATAATTTACAATAATATCTGATCCAATAGTTGGGTGTTTTATGAAAAAGATACCATCTGTATAATAATAGAAATAACTTTCTTCAGGCCAGTTTCCATTTGAGTCCCTAACAGGTTGATCAAAATTAAATGATATTGATCTGTTAGAATCATTTCCTAGAAAAACCTCATCGGCTTTTGATTGGTTTTCTTCTTCTGAGTAAGGATTTATATAGAAAATAGGGGAATCTTCTCCATCCTTACCCCATAGAGACTCTAGGGCAGCAATATCGGTATCAGAATACCAGGTATACTGGCTATCAAGTTGCTCATTATATCCCATTCTTGAGGAAGTATGAGAGTCTTGAAATGTCTGAGTTGCCCAGTCATTATCATCTTTATCCCAAGGGTGCTCAAGACCCATTACATGACCTAATTCGTGAAGAAACCTATTGGTAAAGCCTTGTTTATCATTATTTTCGGGGTTGGAAATGATTGTTGGTTCATTACCGCTATAGTCATAAGGTATAGTAATATTTAATTCAAAAATAATATCATTTGCAGTTTTAAGAAGAAAATCCGCAACAGAGCCAGGATTTACTGTTGTTGCATAATCAGAGTTAAGTTCGGTTCTAACATTAATAATCAAATTAGCTTCTGATCTAACGGTAACTTCTTCAAAAGATAGC
>CAJWTC010000088.1 GCA_913046795.1 uncultured Flammeovirgaceae bacterium | reverse complement strand
TTGCTGTAGGTCTTGGTATTTTTGTAATGATACTGCTTGGTGTAACTCATCCACCTGCAGGTGGAAATCCTATTGTTATAATACTTGGTGCAGTTTCATATGATTTTTTACTAAACCCAATTATTTTTGGTTCTATAATAATAATTGTTTACGCAATTATTCTAAATCGTTTCATTTTAAAGAAAAACTACCCAAGTAGTTGGAAGAGTTAATCTTTAGATTTTTTATTTCGCCAGCTTAATTGTGCTGGCGGAATTAAGCTCTGATATGCATTTATGCAATTAACGATAGAATAAAAATTAATTATACTCAATATTTCCCCTATTTATTCTCAATTTGTTTTTTGATCAAAATTACTAATAAATATAATAATTCATTAATATTAATATGTGCAATTAACTAACAGGGTAAAAATGAAAGAAAATAAAAATGAAAATACTTTGTGTTTTGTACGACGATCCAAAAACTGGCATGCCAAAGAGCTATGCTTTAGACAAACTTCCTAAAATAGATAAATATCCAGATGGAATGACTCTTCCCTCACCAAAAGGTAGAGATTTTAATGAAGGTGAATTACTTGGCTGTGTTTCAGGTGAATTAGGACTAAGAAAATTTTTAGAGAGTAATGGTCATCAATTGGTTGTTACCTCTGATAAAGATGGTGATGGATGCACAGCAGATAAAGAACTAGTTGATTCTGACATTGTCATATCTCAACCTTTCTTTCCCTATTATTTAACAAGAGAAAAAATGGAGACTGCTCCTAATTTAAAAATGGCAATTACTGCTGGGATTGGTTCTGACCATGTAGACTTACAAGCAGCTATGGACCGTAAAGTTGATGTTGTTGAAGTAACTTACTGCAATTCAAGATCTGTTGCTGAACATATTGTTATGATGATTGTTTCTATGGTTAGAGATTATCACACTCAATACGCAATCGTTAATAATGGTGGCTGGGATATAGCTGATGCTGTTCAAAGATCTTATGATGTTGAAGGTATGCATATTGGTACTGTTGCGGCTGGTAGAATTGGCTTAGATGCTCTAAGAAAAATGAAACCATTTGATGTACATCTTCATTATTTTGATCGTCATAGGTTACCTGATACTGTTGAAAAAGAATTAAATTTAACCTTTCATGAGTCAGTTGAATCTATGGTTGAGGTGTGTGATGTTGTGACAATAAACTGTCCACTACACCCAGAAACAGAACATCTATTTGATGAAAAAATGATTAATAAAATGAAAAAAGGAGCTTACATAGTTAATACTGCTAGGGGCAAAATCTGTGATAAAGATGCAATTGCTGCTGCTCTTAAATCTGGTCAGTTAAGTGGTTATGCAGGTGATGTTTGGTTTCCACAACCAGCTCCTAATGATCATCCTTGGAGAACAATGCCTCATCATGGCATGACACCTCATACTTCAGGTACTTCTCTCTCTGCTCAAACAAGATATGCGGATGGTGTAAGGGAGATCTTAGAGTGCTTTTTTGATAAAAAAGAAATCAGAAATCAATATCTAATTGTTCAAAATGGAGAACTTGCAGGAATGGGTGCTCACTCATACAGTAAAGGAACTGCTACTGATGGTTCAGAAGAAGCTGCTAAATATAAAAAAAAATAAGTCTATTTAATAAAAAGCGATTTATATCTTTTATAAATCGCTTTTTTAAAGAAAACCCACATAAGCGTTAAGAAAAGTTAATATTTTCATTCTTTCATATTTTATAAGTTAAAATATACTGACTGAATGAATTCTGATTATAAAGTTTTTAAATTTAAAAATAACACATTAAATGAACTTAATGATCAAATATCTGTTGAAGAGCCCCTAGAAATTATAATCAAATTTAAGGATAAAGATAAATGGATAGAGAATACTATATCTATTACCATGCGAACACCTGGTGAGGATGATGATTTAGTAAGAGGTTTTCTTTTTAATGAAAGGGTAATTGAAAAAGTTGAATATATTGAAAAAATTGAAAGTAGTGGAAAACCTAC
>CAJWTC010000087.1 GCA_913046795.1 uncultured Flammeovirgaceae bacterium | reverse complement strand
CACAATTATAATAGATAAGCAGCCTAATAATAAGAGTATAAATTCTAAGAAATTTATTCCCAATTGAATAGATATTAAACTTTTACCTAACACAATTAGTACAGGCAATGCTAAAGGCATTGTTATAAGCGCGCCTAAAAGTGAACCTTTATTTAAACTTAATGCATTGCCCAAGACAAATAAATTCAAAAAAATATATGAACTTATTAATGATAAAGGGACTATTGATAAGCTTAAAATAAAGTTTTCTGTTGTTCCAAAGGAAAATATAAAACTTAGAATTGAAACAGGCAGGCCAATCATTAGCCAATATATTAAGATTCTCATAGATACCAAGAATTCAAAAGATGCATTTTTTAAAATTAGATGCTCTAGAGAGCCGTCATTGTAATCTTCAATAAATATATCTTCGGTGGCTAGCATCATTGATATAAGTATTGCTATCCATAAGACAGAAAAAAAACCTATCTCAAGCTTGTTTTGAAGAAATTCCACGGTCAAAGGATAGGCAATCATGATCAACCAAAAAACTAAAATCGGCCCTAGCCAACTTCTAGTTTTCTTTCTCAGTTTTAAGTATTCTAGTTTTATTATCTTCATCTTAATAAAAGCTCTTTTGCGTCTATTGAGCTGCTGATATGTGATGTAAAGATAATAGATTTATTTTTACTAAGTTGGTTGACTAAGAATTTATTTAAAATTTCTTGAGTCTCTTTATCCAGACCCACAAAAGGCTCATCCAGCACTATCAAATCTGATTTATTTAAAAATAACCTCAATAGTGCAAGTTTTTTTTGTTGGCCGTATGATAAGTTAGCAACATTTACATCTAGCAACTTCTTTAAGCCTAGAATCTCTATTTGGTTCTTTAATTCAGGATGCTTATTTAGCTCCATTAATAAAATATTATCATCTAAACTAAGGTAATTCTTTAATGCGTTTTTGTGACCGAGATAGCATATTTCTTTATCAGAATTTATGTAAACATTTCCTTTGGTCTGTTTTGTTATTCCTAGAATAATTCTTATTAAGGTTGATTTACCAGAACCATTTGAGCCTTGAATGTGTATAGCCTCGCCTTGTTCAACAGTAAAAGATAAATTATGGAACAACTTATTATCATTAACTTTATAAGAGATGTTCTCTGCATTTACGATGAAGTTGGTATTCATTAATATATTGCGATTTTTTTGGTTCTTATTATAAGTGCTGGTAAAGGATTTTGTGGATCAATTCTAGAATAAAATCTTTTTGAAATCTCTTTAAAGGGAGAATTTCCTAATTTACCTACACCACCAACAGAAAAGTATAATCTTTTATTAAAGAAAATTCCCTGTTCAAGATTTGGAGTGCTGCTTATTGATGATGATATTCTTTTTAAATTATTAAGAATATCGCTTTTTTTATCATCAAAGTTAAACCAACCCCATGAAGAAATATCAATCATAGAAATTTTTTTTAGAATTTCTTTAGATTTTTTATTTGGGACTGAAGAAGGCGGAAGTAAAACAATAATATTACCTTTTGCATTAGATACTAAATTATCTAAATCTCTCTGAGTATTTTTTTTATTGGTAAAATTTGCAGCTATGAATTCCTCAGCCTTATTTGACTGAGGAATTTTAACTTTATTTAGCCTTTCACTTGAACCTAGAACTATGTACGTTACTAATTCTTGATTCAAATTTTTTAGATTTTTGAAAGAGCTTGCTCAAAATCAGCAATGATATCATCAGCATGTTCCAAACCTATCGAAAGTCTGACATATCCAGGAGTAATACCTGCAGCTAATAATTCTTCTTCATTGAGCTGGCTATGGGTTGTACTGCCAGGGTGTATTGCTAAACTTCTTGAATCACCAATATTTGCAACGTGATATACCATCTCTAAAGCATTAATAAATTTTTCTCCTGCTTCTCTTCCACCCTTAACCTCAAAGCCCATCAGTCCACCATTGCCTCTAGTTAAATATTTTTCTGCCCTTTCTTTGGCATAACCATCCATCAATGAGGGATAACTAACTCTTTCTACGGAATCATGATTAGAAAGATATGCGGCAACTTTTTCTGCATTACTAG
>CAJWTC010000086.1 GCA_913046795.1 uncultured Flammeovirgaceae bacterium | reverse complement strand
TCGTTTTTTCTAGACTAAGACAAAAGGAAGCTGTTGCTGAATTATTTCGTGATGTGTCAGCTAAAATTGCTGATAGACCAGGTGGTTATACTAGAGTTATTAGATTAGGAAACAGACTTGGTGATAATGCTGACATGGCAATGATTGAGCTTGTTGATTACAATGAAACATATAATGCTGGTAAAAAGAAGAAATCCTCTACCAGAAGACGTAAAAAAAGTACAGCTTCCAAAGTTGAAGATGTGCAAATAGAATCAACTGAACCAGTTGTTTCTCAAGTTAATGACGATTCTAATGTAGAAGCTACTGAGTCTGTTGAAGCTACTATTAAACCAACAAATGAAATTGAAGAAATATCAGCAGATGTAACTGAAATTAGTGAAGAGCCTATTGCAGAAGCAGATCCTAAATTAGAAGATGAAACCAGTTCTGATAAGTCAGAATCATCTGAAGAAAAATAGACTCCAAATCATTTAAAGAACTAAAAACCTTTTTTTATGAGATATTTATTTTTATTTATTACACTTTTAATTTTTAACTCTAATTCTTTCTCTCAAAACAATACTGTTTCTGCTGGTAGTCAAGCCTCAGAAAATTTAAATCGTGGGAATGATCTGAGCTATGGAAGTTCTATGACATTTTATAATCCTAAAAGATTTACTGAAGGAACTTATCACCTTTTTGAAAGCTGGAACAATACAGCTGCTATTTACACCCTTTCTGAAGAAAAACTTTTAGTAAAAAGAATTAATCTTAATCTAAAAAGAAACTCATTTGAAGCCAAAATGAATGATTCAGACTCTATATTTTCATTCACCTTTAATAACATAAAAAAAATTGTTATAAATGATAAGATCTATAAAAACTTTTATTACAATGATGATAATAGAGTCTATGAAATGCTGTATGATTCAGATCAGTATAAATTTATGAAGGGATTCAAGGTCAAAGTAATCTCTGGATCTGCAAATCCTATGGTCAACAGACCTAATGATAAGTATGTTCGAGGTGAAGAATATTTTATGATGATTAATGGATCTATTAGTCCTGTTAAAAAATTAAAAAAGAAATATATTTATAGGCTTCTTAAATTAAACAGCCTGAATTCATCTAAATTAGATAATTACATTGAATTAAATTCTTTGTCATTAAAGAAAGAGTTAGATATTGTAAAATTATTAGATTATTACAATAGTATATAAATCTTACATTTTTTTTAAATTGTTAATAAAGAGGTTATAATTTAACCTCTTTTTTTATTTATTAATAATTATGATATTGATAATTATATTATTTTTACAACAGTTTATATTTTATGGAATACAAGAACAGAAAAAAAGCGATTTTACTACTTTCTGACGGTACTATATTTTATGGAAAGTCTGTCTTTGGTGAAGGCACTGCATTTGGAGAGGTTTGTTTTAATACTGGAATGACCGGATATCAAGAAATTTATACTGACCCTTCTTATTTTGGTCAGTTAATGATTATGACTAACCCTCATATAGGTAATTATGGAGTGGTAAATGATGAGTCAGAATCTGATTCAGTAAAAATTTCTGGTTTAATATGTAAAAATTTTAGTTACAACTATTCAAGAGTACTAGCTGACTGCTCTTTAGAAGAATTTTTAAATAAGAATAATCTTTTTGCAATTTCAGATATTGATACTAGGGCTTTGGTAAGCTATATAAGAGATAATGGCGCTATGAATGCTTTAATAACTACTGATGTAAATGATATAGACTCTTTATCTAAGAAATTAGCAGAAGTTCCGTCTATGGAGGGTTTAGAGCTTGCTTCTAAGGTCTCCACTAAATCTACTTATTATTATGGTAATGAAGACTCTAAATTTAAAGTAGCAGCCTTAGATTTAGGGATTAAAAAAAATATTTTAAGAAATTTATCTAAAAGAGATGTATATATTAAGGTATTTCCATTTAACTCATCTTTTGAAGAAATGAAGGAATGGAATCCTGACGGATATTTTTTGTCTAATGGGCCTGGAGATCCAGAGCCATTGAAAGGAGCTCAAGAAGTAGCTAAGAAAATTATTGAACAGAATCTACCTCTGTTTGGTATATGTCTAGGACATCAAATTATTGCTTTAGCTAATGGAATCTCTACTTACAAAATGCACAATGGCCACAGAGGAATAAACCATC
>CAJWTC010000085.1 GCA_913046795.1 uncultured Flammeovirgaceae bacterium | reverse complement strand
GAAGTAAATTGTTATCAGTTTTATACTCTCTTAATTTTGCAGTAAATTTTGCAGGTTCATCAAACAAAACTCTGTTATCACTCAAGCTAGTAGTAATTAACATGTGTGGATAATCCATTTTTCTAATATTATTATATGGAGCGTATGAGAATATATATTCAAAATGTTCTTTATTATCTTTGGCATTTCCAAACTCATCAAACTCTCCAACAGTCAAAGGTAGAGAATGATCAAGGTTTGTTGTTAAAGAGTCTACAAATGGTACAGCCATAATTATTCCTAAAAATAAATCTGGAGCTTGATTGACTACAGCTCCCATTAATAACCCTCCTGCAGATCCTCCCATTCCTATTATTTTTCCTTTTGAAGAGTATTTGTGATCAATTAAGTATTTTGCAGCAAAGATATAGTCTTCAAATGTATTTTTTTTATTTGTTAGTTTTCCTTCTTTCCACCACTTCATTCCTTTTTCCATGCCACCTCTTATATGTGCAGTTGCCCATATTATATCTCTGTCAATTAAACTTAGTCTTGTTGAAGAAAAGTTTGGACTCATAGAGCTGCCATATGAACCATACCCATATAGAAGCAAATTGGCTGTACCATCAATCTTCGTTTTTTTATGTCTAGTAATTGTTAGCGGTACTAATCTTCCATCATGTGATTTGTATTCAATTCTCTCAACAATATAATTATTGGGATTGTGTCCAGAGGGTATTTCTTGTTCTTTTACAAGTTTTTTAGATTTTGTTGATAAATTATAAAGATATACTCTTGAAGGAGTTTTTGGAGAAGAATATCCAAGATAGATATTATCAGTATCTCTATCTCTTTGGATTAAAGAGACACCAGGAACATAAACTTTTTCATCGGAAAAAATTAACTCCTCTTCTGTGCCGGTTGTAATATTTTTAATAAATAATTTATCTAATGCATCAGAGGTTTCTGATCGTATAATCCAATTTTTTAAAAAAGTACATCCACCAATTAAAACTTCATTCTTTGCTGATATAAATTCTTCCCATTTTTGATCTTCTAAGCTATGAGAAATATCAATTTTAAAGTCTTCAGCATCTTTATTTGTGTGATTATAAAATTTACCATCCCATGAGCTGATTGAGTAAAGAACACCTCTTTCTCTTTTAATTATTAATTTAGGATTAGGTTTTTCCTCATCCACTTTAAAATAATACTGTTCAGATGTATTATGATCAGAAGTATTTATGAAATAATATTTTTCATCTGCACTTAGACCTATACTTACAGTAAATGCTTCACTCTTCTCCTCAAAAATTAACTCATCCTCATCTGAATAGTTTCCAATTTTATGTCTATAAATTTTTCTTGCTCTATGGTTTTCATCAAGTTTTGAATAAAAAATATATTTATCATCTTGACTAAATGTAATGCCACCAGAAGTTTCAGTTATTTCTTTAGTGATATTTTTTTTTGTCTTAATATCTCTAACAAAAATTGTATAGTATTCAGACCCTTTTAAGTCGAGTGAATAACCAAGGTATTTATCATTATTACTTACTTCTAGATCGCCAATACCAAAATATTCTGTTTTTAGTTTCCCTTTTTCTTTATCGCCATTCCAAATCTCTTCAACTATATCTGTATTAATTTTTTTTCTTAATTTAATTGAATAATTTCCAGTTGAAGTAGTTTTAGTCCAATACTCATAAGTATGATCCCTATATGGTAAAGACTCATCATCTAACTTAATTCTACCTTTTATCTCATCAAATAATTTTTTCTGTAAATTTTTTGTGTCTTTTAAATGATATTCAGCAAAAGAGTTTTCCTCATCTAAATATTTCTTAACTTCAGGATCTAATTTTTTCTTATCTCTTAAAACTTCTAAAATATTATTTTGGTGTATCCAGCTATAATTATCTTCCCACTGTGTATTGTGACAAGTTTTTAACTCTAGTTTTTTTTTAAGATATGGTACCTTCATAATTTGAAGGAAATATATGAATATAATAATTTTTATACTACTAATTTTGACTTTTTCTTATTTATTATTGAAATGGTGGTCAAATATTTCACCAAGTAAAATGTCTAAAAGTGTGAGATTGCTGACGATATTTGTTTTGATTATTCTTGCAATTTTATTCGCTTTGGGGGGTAAATTTTTGCTTACTTTACCACTAACACTTCTAAGCCTAGCTCTTGTTAAACTCAAAGGG
>CAJWTC010000084.1 GCA_913046795.1 uncultured Flammeovirgaceae bacterium | reverse complement strand
TTAGAAGATTGGCCACCCAAAACAATGGAAAAGAGAACATGAGACATAGAAAAAGCGGAAGACAACTAAATAGAAATTCATCTCATAGAAAAGCCTTGATGAAAAATTTAGCATTATCATTGTTTGAATATGAAAAAATAACTACCTCACTTCCTAAGGCTAAAGAGCTGAGGAGGGTTGCAGAACCACTCATAACTCTTGCTAAAGAGGACACTCTTGTTCGCAGAAGACTTGCATACTCTAAGATCAGAAGTAAGAAAGTTGTAAAAAAACTATTTGAAGTTCTAGGCCCAAGGTTTAAAAATAGACCTGGTGGATATCTTAGAATACTTAAAGCTGGACATAACCTGGGAGACGCGTCACCTCAGGCATACATAGAACTTACTGATTAGAAAACTAGCTAAGTTTATTTTTCAAGAACTTACCCGTATATGATTTTTTATTTTTGGAAACTTGTTCCGGTGTACCTTCTGATATAACGTATCCACCGCCAGTTCCACCTTCTGGGCCCAAGTCTATCACCCAGTCTGCAGTTTTAATTACTTCAAGGTTATGCTCAATTATGATTAATGTGTTACCTCGTTCTTTTAACTTGTTTAACACCTGAAGAAGTTTAGCGACATCATGAAAATGTAGACCAGTTGTTGGTTCATCTAGAACATATAATGTTTTACCTGTATCTCTTCTAATTAGTTCTTTTGCTAATTTAATTCTTTGAGCTTCGCCTCCAGATAATGTTGTGGCATTTTGTCCTAGTTTTATATAGGATAAACCAACCTCATTTAATATGTCTAACTTCTTACTAATAATAGGAATATTTTCAAAGAACTCTAGAGCCTTTGCTACTGTAAAATTTAAAATATCATTAATATTTTTTGTTTTAAATAAAATCTCTAAGGTCTGTGGGTTATACCTTTGTCCATCACACTTATCACACTTTACATATACATCAGATAAAAAATGCATTTCAACCTTTATAACTCCATCTCCTTCACAAGATTCACATCTTCCTCCTTTAACATTAAAACTAAATCTACCAGTTTTATATCCTCTTGATTTAGCTTCTGGCGTTTGTGAGAATAAATCTCTTATATGAGTAAAAATTCCTGTATAAGTTGCTGGATTTGATCTAGGTGTTCGACCAATAGGACTCTGATCAATTTCAATTATTTTATCTATATTTTCAAGACCATCGACTTTTTCACAAGATACTTGAGAGTTATCCTTATCTAAAAAATTATTATAAATATACTCAAACAAAACGTTATTAATTAAACTGGATTTTCCAGAGCCTGATACACCAGTTACGCATGTTAATAGTCCAACAGGGATGCTAACGTCTAGATTTTGTAAATTATTCAAATGAGCTTTATGTATTTTAAGAACTTTTTTATTATTATACACAACTCTTTTTTTTGGAACTTGAATCTGTTTCTCACCAGATAGGTACTGACCTGTAAGTGATGTTTTCAACTTTTTTATACCCTCTGGTGCACCTGTATATACAATATTGCCTCCTGAATTGCCTGCCCCAGGGCCGACATCAACAATATGATCTGATGCGAGCATAGTATCTTCATCATGCTCAACGACAATAACCGTATTACCTAAAGCTTTAAGATCTCTAAGAGTTTTTAGTAGCTTATCATTATCTCTTTGATGTAGACCGATCGATGGTTCGTCTAGTATATACATAACACCAACTAAGCCAGAACCAATTTGACTAGCTAGCCTAATTCTTTGTGCCTCTCCACCTGATAATGTTTCTGCACTTCTATCAAGAGTTAGATATGTTAAGCCAACATTATTTAAAAAACTCAATCTGCTAGTAATTTCTAAAATAATCCTCTGAGAAATTTCTTTTTTCATACCTGTAAGTTTCAATTTTTTAAAGAAATTATAACAATCCTCTATTGTCAACGATGTTATGCTACTTATTGATTTTTTAGAAATGAACACATTCCTACTTTTCTTATTCAGCCGTGTGCCTGAGCATTCATCGCATTTATGTATACTTAAATATTTCGATAGTCTTTCTTTCGCTGAATACGATCCTCTATCATATTGTTTTGAAAATTTGTTTAATACACCATCCCACTTTTCCTCTTTGATTACATAATCACTTGGATCTCTTTTGCCATATCTAGCATATTTCATTTTAATAATATCTTTATCACTTCCATAAAAAAGAACTTTTTTGAATGACTTAGGTAGTTTTCTATATGCAACTGTAAGGTCAACATTATAATGTTCTGATAAACACTGAAGTAATAAACTATAATATGCGCTTTTATCATCCCAGCCATAGAT
>CAJWTC010000083.1 GCA_913046795.1 uncultured Flammeovirgaceae bacterium | reverse complement strand
GATCTTTAATCATTTATAGTTTGGTACCACCGACTGTCATCTTATTAATTAATATTGAGGGTTGAGCAACTCCTACCGGTACACCTTGACCAGCCTTTCCACAAGTTCCAATACCAGGATCTAACATCATATCATTTCCTACCATTGAAACTTCTTTTAAAATTGATGGCCCGTCTCCTATTAGCGTTGCTCCTTTAATAGGTGATCCAATTTTACCATTAATTATCTCATAAGCCTCTGTGCAGTTGAATACAAATTTCCCAGAAGTAATATCAACTTGTCCCCCACCAAAGCTGACAGCAAAAATACCTTTATCAACAGATTTAATCATTTCGTCTTGTGTTTGCTTGCCACTTAACATCATAGTATTTCTCATTCTAGGCAAAACTACGTGTCTAAAATTTTCTCTTCTACCGCTACCAGTTGATCTTGTATTCATTAAACGTGCATTCAATCTGTCTTGCATAAAGTTTTTTAAAATTCCATTTTCAATTAATACAGTTTTTTCAGTAGGAGTTCCCTCATCGTCGATTGTTAGACTTCCTCTTCTATTATCTATAGTTCCATCATCAACTATGGTTACGCCTTCACTTGCAACCTTTTGGCCCATTAGATCATGAAATGCAGAAGTTTTTTTTCTATTGAAATCACCTTCTAAACCATGCCCTATCGCCTCATGAATTAAAATTGCTGGCCAACCTGGACCTAATACAACTTTCATCTCTCCAGCAGGCGCTGGTTTACTCTCTAAGTTTACAGAAGCTATCCTTAAAGCTTCATCACACACATTTTTCCAATTATCTTCCTTTAAATAAGTTTCATATGATTGTCTTCCACCAATTCCATAAACACCTGTTTCTTTTCTTCCATTTTTTTCAAGCATAACTGATACATTAAACCTAACTAATGGACGTATGTCAGTTAATGTTTCTCCACCAGATCTAATTATCTCAATAGATTTTTGTTCTCCACTAAAGTTAGCAGTAACTTGTTCGACATTGTCGTTTTTAGATCTAAGATACTCATTAACTTGATTCAATATTCCAATTTTTTCATTTAGTGTTTTTTGTTCGATTGGATTAATATTTGCATAATATTTTTTATTTGATTTAGGTATAGAGTGATTGTAAATGCCCTTGGTAGTTTTGAGTGTCGACTTTAAATTATCTGCTGATTGTTTTAAAGAATTCTTAGATATTTCATTTGAATGAGAATAAGCAACTATTTCGCCTGAAACAGCTCTAAATCCAAAACCTAAATCTGAATTATAACTTGAATTTTTTATCTTATTGTCATCTAATAATATTGACTCTGATTTAGAGTTTTCTAAATATAATTCACCATCATCACATTTTTTCAATGTATCAGAAATTATATTATCAGCCTCATTTCTAGATAGATCAGAATTTTTAAAGAAATCACTCATGATGACTATTACATAGGCTGTTTGCGATAATTTTCAACTAGAGTATTTCACGCATGTACACAACTTAAATTTAATAGTAATTTTCTTGTAATTATGAAAGTTTATTTCAACAATTCCTGTAAAATTTGTAAAGCTGAAATTGACTTGTATAAGAAAGAGAAGATTCAAGAAATTGACTGGGTAGATATAACAAACAATAACCTTGCTGAAAAAGAGACATCTAAAAATAGTAAGGAATTATTAAGAAGACTTCATGTAAAGGAGGGCGAAAAAATAACTCAAGGTGCGGAGGCATTTCTTATTTTATGGAAAAAAATCCCTAAGTATAAATTTCTATATAATTTTTTCAAATTACCAATTATTTTTAATTTATTTTCTGTTGGATATGAATTGGTGGCTTTTTTTCTATATCTTAAAAATAAAAAACAATTAAAAAATTAATCAAAAAAAAATAATAAAAATTTACTTAATAATGACAATGAAGAAATAAACATTATAAATACTAATGAATACATAAGTAAAACAATCTTATTCTTTTTTCTTCTAAGTCTTACAAATTCTTTATCATCTAAATCAGATATATCTCTTTCTCCAAGCACTGGGTAATCATAACTAAATCTCCAGGTACTCTCTCCTAACCTATAATCTAAATTATTGTAATATGTTATCCAAGAAAGAACATATTTAAGAATTATGTAAAGAAATATTAGAAAGGCTGTACCTAAAATCATTTAAAATTATATTCCAATAAAAATTAATATTTAATTGATATTTTTAGCTCTCTTTCTTGCTATAAGTTGAGTCAAGGAATCTACCATAGTGTCAGATGCTTTGAATATATCAATACTCCTAAATTCGTGTGAAATATTTTTTTCTGGATTTGTTTTATCTTCAATAATAATTCCTTCATCTGGTG
>CAJWTC010000082.1 GCA_913046795.1 uncultured Flammeovirgaceae bacterium | reverse complement strand
GTCTGCTCTATATCAAGTAGGTGCGATGTTTTGTACCACACATCTCTAAGGTAGTCGATATCTAATTCTATAGATTTAGAGTTGTGATTGATTTTTAATTTTCTTTCCTCAATAATTTTTCCCAAACACACATATTCAATTTTATTATCCTTAAGGTTATTTATACCATCATTATCTGTCTGGATTATAATACCTGGAGACTCATTAAATAAAATCTTAATTATATCATCTTCTCTGAAACTGTCAAGATTAAGTTCCATTCCATGAGAGTTATTAGGGAAATTCATTTCAAGAATTGATGTAACAAATCCACCTGAAGAGATATCGTGGCCGGACATAATCTGATTTGAAATTATCATTTCTTGAATTGTCTCAAATATTTTTTTAATTTCCTCACCATCTTTTGTCTTTGTCACATCTATCCCAAGGTGAGAAAGTGTTTGGTAAAATGATGAGCCACTGAGGTTTGTTCCCTCACAAAAGTTAATAAATACCAGTTCTGAATTTATATTTTTAATAGCAGCTGGTTTAATTACTTTTCTTATATCTGATGTCTCAGCTGCAGCCGAAATTATAACGGTTCCAGGAGACAAAACTTTTGTTCCGTCAGGATACTTTTGGGTCATAGAAAGAGAATCTTTTCCGGTAGGAATATTAATTCCCAGACTAATAGCATAATCACTTACAGATTTTACAGCATTATATAGTCTAGCATTTTCTCCACTATTATTAGCTGGCCACATCCAGTTTGCGCTAAGGGATATATTTTCAATCCCATTTTTTATTGGAGCCCAAATAATGTTTGATAAAGATTTAAGAATAGAATACTCTGCTCCAATTTTTTCATTAACTAGTGAAACGATAGGAGAGAATCCAATCGATGTGGCTATACCCTTATTCGAAATAAAGTCTAGTGCCATAACGCCAAGGTTGTTAAGTGGTAGCTGTATTTCACCTACTGTCTGTTGAGTGGCAACTCTCCCTGTCACACATCTATCGACTTTATTGGTCAACCAGTCTTTACATGATACCGACTCAAGTGAGAGCACATTCTCTAAATATTTGATTAGTAAGTTTGGATAGTATTTAGGTTTTCTGAATTTTGATTCTTGAGATTGATCCTCAATTATTGTTTTAGGTGATGAGCCAAAAAAATCATTTAAATTGAGATTTATTGGATCTATCTTATTCTTCCCTTTAAAAATTAATTTTTTATCTTCCTTCACTTCACCAACATGATATATTGGTGCTCTTTCCCTATCTGCTATTTTTTTAATTTTTTCATAGTCTGATTTTTTAATAACTAGCCCCATTCTTTCCTGAGACTCATTTCCAATAATCTCTTTTTCGGAGAGAGTGGGGTCTCCAAGAGGTAACTTATCAATAATTATTTCTCCTCCTGTATCTTCTAACAGCTCCGATAGGCAATTCAGATGACCACCAGCACCATGATCATGAATTGATAGAATTGGATTTTTATTTTCTTCTGCTAAAGCTCTTATAACATTACAAACTCTTTTCTGCATTTCAGGGTTTGACCTTTGAACAGCATTTAATTCTATATTATTTTTTAGTACTCCAGTATCTACTGAGGATACTGCCCCGCCTCCCATCCCAATGCGGTAATTATCTCCGCCGAGAACTACAACATAGTCACCTTCTTTTATATCTTTTTTTAATGTTTCATTTTCTTTACCGTATCCAATACCCCCAGCTAGCATTATAACTTTATCATATCCAAGATTTCTTTCAGCTTCAGTGTGTTCAAAAGTTAGTACACTCCCACAGATAAGAGGCTGACCAAATTTATTTCCGTAGTCGCTTGCTCCGTTTGATGCTCTAATCAAAATATCTTTTGGATTCTGGTATAACCACTTCTTTTCAATTTGATTTTTTTCCCAATTTCTGTTTTTTGATAGTCTGGGATAGGATGTCATGTAAACTGCTGTACCAGCTAAAGGAAAACTAGACTGACCTCCTGCCATTCTATCTCTTATCTCACCTCCTGATCCTGTTGCAGCACCGCTAAAAGGTTCAACGGTTGTCGGAAAGTTATGGGTTTCTGCTTTCAATGAAATCGATGAATTAATGCTTTTAGTTATATAATAATCTGCTTTATCCTTTGATTCTGTTGTGAAGATCTCAACATTTGGTCCTTTAATGAATGCAACGTTGTCTTTATATGCTGAAATTATGTTTTTTGGATTTTTTTTAGAGGTTAACTTTATCATATCAAACAATGAGGAATCCATCTCTTTCTCATCTATTATAAATTTTCCATTAAATATTTTATGTCTACAGTGTTCAGAATTTACTTGAGAAAAACCAAAAACTTCACTGTCAGTCAATTTCCTTTTAAGTCTTTTACTTACATCATTA
>CAJWTC010000081.1 GCA_913046795.1 uncultured Flammeovirgaceae bacterium | reverse complement strand
AGAAGATAACTGTCCACTTATAGCTAATGCTGACCAGCTTGATACCGACGAAGATGGTGTAGGAGATGTATGTGAAGATCCTGAGCCACTATTCATTGAAAATATTAATTTCATAAAAAATATTTATCCTATTCCTACTGAGAATAATCTAAGAGTAACTTTTGACATTCAATTAGATGTTAAAGATCTTTATTTCATTGATATTTTTGGGAGAGTAATTAGACCGATATCCTATACTAAGTTACCAGATGTTTTAGATGTTAATGTATCAAATCTTAATGAGGGTATTTATATTCTCAAGATTTTATCAGATAAAAAGAACAGTAAGGTTAAAATTATAATTAGGAGGTAAAATATTATACTAAATAATATCATTTCCGTGGTGTTAAATTTTAGAATAGATTTCTAGTTTTTAAATCATTTATTTAAATTAGCTTTAACAAAAAAACAATTTTATGAGACCAGTACTTACTATATTATTTCTATTATTTTTTAATGTATCATTTTCACAAATTCAGACACCAAGAATAAGTCCAGCATCTAACTTAAAACAGACTGTTGGCCTTACAGATATTGAGATAAATTATAACAGACCATCCAAAAGAGAAAGGGTTGTATTTGGTAACCTTGTACCTTATGGAAAAATATGGAGAACAGGCGCCAATAGTGGTACGGAGATAACTTTTTCGACTGATGTTCAGATAGCTGATTCAAAAGTCAGTGCTGGAACATATTCTCTATTTACAATACCAAATGAAGATTCTTGGGAGGTTATGTTATATAATCAGACTGAACTATGGAGTGTGCCTAGAGATTGGGATGAGTCTAAAGTTATATTTAGATCAAATTTTGATTCAAATGTATCAACTGATGGAGGTTCAATGGAAACATTTTCAATATGGGTTGGTAATGTCACAAATAACGATTGTCATCTAAACATAGGATGGGATGATACAGTTGTAAAAATTAAGATAGATGTACCAACAAGAGAGATGGTTGAGAAAAGTATAGTTTCTGTCCTTGATGGTCCTAAACCTAAAGCCTCAGACTATTATTCTGCTGCAGTTTATTACAGAGAAGAAAATATGAAGATGGATAAGGCATTAGTTTGGATGAAAAAATTTGTTGAGATGACTGAGGAGCCAAGATTTTTTCATTTGAGACAATATGCTCTAATTCTAGCAGCTAATAACGATTTTGAGGGTGCAGTTAATGTATCTAGGAGATCTTTAAGATTATCAATACAGGCAGATAATCAGGATTACGTGAAGATGAATAACGAGTCAATAGCTGAATGGTCAAAAAAAATCAGATAGAACTTTAAGGTAATAACTTTTAAATTTTTATTTACTTCTTAATACATTAGTAATATGAAAAGATATGTTTTTTTATTGCTAATGTATTTTCCTGTCTTTGCTCAAGATTATAAAATACCACCTGATGTTATAACTTCTTTAATTGATGCTGATCCTCAACCAACCATAAGTTTTAATGAGAATGGGAGTGTGGGGTTAGTACTAAGGAGAGATGGTTACCAATCCATTGAAGATCTGGCCAAAGATGAGTTAAGAATAGCTGGCACAAGGTTAGATCCTGTGAGATACACTTCATCAAGGATGAGGTATTACAAATCATTTACACTTCTAAATACTAAAACTGGAGTGGAATATATTGTTAATTACCCTTCAAAAGGAAAGTTTTCTTTTTTTCAGTGGTCTCCTGACGAAAAAAAAATAGCTTATACCAACACTACTTCTGATGGTGTCGAGTTATGGATCCTTGATGTAGATAAAAGAGAATCATATAAGGTTACAGATAGATATATAAATGATATCCTAAACTCACCATTCCAGTGGTTTAATTCTAGTAATCATCTATTGATTACCTTCAAATGCGGTGCTATCAGTCCTAATATAAGTTCTGTTCCTACAGGTCCTATAATTCAAGAGACTACAAATCAGAATGCTCCATCAAGGACTTACCAAGACTTAATAAAGAATAAAAATGATGAAATATTATTTGAACACTATGCCTGTGTTAATCTTCATAAAATATCTTTGGACGGTGAGTCTTCTCAGATATTAGAAGATGATTTGATTAAAGATTATGATTTATCACCAGACCAAAACTTTCTTTTAATTGAGAAAATTAAAAAGCCTTTCTCATACCTAGTACCATATTATAGATTTCCTTTTGAAGTAGCTACTCTAAATATATCTGATGGTTCTATTAGTGTAATAGCTGACATACCCCTTGATGAGGTAAGACCAAAAGGATTTGATGCTACGAGGGTTGGGATAAGGTCTGTTTCTTGGAGAGATGACAGACCAAGTGAATTATATTGGGTTATGGCAAATGATGGTGGAGACCCTAAAGTTAATACTGAATACAGAGATATCGTCTACACACTTCCTAGCCCATTTATCATCTCAGAGGCAGAAGAGCTAGCTAGAACTAATCTTAGATTCGCAGGAATTAGGTGGGGAACTAGTGAACAAGCAATTATGAC
>CAJWTC010000080.1 GCA_913046795.1 uncultured Flammeovirgaceae bacterium | reverse complement strand
GCTGAACCAATGAAACAACCATAATCTTGTAATGTATCAAAATCTAGAGGTATAGCACTCATATGAGAAGGTAATATACCTCCTGAAGCCCCACCAGGGAAATAAGCATGAAACTTATGACCATCTATCATCCCACCAGCAAATTCATCTATAAGTTCTTTTACCGTGATTCCAGCGGGTGCCAAATGAACTCCGGGTTTATTAACCCTTCCGCTAACAGAGAAGGAGCGCAGCCCTTTTCTGCCATTACGACCATGTGAAGTGAACCAGCTAGCCCCTTTTTCTGAAATATCCCTGACCCAGTAAAGAGTCTCCATATTATGTTCTAGTGTTGGTCTTCCAAATAAACCGACTTGAGCTACAAATGGAGGCCTTAACCTTGGCATACCTTTTTTACCTTCTATAGACTCAATCATCGCTGATTCTTCTCCGCAAATATACGCGCCTGCACCTCTCCTGAGTTCAATTTGTGGGATAGAGTTTTTATATTTTGATATAATTTTTTTTAGTTCATCTGCCATAATTTTTCTGACGGCGGCATACTCATCTCTAAGATAGATGTAAATTTTATCAATTCCTACAACCTCGCAGGCAATCAGCATTCCCTCAAAAAATCTATGTGGATCGCTCTCCAGATAATGTCTATCTTTAAAAGTCCCAGGCTCTCCTTCATCAATGTTTACCGCTAATAATCTAGGAGCATTTTGTTCCTTGAGAATGCGCCACTTCTTGCCGGCAGGAAACCCTGCTCCACCTAACCCTCTCAAATTAGAATTTTCAAGCTCTTTAAGCACTCTCTCTTTTTCAGCATCATCATTCTTTACTTTTTCAAATAACTTATATCCGTCTCTTCTGATGTATTCTTCCATGTCTATATAATTAGGAATGGACGGAAGATAATCTCTTGCATCTACAGCTTGCTTTACATTTTTAAGAGTAGCATTGTCAATAGGATTAAATTTTACTACTGCTACCGGTGCATTTTGACATCGTCCAATGCATGGAACTTTTTGAATTCTTATGGTGCCTTTGAAATAATCATCTAAATTCTGCGCTAACTCGTTTGCTCCATTAATTTCACAAGTTACAGAATCACAAACTCTCACAGTTAGGGCAGGAGGTTTTTTTTGATCACTCTTTATTATGTCGAAATGGTGATAGAAGGTAGCTACTTCATAGACTTCGGTTTGTGATATTTCCATAAGATCGGCCAGTGCCGCCATGAAATCTTCATTAATATGACCTTTGTTATCTTGGATTACATGCAAATATTCTATTAAGTGATCTCTCCTGTAGCTATTCACCTTTAATAGATTGATTAATTCATCTCTAATCTCAAAATTAACTTTTCTTCCTCTTTGGCGAAGTTTCTTGTTCTTTTTGAGTTTACTTTTTATTTCCATTATATGTTATCCTAGAGACAGTTATTCACATGGCTTATGTCATTATAAGTTCTTTATAACACTAATCAAGCCGTGTATTTATATGGTAAATACGTTGGGAGTAAAAAATCGATGACAGATGAGAAAACATATACCGTGGAAGAGATAGAGGGTTATTTAAAAAATAACTTACCAAACTGGTATTTTGAGAATGGTTGGATTAGGAGAAAATATAAAACTAGTGGATGGAAAGGTACTCTAATGGTTATAAATACTATTGGACACTTGGCCGAGGCAGCTTGGCATCATCCAGATATTTCTGCATCATACGCTTTTGTCATTGTTAAACTTCAAAACCATGCAGCCAAAGGAATTACACAGAAAGATTTTTCTTTAGCAGAAAAAATTGAAAGTGTTGTGCAGTGGAACCCATCTACCGAGGACAATACTTTAGAAGGTACTCCAGAAGATCCAAGGTTTAAATATATTAAATACGATTAATTAATTTTTTTATAGCCTTGGTAATCTCAGTGCTAGGCAACCCATTAGCTATAATCCTTTCAACAATCATATTCTCGTTTATTATGTATAAATTAGAACTATGCTCCACAAGATAATTCTCTTCTTTAGAATTTAATAATTCATATTTAGTTCTAAAGTATTTATGAAGCTTATCGATATTTTCTTTATCGGATGATAAGCCCACAATACGATCATCAAAGTATTTCACATAATTATTCAGATGTTCAGGTGTGTCCCTCTCTGGGTCTACACTAACAAATACCGCTTGAACCTTATTCGAATCTTGTCCTAATTCTTTCAGTGACTTAGAAATATCTAACAAAGCTGTTGGGCATATATCAGGACAATTTGTGTATCCAAAAAAAAGTACTATTATTTTACCCTTATAAATATCTAGTTTTGTTTTTGTTAGAGCATCACTTTGAAATTCAACATCGGACAATGCACGACTTACATCCGGCATTGAAAAAACATTGTTGTTAAATATCGTTAAGAGAATAATTAACAGGGAACTTTTGATTTTATCCATACTTTTTATAAGTTTAATTTTTGTTTATTTGTACTCTTAAGCACCAAGCTTAGAGTATACACTAGAATATACCTCACTTT
>CAJWTC010000079.1 GCA_913046795.1 uncultured Flammeovirgaceae bacterium | reverse complement strand
GGGAGTGGAGGTGGAGGTTCAATAGTCTGTTTGTCTAATGATAAAAATATTTCTCATAAGATAATTGAAGAGTTTAATAAAATTGGAGTTAAGGAGGCTTTTATAGCTAATAAAGGCTCCTCACCAAAAACTTTTTTAAATGAGTAATATTCCCTTGATAATAATGGCAGCAGGAGTTTCATCTAGAATGAAGAAATCATTTAGCAGTCATAATATGTCTAAGACTCAGTTAGATCAATCTAATAACAGGGTAAAAGGATATATTCAAGTAGGAGAGGGGATGGAACCCTTAATATACTATCTTATAAATAATGCTATTAATGCCGAGATAAAAAACTTTTATATAATAATTTCTAATGACTCTAAAAACTTTCAGGAATATCTTAAATCTATTGAAAATAAATTAGGTATAAATATAAAATTTGCTTTTCAAGACTTTTATGGACAGGTAAAACCATCTGGTACTTCAGATGCAATTTTTCAGACGATGAATCAATATAAAGAGTTAATGAAAACTAGATTTTTAGTATGTAATTGTGATAATTTATATTCAGTAAATGCAATGGAAATTCTAAAGAGAGAAAATAACTATAACTCAATGATAGCATATGATTATGATTGTTTAGATTTCTCAAAGGACAGACTATCATCTTTCTCTATTTTAAAAATTGAAAATAATTTTCTTTCAGAAATTATTGAAAAGCCAGATATTGAAATTATTAGAACTAGTAATCAAAAAAAATATGTAAGTATGAATATATTCTCTTTTATAGGAAGTAAAGTATATAAATACTTAAAAGACTGTCCTATTAATAAGGTAAGAGGAGAAAAGGAACTTCCCTCTGCTCTTCAAAATATGATTTTAGATGATAAGGAATCTATTATAACTTTTCCTTTATGTGAACATGTTCCAGATATGACCTATAAGGATGATATTGAAAGAATCAATAATTTTTTAAATTAATCTCCAAAAACTGATTCTTAAAATCACTTAATATTATATTTGTTTAATATTTTAAATCATCTATGAAAAAATATTTTTTCTCCATTTTTGTTTTCAGTTTATCATGTGATATTAGTTCATCTAAACCTATTGATAATCCAGAGCCAGTATTTTCCATTAACAATCAGGATTTACAAGGTATGAGTAAAGCATATTTTGCATCAGGCTGTTTTTGGTGTGTTGAGACTATATATGAAAGCTTAGACGGTGTGAAAGAAGTGTATTCAGGCTATGCCGGAGGATCTTCTTTAAACCCAAACTACTACCAAGTTATGTCAGGTAAAACTGGTCATGCAGAAGCTATTGAAATTATTTATGATAGTTCTGTAATTTCATTTGACACACTTTTAAAAGTTTTTTTTGATTCTCATAATCCAACAACTCCAAATAGACAGGGCCCTGACTATGGAACACAATATAGATCTATAGCTTTCTTCAATAATGAAGACGAACAAAAAAAAATTAAAAATTATATTGATTTTTTATCTACTAGTTCAATTTTTGGGAAAAACATTATTACAGAAATAAAGAAAATAGATAAATTCTATTATGCAGAAGATTATCATCAAGATTATGAAAAGAAAAACCCATATAGTCCTTATATTCAAAATGTTTCAATCCCTAGATTTAATAATTTCAAGCAAAAGTCTTCTAATTATGTGAAGGTAAAAGATGACCACTAGATTTATATTTGTATTAATTATAATATTTCTTTTTTTTTCATGTTCTAAACAAGAATTACTTTCAGAGAGAGAGCTTTGGAAATCTTTAAACATATCAAATTACACAATGACTCAGCAGATTTCATGTTATTGTTTTCCTGAGGATTTTGTTTTACCTAAAACTATTGTTGTTGAAAATGATATAATAAAGACAATTAATGGATTTAATCCTAGTCAAACAATAGGATTTGAGTCTTTCTATTCAATTAACGAAATATTTCAATTTATAGATTCAAAACTTGATAAAGAACCCGAATTTTATGATATTGAATATAATAAAGAATATGGATTTCCAAATTATATCTGGTTTGATATGTCTACAATGATAGCAGATGAAGAAATTGGATATTATATAACAGAATTTAAAATATCAGAATGAATTACAAAGTTAGATATCAAATGGGTAAAAAAGATTTTCAAATTCTAGAAAATAATATGCCTATAATTAAAGGTTCAAGGCCTAGTTGGTTCTCTTCTAAAATTATTTTTTTCTATAACAATAAAACCTATGAAATTCAAAAAATAAGTTTTTGGAAAAGTCAATATAGGGTAACTGCAGGGGGAGTTGAAGTAGCTAAAATAATAGCTAAATCTTTAAAAGGTTATTTTATTCAAATACTGGAAAATGACAGAATTAAAGAAGAGTACTCTGTTACAAAAACTACAAAAAGTATATGGAGTTCTGCCAGAATTTATACTGTCTTATATAGCAATAGTGAAATATTAAAAATTGATTACAAGTGGCTTAAACATTCTTGGATAAGATACACGGAAGATATTTCTGTAGAAGTTCTTGATGAAAATAGAGGGGGGCCGCATGTAATAGTTTATTCTCTTTTTTTAATGAGAATAATTCAACAAGCTGAAGATGCTGCTGCTAGTGGTAGCGTTGTATATGGTTAAAAATAAAGTTTAATATTTTAGAATCTAAAATTTCATTAAACTGATTGATGATAATACAACTAAAATATTTTAATTTAGTTTTCTTAAAACTATCACATGCCAATCAAAGTATTCACTAAAGAAAATCAAGCTAATGGCAATTTTAATAATGGTCAAATTCTAGAAAAAAAACCAATTGGTTTCCCTCAAGATGGTGGTCAGTTAAGCCCTTACTCTAATCTTTTTTATTGGGCTCACGCCTGGGCTCCAGGTAATGACAGTACTATTGGTCTTCATCCTCATAGAGGGTTTGAGATATGTAGTTTTGTTCTAAAAGGAGAAATTGAACATTATGATACACTTCTTGAAAAATGGATTACTTTAAAA
>CAJWTC010000078.1 GCA_913046795.1 uncultured Flammeovirgaceae bacterium | reverse complement strand
AAGAAGTAAAACATCATTTTATTCACCATAAAAGCATTCATGATGTTTATAATGTTGGTAAATATGAAAAAGATGCAATCACAGTAATAAATAATTTATTTAAGGAGAAAGATAATCTAATCTTAGTTGGAGGATCTGGATTATATGCTGATTCAATTTTGTATGGTATTGATGATTTTCCAGATATACCATTGAATATAAGAAATAATATTATTGCTGATTTCAAATCAGGAGGTTTAGAAGTTGTTCAAAACAAACTTAAAAAACTTGATCCTGAATATTATGCAGAAGTTGACTTAAGTAATTTTAATAGAATAATTAGAGCTTTAGAGGTAATTGAATTAACAGGTAAAAAATTCTCATCTCTAAGGACTAAAAAAGAAAAACAGAGAATCTTTAAAAGTCATGTACTAATTATTGAAACTGATAGAGAAAAACTATACAAAAGAATCAATAATAGAGTAGATATAATGATAAAAGAAGGTTTAGAAGACGAAGCTTTTAAATTAAAAGATTTTAAGGAATTAAATACCTTGAATACAGTTGGTTACAAGGAATTTTTTAACTATTTTGATGATAAAATAACATACACTCAAGCAGTTGAAAAAATAAAACAGAATACCAGAAACTATGCAAAAAGACAGATTACATGGTTGAAAAAATATTCTGATGCTAAAAAAATAAATATGAGTGGAAACATAAAAGTAAACATTAATAAAATTTTATAAAAAATGAAAAAAATAGTTATTTCAATATTGATAGTTATAAATAGTACATCTCTACTATCACAAATAAATTATAAAAATCAATCTTTTAACATGGGAATTGAAAGCATTAATAACTTTAAAGACTTTCTGTCAATTAAAAATGATGCTAACTATAAAACGGAAATGGAACCTCTTATAAAATGGGGTGTAGATAATTTTGAAAAGTATGGTTTTGAGGTTGAAAGACTTGAAACGCCCGAATTACCTCTTTTATTGGCCTCCAAGATTATTTCTGAAAAAGCTAATACTATTTTAATATACCTTCAATTTGATGGGCAACCAGTTGATAGATCAAAATGGGATCAAGAAGATCCATACAAAGCAGTATTAAAGGAAAAAATTAATAATAAATATGAAATAATTAATTGGAATACACTAGACGATATTACCTTGAAAGATATTATAGCAAGAGACTTAAGAATTTTTGCAAGATCTTCATCTGATGCCAAAGGACCAGTTATGATGATTTTAAATGCCTTTGAGATTATGAAGAGAAATGATCTCGAGTTAAAATTTAATGTTAAAGTGATTATGGATTTTGAAGAAGAGATTAGTTCACCAAATCTAGCAGATGCAGTCAAAAAATACTCTTCCAAATTAAAGAGTGACGCATTACTAATTTTTGACGGACCTAAACATCCATCTAATCTACCTACATTAACTTTTGGTGCAAGAGGAATATCTGATATTAGATTAATTACTTATGGACCTATTGTTCCTCAACATAGTGGACATTTTGGTAATTATGCTCCAAACCCTGTATTTAGAATGTCTGAGATTCTCTCATCAATGAAGGATAAAAACGGAAGAGTTACAATAGAAGGTTTTTATGATGGAATAACGATTGATGAAAAAACTCAGGCAATATTAGCTGGAGTTCCTGATAATGAGAAGAAGATGATGGAAGATATGCAGTTTAAAACTTTTGATAATGTTGGCACAAATTATCAAGAATCAATTCAGTATCCATCTTTAAATGTCAGGGGTATTGAATCTGGGTGGGTTAGAGAGGAAGTAAGAACAATCGTTCCATCTGAATGTATTGCTGAGATTGACGTAAGACTTGTATTAGAATCTGACCCTATAAGACTTCATAATCTTATTAAAGAGCACATTAAAGAGTTAGGATATGTTATATTGGACCGTAGACCTACAAAAGAAGAAAGGTTAAAATATAATAAAATTGTGACATTTATATCAACTTTTGATTATGATGCATTTAGAACAGACATAGATTCTGATATCGGTAAATGGTTGGTAGAATCATTAAATAAAACATTTAATACAAGCCCAGTAAAAAAGAGAACTAGCGGTGGATCAGTGCCAATATCACCATTTGTAAATACTTTGGGTATCCCTGCTGTAACAGTTCCCACAGTAAATCAAGATAATAATCAGCACAGCCCAAATGAAAATATCAAAATTGAAAATTATATTAGTGGAATTCAAACTTACTTGGGAATTTTAACTGATAATTTTTAATCCTCAAAAATCATAAATAAATAAAGTCAATATAAAAAGAAAACAAAAACTTTATTAAAAAATATATAATGAGAATGTCAAATTAACTAGTTATATAAAAGGTTTAATGTTTTGAGAGTATTCTTTCCTCAGAATTTAAATAGACAAATATTCAATAATATTAGACTCTAAATCTTTTAAAATATTATAAGATTTTCTAGGTTCAAAAGTGCTTTCAGATAATAAATTAAATAATTCAATATATCTATTAGAGACATCATTAATAATTTCCTTAGATATATTTGGTAAGGGTTGATTTTCTTTTCCCTGAAAATTATGATTAATTAGCCACTGTCTAAAAAATTCTTTAGAAAGTTGTTTCGGAGGTATACCATTCTGGACAGATTCTTTATAACCATCAATATAAAAATATCTTGAGGAGTCAGGGGTATGAATTTCATCTATAAGATATAATTTGTTATTACTGTCATATCCAAATTCATATTTGGTGTCAACCAATATCAACCCTCTTTTCTTTGCAATTTCAGTTCCTCTTTCAAATAACTTATGTGTTATATGCTCAATTTCTTCATACTGATCAATTGATAATATTTTTTGGTTTATTATATCAGCTTTAGAGATATCTTCATCATGGCCAAAATCAGCTTTGGTACTGGGAGTGATGATAGGTTTGTTAAATTTTTGATTTGAAACAAGGCCATTTTCTAATTTAACACCACATATACTTCTTTTACCTGATTTGTAAACTCTTTCAGAATGACCACTCAAGTAACCTCTAATAACCATTTCAATTTTAATTGGATTAAGTTTACGTCCGATTGAAACATTAGGATCAGGAGAAGAAATTAACCAATTATCAATAATATCCTCTGTAGAT
>CAJWTC010000077.1 GCA_913046795.1 uncultured Flammeovirgaceae bacterium | reverse complement strand
ATTGTGGGACTACTTTACCTAGGCTCAATAGCCCTAGCAGATCAATTTAATGTTGAGTGGATTTGGGTAGCAGTAGGTGTAGCTGTTCTACAAATAATAAGTCCTTTAACTAAATTTTGCCCAGTTTATACTGTACTAAATAAACTAATGCCCGATACTGAACCAGTTCAAAACGGAAAGTAAAGTAATATGAACAGATCTTCTGATGAGGGCAATTCCTTAGATAGAGATAACTACCCAAAAAGGGTATTTGAAGTTATCCATGAGAGAACCCACACAAAAGAGGAATGTGATTATTTCTTTTATACGGATCCTTTTTATTTTGACTAGATGATTCGACACTTTTTACCTCAAAAATTTAGATTAATATTTAGGATAGCAGTCATATTAATTGTATCAATTTTTCTCATTTTAAAGTACTTTTAGCAAGTTTTATTTTGATTTATAAGACCAATAACTTACGTTTAA
Organism: uncultured Flammeovirgaceae bacterium; assembly: GCA_913046795.1. GTDB lineage: Bacteria > Bacteroidota > Bacteroidia > Cytophagales > MED-G16 > MED-G16. Next base: position 2,691 of record CAJWTC010000077.1, on the reverse strand, counting down.
GTTATGATCAAATGTAATCTAATAAAAGAGTTTATTGAGAGAAAGACACACGTCATAAAACGTTATAAACTTGAAATTATTTGGAGAGACGCACTCAACAAAAAATCTTACGAGTCGTATTATATCCACAAAGATTAATTAATGAAATTTATTGATATAATTGGGCTATTTGGAGCCTTCCTTTCAGGGATTACTTTCTTCCCACAGGTCTACAGAACTTGGAAACTTAAATCTGCTAAAGAGCTTTCCATGTCAATGATCCTTATCATTTTATTGAGCAATGTAGTATGGCTTGTATATGCTTTCAACAAACAGGATATAGCTGTAATAAGTGCAAACTTCTTTGTTGGATCATGTGCTATTGTTATTCTCTACTTCAAATTGAAATATAAATGAATATATCTCTTAGGTTTATTTTCTTATTATGTATTTGTGCATGCGATAAAATAAATGAGAGTGGTGCCATACCATCAGATTTCAAAGACTGTGATTATATCAACGAAAAAGTAATGAATTACGACATGTTCCAAGATTACGCAACTATCACTTTAAATTACGGATATACACCCGATATAGACAAGAGAGACTCCCTAATGAATGATTACCATTTCTTAAAGTTTAAAAACATTAACTTAAATGGAATTTATGTGATCATAGATGCAAACACAAGATATAAAACAAACAAAGTAATACCGTTTGATGAGACTTCAAAGAATGAATATCCTTTCACATTAGACTTACTAAATCAGGGAGCTTGTATATTTCTTGATCAGATAAAGACAGAACAGTGTGAATGCATATAAATTAATTATAATTCAACCACATTGATGTCTCTCCAACGCACTTTAATCCCACCACCGTCATGAATTTGAAGTGCAATTGAACCCTCAGAATCAGATATCTTTTTATCAAGTAAATAAATCATTTTAGTTCCATTTATCCATGTTGTAACTTCTCCATCTAACACCTTAACTTTAAGAGAATTCCACTGGTTCATAATGACTACATCATCCTTAGACTTATCAGGTTTAATTAACCATCCCCTTCCGTAAGACTCATAAATACCACCACTATGAAGGCCTGGGGGAGCCACTTCAACTTGCCAGCCAGATATTTTAGTACCTTCAATTTTGGATCTAAAAAAAACACCGCTGTTTCCATCAGACTCCTGTAAGAAATTTAATGTTAAAATAAAATTCTTATAATACTTCTCCGTTGCCAAATAACCATACTCTTTGTCTGGACCACTTTCACAGACTAAATCTCCATCACTAACGTACCATAACTCAGTTCCATAAACTTTCCATCCATCTAGGTCACTGCCATTAAAAATAGAAACTGGACTCTGAAGAAATGATATTAAAAATAATTTAAGAAATAATGTGATAAGCATTCGTTATACTTAGAAATTTACATTAAAACTTATCCCAAATACTTCCTTGAGTTGAATCTCAGGTGCTGCATTATCATCATATAGTAACTGGACAAGGATATTTGTGGATAAAAATTTATTGATAGTGAACTCTAGACTTATAATATAATCAATGTCTATATTCAGTGGGTCTTCAAGATAGTTTTGGAACAAGTTTAGCTTATTTTCAAAAAACATATTTTTCATTATTTCTGTCTTGTAGTATGCAGAAAAGATACCTCCTGCCTCAAACCTACCTGTCTTTCCTTTATCAACTCCAAAATAATTATCTCCATCAGCTAAAGACTCTGTAAAAACTGGATTAACCATTATATATCTAGCAGATAGCAAGGCGTAATTAAACCAAAAATTATTGTCTTTCTTGTAGAACATCCCAAAACCTAACTGTGTGTATGCTGGAGATAAAAACTTAGTCTTTAGTGTCCTTACCTGAGAATTAGCAAATCCTTGTGTGTAATCGTACCCATTTGCCCACTGAGATTTAATATTCAACAGAGCAGAATATGACCACCTACCCTTATTCTTAAGTGCCAAAAGAGAATAGAGCTCGAACCTATCCTCATTTTTTTTTAGTGACTCATTCTGGTTTTTCACGATTCCGTAAGCACCATCAATCCTATTTATCCACTCAAAATCACCCTGTTTAAGTATGTAGTCATAATCAAGAATTAAGGTAAGAGATAGGTTATTAATACCTCCTGCAGCCCAGTTTTTATATTGTGACTGGTTAACCAGTGTAGTAATCTTTCCCTTGGAGAGATAATAGGAGTCTGGAGAAGTCCAGACTGAGTCAGTCTTGAATTTTAAAAAATTATTGGATATTCCTAGAGTTGGAATTAATAAAAATAAAATTAATATGTAGTTTCTCATTTCGGAGCAAAATTATAAATAAATGAATACTAAAAAAAATTAGCTTATGCCTGCCAATTTTCGTTATGAAATGTGCCTGGTTTATCTAATCTCTCGAATGTATGTTCTCCGAAACAATCTCTCTGTGCCTGAATTAAATTCATAGGCAACTGCTTTTGAGTTATAGCATCAAGGTAACTTACAGTTGAGTTTAGAGCTAGCGCTGGTATCTTATTATTAATGCAGAAAACACTTACCTTCCTTGCAAAGGATTCGTTCTCTCGGATCATATCAGAAATTTCTTTATCAAAAATAAGATTTTCTAGTTTTGAGTTTCTTCCAAATGCATTCATAAACTCTTCTAAAAGGGTTGCCCTAATTATACAACCACCTCTCCATATCTTACATAT
>CAJWTC010000076.1 GCA_913046795.1 uncultured Flammeovirgaceae bacterium | reverse complement strand
TTAATGTTGTATCAGGAGTTAGGAGTTTTTTTAATAATAAAAAGCTTATAATTAAAGAAATCAACACAGGGTATGATACCAGGTTTTGGAACTATGACACGAACTATGAAAAGACAGGGGTATTGACAGCTGCCTTTTTTTCAGATGAAAGAGTTATAAATATTAAGGGTTTAAAGACCTTCAACAAGTTAGCATCTTTAATTCCACAGTTCTCTTTTACAATTATTGGCGAAACAAAAATTCAAATTGAGGATTTCATAGACTTAAGTCCTAATATAGATGTAATCGGAGTTCAGACTAAAACCCAAATGAAAGACCTTTATCAAAAACATAAATTTTATTTTCAGGGATCACGATTAGAGGGACTACCAAATTCAGTTTGTGAAGCCATGTTATGTGGATGCCTTCCTGTTGGCTCAAGAGTTTTTGGAATTCCAGATATAATTGGAAATACAGGAATTTTATTTGACACTGAATCAGATTTAGCACTCGTTAAAGACTTTATGTTATCAGAGCTAGGAGAAAAAGAGTCAAAACGTGCAAGGAATAGAATAATATCAAAATTTGATATATCAAGGCGTACAGAAAAAATAAAAGAAAATATTGATTAATGGAAATAGGGGTATTAGGCTTTAGTAAATCCAGAAATATAGGAGACTATATTCAAACAAAAGCTGTTATTGATATTTTAAATAAGCAAAACATTAAAATTCTAGAAAGAGAAAAGCTTAACAATTATAATGGGCCGCCAATAAAAACAATAATTAATGGTTGGTTTATGGAGAGTCCAAAGAATTGGCCACCTAACAACAGTATCAATCCATTATTTATATCTTTTCATATCAACCCCTCAATAGTAAAGACATTTATTAACGATCAATCGATCGAGTATTTTAAAAAACATGAACCAATAGGATGTCGAGATTATTATACAAGGGACCTATTGCTTAAAAATGGAATCAACGCCTATTTTTCATCATGTGTGACACTAGGGATAGAAAGAGAAAAATATCTTAAAAGACAAACACCCGGGGGTGTTATTGTAATAGGAGCTTTTGACAGGCTTAAACCATATTTAGATTATAAATCTCCATTAAAATTTCTAGTGTCTTTAATTAAATACCCTTTAAGAATTTTAAATTATAAAATCAAGCTGCAAAAATTTAATAGACATTTATACAAGCAAAAATTTGAAATAAAAAGATATTCTCAAATAACTAAAAACTCAATTAATTCTCATTCTGAGGGGATAGTTCTGGCAGAAGAGATGCTTAACAAAATTGCGGAAAGTGATATAATAATTACATCCAGAATTCATGCTGCCTTGCCAGCCTTAGCAATGGGTTTGAAGGTTATATTTATTGATGAGGGATTAGATCATACAAACCACAAGATGAGATTATCTGGCTTAAAAAATTATTTTAAGACAGTAGACTTTAAGGACTTTTTTATGATTAATTTAGAGGATGTTAAGAATATGGAAAACCATAATAACTACATCCAAAATATAAAGCAAACAATTAACAAATTTAAAACTCAATGAATATTCTAGTTATAGGCTCTGGCGGGCGAGAACATGCAATAATAACGAGTATTTCAAAAAGCGATAAATGTTCAAAAATTTATGCACTTCCAGGAAATGGGGGAACCGAGTTATTAGCAGAAAATATTCAAGGAGATGTAAATGACTTTCAGTTTATTAAGAAAATCACATTAGAGCATAAAATTTCATTGGTGTTTGTTGGCCCAGAGGATCCAATAGTTAATGGTATCTATGACTTCTTTAAATCTAATATTGAACTCAAGGATATAAAGATTATTGCTCCAAGTAAACAGGCGGGGCTTCTTGAAGGCAGTAAAGATTTTGCTAAAGATTTCATGGAAAAGTATAATATACCAACAGCAAAACATAAGACTTTTTCTATCGACAATATAAATCAGGCAGACAATTTTTTAGAGAGTATGAACCCTCCATATGTCTTAAAGGCAGATGGTTTAGCTGCAGGAAAAGGAGTTTTAATATTAAAAGATTTAAACGAGGCAAAATCAGAGTTACGAAATATGATTCTAGATAGAAAATTTGGAAATTCATCTACTAAAGTAGTGATAGAGGAATTTCTTGATGGTATTGAACTTTCATGCTTTGTATTAACAGATGGTAAAAATTATAAAGTTCTACCTTTTGCTAAAGACTATAAAAAGATAGGAGAAGGAGACAAGGGATTAAACACTGGTGGAATGGGTGCTGTTTCTCCAGTCCCTTTTCTTGATAATAAATTCTTATCTAAGATTCAAAATAAAATAATTAAACCAACAATTGAAGGTATTGTTAAGGAAAACATGAAGTACAACGGCTTTGTTTTTATTGGACTAATAAAAGTTAACGATGAGCCATATGTTATTGAATATAATGTAAGGATGGGAGATCCAGAGACAGAGGTTGTATTCCCTAGATTGAAAAACGATCTACTTGAACTTTTTGATTCAATGGGGACGTCCAAATTCAAGGATATAAAATTAAATATTAGTGATAACCATGCCGCAACAATTATATTAGTTTCAGGGGGTTATCCAGAGTCATATGAGAAAGGAAAAATTATAGAGGGCTTAAACGACTTATCTGAAGTGTCTGTGTTTCACGCAGGAACTAAAAAGAAGAGTGATTCATTTATAACTAGCGGTGGGAGAGTCTTAGCAATAACATCAATGGGAAATAATTTTAAATCAGCTCTTAAAAACTCGTACAAACAAATTAATAAAATAAAATTTGATGGGATGAATTACAGAAAGGACATAGGTTTTGACTTACTTTAGAAAAGAATGAGAAGTAATATCATTGTTTTCCTCATCATTGTCATCAAACTCTTTCAACTTCTTCAGCCAATAAGCAGCACCTGCTATTCCGATTAATATAAAAGACCAACTTACAATATTTGCAAGATACCAACTGTCAAGTTGAATGGTTCGAAGAAGATCAAAGGGGAAGAAAAGAACTTCTTTGAAAAGCCAAGAAAGAGAGTAGAAAAAATCTTTAACCATGATTAAATTTATTGAACAAAATTAATACATTGAAGTATGATTGCAAAGGCATTTCAAAAATTTTCTTTTACTTCAGCTGTAATATCCTCTTTGCTTTTGTTAGGAGTTACTTATTATTACTTAACACT
>CAJWTC010000075.1 GCA_913046795.1 uncultured Flammeovirgaceae bacterium | reverse complement strand
TTACACAATTTCCTTTCTTTAATTTATACTATATTAATGGCAAAAAATTTTTTACATATTGGTTGTGGGCCTTTATATAAGGAAGACACTACTCCTGCTTTTAATTCTGATAATTGGGACGAGGTTCGCCTTGATATTGATCCAACTCATAACCCAGATATAATTTGTTCTATGAGTGATATGTCAATAGTTGAAGATAATAGCTTTGATGCAATATATTCATCACATAATATTGAACATGTATTTCCTCATGAGGTATTTGGAACTCTTCAAGAATTTAGAAGAGTTTTAAAAGATGATGGTTTTTTAATTCTTACCTGTCCAGATATTAAGTCTGTTTGTGCTTTAATTGGTGAGGGTAATATAGGTAAAAAATTATACACATCATCTGCTGGTGATATTTTTCCTCTTGATATTTTATATGGTCATAGAAACTCTTTAGCGTCCGGGCATACTTATATGGCTCATAAAAATGGCTTTACATCCGAGAGTCTTTCAACGCAAATTAAAGATGCTAATTTTAAATCTTTTTGTATTGGTGAAATGAAAACTGCTTTTGCTTTATGGTTAATTGCTTATAAAAATACTCACAAACCTACTGATGAATTAACAGCAGAATTAACCTCACATTTACGGTATGAGAAAGGTTCCTGATGGGTGAAATTTCAAAAAAGAAATATCCTTTATGGTCTATATGGTATGAGGATGAGGGCTATGATATCAACGGCCAAAGAATTATGGGTCGCCAAGCGGCAGGGTGGTCTTTTTTAAAAGGAATTATAAAAGATAAACCTGATCGTATAAGTGCTTATATTAAAAATGATGAACAAAGAAAGTTTTTTATTGAAAAAGTTAAATCTGTAATATCATCAGATCATCAGATGGAAATTGATTTTATTAATTTCTCTGAGCCTCAAAAATCTCAGGACTATGGAGGAATTTTTATTCCTGGTCCTGGTATTTCTGACTTTTGCTCTAAACGTTCTTTTCATGGCCATGATCAGTATAGTGTTGTTGGTATTACTCATACAACGGCATCTCATACTGTAATGAACGGATTATCATCTCTTGCAATGTCCGATGTTATGCCATGGGATGCTATAATATGTACATCTGAGTGTGTTTTAGATACTGTTAATAAGGTTATAGAAGATCGATTTGATAAGTTAAGTTCTAAATTTTCTATTAAAAACCCTGTTTATCCTCAATTACCAATTATACCACTTGGTCTTGATAAGGACGAATTTGAATATACAGATGATTTCAAAATACAATCTAGAAATAGCCTTGGAATAGGTATAAATGATATTGTTATAGTCTATGTTGGCCGCCTAAGCTTTCATGCCAAAGCACATCACCTTCCCATGTATTTAGCGCTTGAGAATTGTTCTAAGGAATTAAAGGATAATCAAAAAATCCATATTATTCAAACTGGATGGTTTGCAAATGATTTTGTGAAAGATGCATTTGTTAATGAAGGAAAAAAAATATGCCCTTCAGTTAATTTTCATTTTCTAGATGGTAAAGATCAAAATAATAAGCATATTTCATTATCATCGGGTGATATATTTATTTCATTAAGTGATAATATTCAAGAAACTTTTGGCTTAACCCCAATCGAAGGTATGGCAGCTGGATTAGCTGTGTTAGTTTCAGATTGGAATGGATATAAATCGACCGTAAGACAAAATATTGATGGTTATCGAGTTAATACGATATTATTACCTAATGGTTATGGGGAGGATTTAGCTTATGATCATATGATGGATAAAATTAATTATGATCATTATGTAGGTATGTCTGTTCAACGTGTAGCCATTGATATATCTGATTGCATAGAAAAATTATCAATCTTAATAAAAGATAAAGAAAAAAGAATAGAATTTGGAAAATCTGGTAAACAAAGAATTAATGATTCCTTTGACTGGCCTATTATATTAAAAAAATATAGAGAATTAGCTGACGATCTAGATTCAATTAGATTAATAGAGTCAAAAAACTATAAAGATTTTTGTTTACCCAGTTTGCCAAGTAATAGAATGGATCCGTTTAATGTTTTTTCATCCTATCCAACAGCTATATTAAAAAATAATCATAAATTGATTAAAACAGCTGGTATAAATCAATATTCAATTAGTGAATTATTTACCTTAAATAGTATTAATTATTCTAAAGAATATTTGCCACATCTTGATGATTTTGTATCTATTTATAATTTTTTTGAAGATGGAAAATTTTTAACAATCAAAAGTTTAATTAATAAGACTTCAGTAGAAGAAAGTGATATTTTTAAAATTATTATTTGGTTAATAAAGTTTGGTTATATAGCTTTTAATGGTGAAATGGATGAAAAATAAAACGATACTTTTTGTTCACCAAAATTTTCCCGCTCAGTTTAAATCTTTAGCACCAAAGCTAGCAAACGATAAAACTTATGAAATTCATACCTTAGCTGCAAAAACAGATAATTCTATTAAAAATCCACCAGATTATATTTCATCTATGAAAAATATCTCTCATCATCATTATGTTATTGATAAAGGGTCATCTTCTAAAATTCATTTATTTGCTCAAGAGTTTGAGACTAAGATGATAAGAGCTGAGGCTGTCGCAAACAAATGTTTTGAACTTAAAGAAAAAGGATTGACCCCTGATTTAGTGATTGATCATCCTGGTTGGGGTGAGACTTTTTTTATTAAAGAAATTTGGCCTGATTGTAAGTTATTGTCGTATTTTGAATTTTACTATAACACACGTAACTCCGATGTTGACTTTGATGTAAATGAGGTTGAAATGCCTTTAAGCGGTTTTGATCTTTTTGCAAGATTAAGGGCTAGAAATGCTCCTGGTTTAATGTCTTATTTAGAGGCAGATCAATTAATTTCACCTACAAGCTTTCAACGATCTACGGCTCCAATTTTTCTACAAAAGAAAATAAAGGTTATTCACGATGGAATAGATACGACTTTAATTAAGCCTTTTAAAGATGGTGAAATTAATATTGAAAATTCTCAAGGATTAAAAATAAATCTAAGTAAAAAAAATAAAATAATTACTTTTGTTAATAGAAACTTAGAGCCTTACAGGGGATATCATTCTTTTATGAGGTCATTGCCTAATATACAAAAAGAACATCCTGATGCATATATTTTGATAATCGGTGGTGAT
>CAJWTC010000074.1 GCA_913046795.1 uncultured Flammeovirgaceae bacterium | reverse complement strand
TTGTACTCTTTTTTCAACATTCACCTTTGCTGAGAGTATAGGTGTAAAGATTCAAGAAGATTATACAAAATTAATGTCTTGGTATAAGAGGTTTGGAGGTAGGAAAAGTGCGAAAGCCTAAAAAAAATAATGAAATTTTTGGCAAAGTATTAAAAAATAGACCAAAACCTTATTTTCAGGAAATTATAAGCGAGGACCATATAATGGCTCCTTCTGTATTAAAAGAGGAGTCATGCTCATATATTGGTTGTGATGATGTTGATAGAGAGCGCTATTTTAGTAAAAAATTTCATAATCTTGAAATTGAAAGTATATGGAATAAAGTTTGGCAATTTGCATGCCGCGAGGAAGATATCCCCCTTTCAGGTGATTATTATGTCTATGATATAGTTGATCAGTCAATATTGATTGTAAGAACTAGGGATGGAAAAATAAAAGCTTATTATAATTCTTGCTTGCATAGAGGAACACAACTCAAGCCCTCTAATACTTGTGGTTTTTCAGAAGTCTTAAAATGTCCTTTTCATGGATGGTCATGGTCCCTCGACGGAAAGTTAGACAATATTCCTTGTGATTGGGATTTTCCTCATGTTGATAAAAGAGATTTTATGCTTCCAGAGGTAAAGTGTGATATTTGGGGTGGTTTTATATTTATAAATCTTGACGAGAACTCAGAATCTTTAAAAGATTTCCTATCTGTATTGCCCGATCATTTTAAAGATTGGGATATGAGTAAAAGAAGAAAAGCTGCGCATGTTGCAAAAATAGTACCTTGTAATTGGAAATTTGCTATCGAAGCTTTTTTAGAAGGTTATCACGTTAGCGAAACACATCCTCAAGCTCTTCCATATACTGGAGATATAAATTGCCAATATGATCATTGGGGTCCTAATATTAGCAGAATGATGTCTGGCCTTGGTACTCCTAGCCCTACTTTAAAAAATAAAAAAATAGCTGATGCTGACGTAATTGAGAGTATGCAGGATTTAGTTTCTTATTTAGGTGGGGATACTGATAAAAAAAATATTAATAACAATATAAAGCCACGAGAGTTTCTTTCAAATTCCATGAAAGAAATACTTACATCTTCTACTGGTGTAAATCATCAAAAATTTTCTACATCAGAGATTATTGATGCAATACAATACTTTGTTTTTCCAAACTTTATTCCATGGGCAGGATACGGTGTGCCGATTGTTTATCGCTTTAGACCAAATGGACATAATCCAGATAAATCTATATTTGAGGTTATTTTACTTTACGAAAATAATGATGAAAAGAAAGAAACAGATCCAGCTATTAATTGGCTTGATGAAGATGATAGTTGGACAAAAGCTGAAGAGCTTGGTGGCCTAGGCGCCCTTTTTGATCAAGATGAGGCGGCATTTCGATCTGGTCAACTTGGACTCAAGGCAAGTAATAAAAAAGGTTCTACATTTTCACTTTACCAAGAAAGTAGGATCCGTCATTTTCATAAAACTATTGATATGTACTTATATCATAAAATTTAAATTTAAGTTTTTTATAAAGTTTAAATATGATAAGAATTCTAGGGTTAAATAAGGGGAATTTAAGTTAAAATTTTTAAATTAAAAATTTCAACTGAATATTCTACTAAACAAATGTCCAGCCAAAATAAAAATAAACTTGTTACGATTTCTACTTTACGAAAACTAAAGAAAGCTAATGAGAAATTTAGCTGTTTAACAGCTTATGAATCTACTTTGGCTCAGAGAATAAGTGAGGCTGGCGTAGAGATTATTTTAGTTGGCGATAGTTTGGGGATGGTTATTCAAGGCCATGACAGTACGTTACCTGTTACAATGGATCAGTTGATTTATCACCTTGAATGTGTTGCTAGGGGTAATATAAATTCTCATATTATGGCAGATATGCCTTTCATGAGTTATTCAACAGATGAGCGTGCCTTAGAGAATGCTACAAGATTAATGCAAAATGGTGCTCACTCAGTAAAAATTGAAGGTGGCTCATGGATATGCAAAATGACAAGTACTTTAGCTGAGAGAGGAATACCCGTATGCGCACATATGGGTTTAACTCCACAATCTATTAATAGAATTGGTGGTTATTTTGTTCAAGGAAGGGATACAAAGAAGAGACAAAAACTAATTGAAGAAGCTAAATCCTTAGAGGATGCTGGAGCAGCAATGTTACTTCTAGAATGTGTTCCAAATGACTTATCAAAAGAAATAACAAGCTTACTAAAAATTCCAGTAATTGGAATAGGGGCCGGACCTGAGACAGATGGTCAAATTATGGTTATCCATGACCTTTTAGGTATTTCATGTCTAGAAAAACCACCTAAATTCGTAAAAGATTTCTTAAAAGGTTCATCTTCAATTGAAGTAGCCCTTGGAAAATATGTTAAAAGTGTTAAATCTAAAAAATTTCCCTCAAGATCCCATACATTTTTTTAGAAAATGAAAATTATTTCTTCAGAAATTCAGGCTAAGGAAGTCTTAAAAAATCATAATGATATTGTTTTAGTTCCAACAATGGGTAATCTCCATGATGGTCATATAAGCCTAGTTAATAAAGCAAAAGAAATAGGAAAAACGATTGTATCTTCAATATTTATTAATCCACTTCAATTTGGTGCTAATGAAGACTTTGATAGTTATCCAAGAACATTAGAGAACGACCTTATTCAATTGGAGAGTGCGGGGAGCCATTTTGTATTTCATCCATCAAAAGAAATTTTAGAGGGTATTAGGAACAGAAAGGCGCCACCTTTAAGCAAAAAGATGTGCGGTAAAACTCGTCCAGACCATTTTGATGGAGTTGTTACAATAGTTGGTAAATTGTTTGAGGTTATTAAGCCTCAATTTGCTGTCTTTGGTCTTAAAGACTACCAGCAATTTTTAATAATAAAGAATCTTGCCTCTTTAAGTGATTTTGAAACTGAAATTATTGGGAGTACAATTGTTCGAGAAAATGATGGTCTTGCAATGTCTTCCAGGAATAATCTTTTGACATCGGATAATCGATTGCTTGCACCTGAAATTTATAAAAGATTATGCTGGATAAAGGAAAATTTATCGAATAAATCTAATGAAATCCTTATCAAAGACTCAACTGATTTTTTTAAGACAAAAGGATTAGTGCCTGAGTATCTTAAGATATGTGATCCAGATACTTTAGAGGATTTAAATCACTTTTCTGGTAGG
>CAJWTC010000073.1 GCA_913046795.1 uncultured Flammeovirgaceae bacterium | reverse complement strand
TTAGTAAGAGAGAAAACATGGTCAGATATTTATTAACACTATTTATTTTTTTATCGTATGGCTTAATAGCTCAAGAAAACACCTATAGTGGACAATATATAAATGTTAAACTTTTTTCTTCTATTGATTTAGAAAGAAATTTTGGTGTTACTGATAATGAGATAAAACCTTATTTCATTGATGCACTAAAAGAAAATAACTTAGTTTTTACCGAACATGATTATAACTATTATTTTTCACTATCTCACGGCTGGAAAAAATCTAAAAATGTAAACTATAAAGTAGATAACTTTAGAGGACTACTAATTGAAACAGGCACAAATGGAATTGTAGCAGAGTTCAATGTATCCAAGACAAAAGATATCCGAGAGTCTGTAAATATTATATTAGATAAACTAGTAGAAATGAATGCGGATAATACCGAGAAAAAATTTATTGACATATCAGATCATTTTATGAAAATGGAAATGAACTCTTGGGATTCTTCAAGACCTGACTCACACGCTCCATCAAGTATTCATGCAGACCACACACACATGAGAGGTGGTATCATGCTGGGTTATAAGTTTTCTTTTTCTGATAATAATAAAATTTATAATAGAAATAAAATTGTCTCTAATAATGTGCTCTTCCCAGATTATGAGAATGTATTTGAGTCTAGTAATTTCTCATATCACACTTTCGAATTTATGTATGGTCTCTCAGATAAACTGACAATTTTTTCCAAGCTGGATTACATTAATAATAAGATTACATACTCAGATGTTAATTTAAATAAGTCAAATATTTATTCGAGTGGTTTGGGAGATGTTAACCTCCAGTTTCTCTACAGTTTAGTAAGTAGAAGCTATTTAAAATTACATACTAATATAGGATTTGATTTTCCTACAGGAAAGTTCAGGGCATCAGATGAATTACCCTATAATATGTACACAGGAAAAGGGTACTTCAGCTCAATCTTAGGTTTTACTAGTTTTTTACAGTTGCCAAAAATATCTGCAGGAATTCAGCCTATTATAAATTTACCATTAAATATGAACTCTAATAATTTTAATTTAGGTGCTAGTGCTGATATATATTACTGGTTCTCTCTCAAACTTAACAAAATGATTAGTGTCAGTTACAGTCAGAATTATATAATGCAAAGTAATGTTAATGGGTCATTCCTTTTCTTAATACCTGAAAAAAATTCAGATTTTGATATTAGAAATACAGGGTATAATATGTTAAATAATTCTTTTGGGTTAAATATTTCTCCTCCAAAGGGAGGACTTAAAAACATTAGGTTTTCTGCTGAATATGTCTTGCCTCTCTATCAGTCATATAATGGTCATCAAAGTAGAAAAATCAATGATTTTATTTTAAGTTTACAGTATAGTCCCGGTGGTCATACGGGACATTAACAAAAAAATATTTATTATGAGATTAATATTTCTATATGTATTTGTATTTATTTCTTGTGAGACCAAGGTCGATACTCACCAATCTAATATGGAGCTCCTGGATGATGTAGTTAAAATTCACGATGAGCTAATGGTTAAAATGAAAGATTTAAAATCTTTAAAAAACGAACTTGCTCAAGATGGTGTAGAACCTGACAACAAGTTGATACTGGAGTTAGATAATGCAAGATCCTCTATGATGAAATTCATGAAAAAATTTAGTGAAGACTTTCAATTCGATAAGTACCCCATGGATAGGGACTCTTATCAAGATATTGACGAGAAAGGACTCTCAATCGTAAATGATAAATTAAAAAGCCAGAAGAAGATAGTTCTTGAAGTATCTGATTTATTTGAGACTAGTATAACAAATGCTCATTCAGCAATTAAGAAATAGATTTTAATGAATCTAAATCTTTAAAAGAATAATTCATTACCCCAGACCCACATTCATTATAATTAAAATGCCACCATTCGTACTCATATACTGAGAAGTTATTCATTGACATGATATTTATGAGCTCATCCCTTACCTCTCTCTGAAATTTAGTACCTCCTGTGTAGGATGGGTATGCTTTCTCTGTGAACTCGTCGTACCCAGATATCATTTTAAGTGGTTTTCCGTCAGATAAATTATATAGACCTACATCGATTGCACAACCTCTGTTATGGACGGAACCTCTAGAAGGGTCTGCGACAAAATGTTTCAAATCATCAGGCGTACCTTCCCAAAACATCTTAGTTACAAACCAGGGCCTGTAAGCATCATATATAATTAGGCCGTACCCCATCTCATTCAATTGACTACTTGCATTTAAGATATTAGGAGCAGCATCTTTATTTATGAAGGCTCTGGCATCCTCATAAAAAACTGATTTCATAAAATTATTTTCTGATGCATACCTTATATCTAGGATTAGTTTATCATCTAATTTTTCTAGATCTACCATGTCTAATCCTGACTTTAAATCAAACTCAAAAGGAGGTTTAGAATCTAAAGCTATCTCTTTAATTTGTTCAATAGGAAGTATTGGCTCAATTGAAAAAGTTTCTTTTTCATTTTTTGTGCAAGAAGAAAAAACACCAATTAGACCTACAGCCATACAGTAGAATGAGAAATAAATTAATTTACTTTCTCTTACTATTTTCAGCATAAGTTTACATGCAAAAACACCGCTCAATAAGGAAGAGATAAACCCTACAGTATAAGCAGTAGTTAAGTCTTTGTTTATAAATATTTCAGGGCTTTGAAAACCTTCTATTATCTTAAGAATGAGAATACCGAAGATAGGAACAAGTACCATCAAAAAAGAGAACCTTGTAGATTCCTTTTTATCAATATTGAGTAATAGTGCAGTAGCAATAGTTGCCCCAGATCTAGATATTCCGGGCATAATAGCAAATGCTTGAGCTACTCCAATAATCAAAGCTTTCTGATATGTGATTTTACCTGTGGGGTCACTCTTAGAGTAGTTAGAAAGAAATAAGAGTACTGAAGTTAAGATTAACATTGAGCCAACCAATAATATATTACCGGTGAAAAGTTTTTCTACTTGATCTTCAAATAGAATACCTATTATTCCTACTGGAATACTTGATAAAATAATCTTTGAAGCAAAAGAAACCTGTTCAGATTCTAGTCTAATTAGGCCACCAATTAATTTAAATATATCCTCTCTAAAAACGTAAATGATACTAAATGCTGTTGCTATATGAACCAGCATATTGAAAAACAAATTTTGTGAGGTATCAGTATTAAGCAGGTATGAAGATATCTCAAGGTGACCGCTACTACTGACAGGTAAAAATTCGGTAAGGCCTTGAATAATTCCTAGTAAAAGGGCTTCATACCATTCCATTTGCTATTTT
>CAJWTC010000072.1 GCA_913046795.1 uncultured Flammeovirgaceae bacterium | reverse complement strand
AGACTTTTAGCTAAGTTGAATTCAAGGAAATGAGATCCACATCTCTCCTATTATTACTTATATTTCTACTTTCATGCTCTGAAAATAAAGAAAAAAAAGAAAGTCCAAACTTTATATTATTTCTTGTAGACGATCAGGGTTGGTCTGGAACATCTGTAAATATGTCTGATAATATAGACTCATCAGGAAGCCTGTACTTTGAGACACCTAACCTAGAAAGACTTGCATCAAGTGGTATGAGGTTCTCAAGAGGCTACTCATCATCTCCAGTATGTTCTCCTTCCAGATACAGCATTCAATATGCACAGTCTGCAGCAAGACTTAAGATGATAAGAGTAGGTATGAACACAAAACATATAGATCATAATAAAACTATCACCATACCAAAAAAATTAAAAGAGATAAATTCCAACTACGTTACTGCTCATTTTGGCAAATGGGGTATTGATGCCGAACCTTCTTTACTTGGATACGATTACGATGATGGGAAGAATGGAAATAAAGAAGGCGTCTTCATAAATAATAAGACACAGTGGAATACAACATTCTCAGATGATCCAAAAAAAATATTTAGCCTAGCAGAAAAAGCTGTAGATTTTTTAGATCAACAGAAAAAATCTAAGAAACCATTTTTCTTACAAGTTTCTCACTACGCTGTTCACACTAATATTATATCAAAAGAGGAAACACACAAAAAATATTTGGGTAAGGATAAGACTAGAAGTACAGACAATGCTGGCTTTGCTGCCATGACTGAAAATCTTGATGAAGGACTGGGAATTATACTTGATAAACTTGAGGAATTAAATCTTACAGATAATACATATATAATTTATACGTCTGACAACGGATCAGTTCCTACTATACCAGCTAAGAGGTATTATAAAGAAAGTATTAACTTTCCTCTCTCCAGAGGTAAGTGGGATGCTATGGAGGGAGGGATAAGAGTTCCCTTTATTGTATCTGGACCTGGAATTCAGAAAATGAGTGAGAGTAAAGTCCCTGTAGTCGGATACGACATACTACCTACTATCGTAGATTTAGCTGGATCCGATATTCAAAACAAAGAAGACATAGACGGTGGAAGTTTTAAAAAAATTCTATTATCAGGTAAAGATGTTAAGATTAATAGGCATTATCCTGGAATTATATTTCATGTGCCTTATGAGAATAAGATAGCTTTGGCAAGGGCTCACTCCTCAATCATAAAAAATAATTTTAAACTTATAAAGTTTAGAAATAATAATGAATTGGTACTTTATGATATTGATAATGATTTCATGGAGGCTGAAAATCTATTGGAACAATACCCAGAACTTACTGATGAGCTAGAGTCCTTACTTGATGGCTATCTCTTCAAATTCAAATCATTAAAATGGCAAAACGGTATCAATTGGAAGAATGTAAATGTAAATAAGGTCAACTCATTCTATGAGTAGGATGTTTATAGAAGAGAAAAACCTACATATGTTATCATTGCCCAGACAAAATACCTAACGAACTTTCCTACTAACATAAAAATTGCAACAGTTAATATATTTGTCCTAAAGAAACCAAGTGCTATTGCAATTGGATCACCAACTACTGGTAGCCAGCATAAGAATGCTAAAAAACCACCCCAACTGTCAATTTTTTTCTTCCATAGTAAAATCTTATCTCTTTTGACTCTTAAATATTTTTCAATTGTATCCCAGCTTCCTAGTCTGCCTATAAGATAGCTACTAAGTCCCCCCATCCAATTCCCAATAGATGCAACAATCAGAGAGGTTGTGAGGTCGTAGTTATTTGCAATTAAAATGCTTAACACTAACTCAGAGCTAAAAGGAATTATAGTTGCTGCCAAAAAGCTAGCAATAAATAATCCTATATATCCCCACTCTGCAAGATTTTCCATTCCTATAAATATAAAAAAACCTCATTTATAAAATGAGGTTTATTATCTATTAGTAATAAATAGGATTTAGATATCGAATCTGTCGTTTTCCATAACCTTACACCACACTCTGACAAAATCATTTACAAATTTATCTTTGCTATCATCCTGTGCATAAACTTCTGCGTAAGATCTTAGTATTGAGTTAGATCCAAAAACAAGGTCTACTGAAGAAGCAGTCCACTTTAAGTTTCCAGATTTTCTGTCTATTACCTTATAACTATTTTCTCCTTCAACTTCCCACTTATTACTCATATCGGTTAAATTTATAAAGAAGTCATTTGTCAGTGACCCAACATTATCTGTGAAGACACCGTCATTACTTCCTCCAAAATTAGTTCCAATAACTCTCATTCCACCAATTAGAACAGTCATCTCAGGAGCAGATAATCCTAGAAGTTGAGCCCTATCTAGCATCATCTCCTCGGCTTTTGAAGCACATTCTTCCTTAATAAAATTTCTGAAAGCATCTGCAGAAGGTTCAAGTGGGGCAAAAGAATCTGCGTCAGTCATCTCAGGACTAGCGTCTCCCCTACCCACTGATACATCAACACTTACTTTAAATCCTGCATTTGATGCAGCCTCTTCTATTCCAGTACTTCCTGCAAGTACTATAACATCAGCCATACTAGCACCAGATTCATCCGCTATAGGTTTAAGTATTCCTAAAGTTTTTAATAACCTGTCAGGTTCATTGGCCTCCCAGCTTACTTGAGGATTAAGTCTGATCCTTGCACCATTGGCTCCTCCCCTAAGGTCTGATGACCTAAAGGTTCTTGCGCTATCCCAAGCAACACATACTCTATCAGAAATAGATAAACCAGAATTAGAAATTTTTTCCTTAACAGCATCTAGATCAAAGTCTTTATTTCCAGTAGGTACAGGATCTTGCCATATCAATTCCTCTGATGGAATATTTGGTCCAACATACCTAACCTTTGGCCCCATATCTCTATGGGTTAACTTAAACCATGCCCTAGCAAATGTATCAGAGAAGTAGTCGTGATCTTCTTTAAACTTGAGCGAAATCTCTTTATATATAGGATCCATTTTCATTGCCATATCTGCGTCAGTCATGATAGGATTATTCCTATGTGAAGGATTAGATGAGTCTACCGGCTTGTCTTTATCATCTATATGTACTGGTTCCCATTGCCAAGCTCCTGCAGGACTCTTTTTTAATTCCCACTCGTGATTGAATAACATCTCAAAATATCCGTCATCCCACTGAGTAGGATTAGTTGTCCATGCACCCTCAATACCACTGGTAACAGTCTCATTAGCATTAGCATGTCCAGCCGGATTTTTCCAACCAAACCCCTGCTCTTCAACTGTAGCACCTTCTGGTTCAACACCAAGGGCTCCAGCGTCACCATTTCCGTGGGCCTTTCCTACTGTATGACCCCCAGCCGTAAGGGC
>CAJWTC010000071.1 GCA_913046795.1 uncultured Flammeovirgaceae bacterium | reverse complement strand
ATAAGGCTGAAACAGTTTATCATCCATCAGGCACCTGTAAAATGGGATTTGACCAGGATTCTGTGGTTGATAAAAACTTAAAAGTTCATGGTATTAAAGGACTTCGTATAGCAGACGCTTCTATAATGCCTACACTAGTCTCCGGAAATACTAATGCAGTATGCATGATGATTGGTGAACGTTGTGCTGACTTTATTCTTAATAGTTAAAAGGTAATATATTTAATCTATGATTAGTAAGTCCGACATAGAAAATTTTTGGACAAGAGGTGATGTTTTTTCAAGAGTGCACCAAGCTATGTCTGAAACAGGATTAATTAATAAAAAGCTAGAAATTGAAGAGTTATTTCCCATAGATCAATATCACGCACGAGGCATAGCTGCCACAGTTGATCTTGGTAAAAGAATGCCAATATCAAAAAATCAAAAGATTATAGATATTGGTTGTGGTCTTGGTGGACCAGCAAGATATTACGCTAAAGAATTTAAATGCTTCATAACTGGAATAGATATAACACCTAGCTTCATTGAAATAGGCAATGAATTTAATAGGCTTACATCTATGTCAGATAATGTTGAACTTTTAGTTGGGAATGGGGAAGTATTAGACTTTGACAATGAAACGTTTGATGGAGCCTATTCGCAACACGTAACAATGAATATATCAAATAGAGAAAAATTTTTTTCTGAAGCTTTTAGAGTTTTAAAAAAAGATAGTTTTTTTGCTTTTACCGAACATGGGTTAGGCCCAGAGGGTAAACCAATTTTTCCGTTACCATGGGCTAATTCTTTAGAAATGAGCTTTTTATTACCGCCTCAGAAAACAATCTCAATACTAAAAGATATAGGTTTTTCTGATATTAAAATTATTGAGACTGCTGAGAAATATATTTCAGGTTACGAAAAACTTATTAAATTGAAATCTGAAAATAAAAAACCTGTTTTAGGTATTCATGTAATTGGTGGGGATACCATGAATGAAAGATCTAGGAACTCAATGCAATCAATTAAAGAAAATAGAACATTGCCATTTGAGATAGTGTGTAAGAAATAATTATCATTTAAAAAGTTATAATTATTCTTTTATTCATTTTACCTTTGTTTTCAATTTTAACTGATTTAACTAAATTAATTTCTGAAGTTTTATTTACGTGAGTTCCCCCACA
This sequence comes from uncultured Flammeovirgaceae bacterium, assembly GCA_913046795.1. Lineage (GTDB taxonomy): Bacteria > Bacteroidota > Bacteroidia > Cytophagales > MED-G16 > MED-G16. Next base: position 2,322 of record CAJWTC010000071.1, on the reverse strand, counting down.
AGGTTGAAAATCGATATCATCACCTATCCTTACCATTCTAATCTGACCTGATCCTCTTGGTGGTTTAACTGACATTGTCCTTACTAAGTCTGGATTATCGTCTAATTCTTGGTCTGTTATACTCGATATGTGAACTAAATAATCTTTATGAATTAAGTTGTTTAATTTATTCAACACATCTTCTTTATCTGGTTTGGTCTCAAGATCAAAATCAAGTCTTCCTCTACCGTCCCCAATTGAACCACCTGTAACAGGATATGGTATTATTGAGCACAAGAGATGAAGACAAGTATGGACTTGCATGTAGCTATACCTTTTTGACCAATCAAGAATTAAGCTACCTTCCTCATTTTTTTTTATATCATCAATAGTTTCAGTTAGATGAACTAACTTATTATTTATATATTTAGTCCCAACTATATTTATTGTCTTATTTTTTAATTTAATTGAACCTACATCTCCTGGTTGTCCTCCGCCCTCTGGATAAAAAATAGTTTCCTTAAAAACCAATCCTTCTGGTACGACGTCAGAAATGATTGCAATATGTTCCTTCAAATAAGAATTATTTCTAAATAGCTCTAAAGTCATTTTAAACACCTATAAAATATCAAAAACTTTTTTAACAAATATATATCCAAAATGTTATAAGTAATTAATAAATTATTTTTAAATTTTAAAGGGTAAAGTAAACATGAATATTAATGGCAAAAAAGCTATCGTATTTGGCGGAACTTCTGGAATTGGTCTTTCTGCAACTCAAATGTTATCTGAAAAAGGCGCGCATGTTATTGCAGTAAGTCGTAATCCAGAGAAATTAAGTCAACTTCCAAAAAATGTGACAACAAAGAAACTTGACGTACTTGATAGAGAGGCTATTGAAAAATTTTTTCAGGACGAAGGTGAATTTGACATTTTAGTTAACGCTGCTACTGGTGGGAAAAGAGCTGTTGGTCCATTTCTTTCTATGGATTTAGACGGCTATAAAGCTTCATTTGATAAACTTTGGGGATACACTAACGTAGTAAGATTAGGCACCAAATTTTTAAAAGATAACGGTAACATAGTTTTAGTAAGTGGGACGCCTGCAAGAAAATGTCGTCCGGGACAAATTGCAATTTCTTCAGTAGGTGGTGCAGTTGAAGCTTTTGCAAGAGGCATTGCACCTGAGATACTTCCTAAAAGAATCAATATTGTTTCTCCTGGTATCATAGATACTCCAATGAGCCCTCTTGAAGGAACAGCTAGAGATGAGTATTACAAAAAAGCCACTAGTGATAATCTTATTAAAAGGGCCGGCACCCCGGACGAGGTGGCTAAAGGAATAATTTTTGCAATTGAGAACGAATTTATAACTGGTACTACGATAGATGTAGATGGTGGTTGTATAATATCTTAAAAAATATAAAGAAGAGTATATCACATACTCTTCTTAATTTTTGTTAAAGAACGTCCAGGCCAATGGGACTTAATGATAAACCTAATAAACCACCAAAAAATCCTCCCCAAACCACAAGCCATCCTAGATGCTCTTTTATCATTTTTTGAATAATAACTTTTATATCTTCAGGAGATAAATCAGCTAATCTTGCATCTAATATATTTTCAATTTTAACTAACAGTGCCTCTGATGTAGTTTCAGCATCATCATTGGAATTGTTTTTATTTATGAAATCTTCGATAATAATTTTTAATTTTTTAGTAAATGGTTCTTTGAGTGGTTCAAGTGCTTTTCTACCTCCTACCATAGAGAGCATTCCACCTAACTGTGACCCTTCTATAGCTTCAACAAGACCAAGAAAAACCTTATCGAAATCGATTTTTTCTATAATTTTTTCTGATGCTCCTTCTTTATTCTCTAATAAAAATTTATTTATTTGAGCAACTGAAAAGAGCTCTTTTAATATTAAGTTCTTTATGCCCATCTTAATATCTTCAAATCTATCTTGGATGACGCCAGAACCATATAAAAATGGAATTTTTTCAAATAACATATGTACAGCTATCCAATTGGTAACGCTCCCAGATAGGGCAAAAACACCTGTCATGAGAATGAATGAATATTCATCTTTATAAAAATAACCAATTAATATTATAAAAACAGATACCAAATTTGTAATCAAAGATTTATTTATCATTATTCTAGCCCATAAAAATAAAACTTATAATTTTGGAGCGGCAACTATAGGATTTTTTAATACACCCAACAAACCTATGTCTACTTCAACTACATCTCCCGGCACCATATAAACTGGAGGATTTCTTTTATCTCCAACACCACCTGGGGTCCCTGTTACAATAACATCGCCTGAAGATAAAGCTGTA
>CAJWTC010000070.1 GCA_913046795.1 uncultured Flammeovirgaceae bacterium | reverse complement strand
ATATACTCAGCTCCGATTATTGAAACTAAATATGAAACTAAATTTCTATTTAAGGTAGAAAAAAATAAGTCTGATTCTTTTTTTGTAATCGTTATACAATCTTTAATAAGTTTTTCTGGGTCTGGTACGTGTTCAATTAATTCAAGACATGTAAGCACGTCATATCTAATTTTAGATTTTTTAATTAATTCTTCTATACTCGTTGTCTCGTAATCTATATTTAAATTATTTAAGGCTTGATGAGTTTTTGCAATCTCAATTGAATCATTTGACATATCTATTCCTTTAACCTTTGTCTTTTCAGAAATTAGATTTTCACATAATAAACCACCGCCACAACCAACATCAATTAATGATTTATTTTCAAGATTAACATTGTTCTTAATAAAACGTGTTCTTACAGGATTCAACATATGAAGAGGTTTAAAAGGACCATCAGGATCCCACCAACTGTATGAAATATCGTCAAACTTTTGAACTTCATTATCATTTATATTCATGTAACTAATATTATCTTATTTATAATGAATAAGCATTATTAGCAGCCATAATTTGGCTATTTTTAGCTCATAATCTAGTGAAAAAACACTACTCATGTTAGAATATAAGGCATTCCAATCATAAAAAAAATAGAGTCATAATGGTAGATTTTGCAAAAGAACTGGTACCAGTATCCATCGAAGAAGAAACAAGTAAAGCTTATTTAGAATATGCTATGAGCGTTATTATTGGAAGAGCTTTGCCAGATATTAGAGATGGCTTAAAGCCTGTTCATAGAAGAGTACTTTATGCAATGGAATCTATGGGAAATTATTCAAATAAGCCCTACAAGAAGTCTGCACGTGTAGTGGGAGATGTAATTGGTAAATATCATCCTCATGGGGATACTGCTGCTTACGACACAATTGTAAGAATGGCTCAAGATTTTTCAATGAGATATATTCTTGTTGATGGACAAGGAAACTTCGGCTCTATAGACGGAGATTCACCTGCAGCAATGAGATATACAGAAGTAAGAATGGCTAAAATTGCCCACGAAATTTTATCTGATCTAGATAAAGAGACAGTAGATTTTAGACCTAACTATGATGAGACTGAAATTGAACCCGTTGTTCTCCCTACAAGAGTACCAAATTTATTAGTTAATGGTTCTTCAGGAATTGCTGTGGGTATGGCAACTAATATTCCTCCACATAATTTAACAGAAGTAATTAACGCTGTTGTAGAACTTAGTAAAAATCCAAATATGGAACTTAATGATTTAATGAAGCATATTCCTGGACCAGATTTTCCAACAGCTGGAATTATAAAAACTGATAAAAAAGATAATGGTATAGAATCTGCTTACAAAACAGGCAAGGGCAAGGTTATTATGCAGGCATTAACACATATTGAAACGGACAAAAAGAAATCTCGCGAGAAAATAATTATTACTGAGCTGCCATATCAGGTTAATAAAGCTAGATTGATAGAAAAAATTGCTGAATTAGTTAGGGATAAAAAAATAGAAGGTATTTCAGAGTTAAGAGATGAGTCTGACAAAGATGGAATGAGAGTAGTAATTGAGCTGAAAAAATCAGAAATTTCCGAAGTACTTTTAAATAATTTATTTCAACAGACGCAAATGAGAACATCTTTTAGTATCAATATGGTTGCTTTAATAGATGGCAAACCTAGAGCCGTAACCCTTAAAGAGATATTGTCAGCATTTATTGAACATAGAAGAGAAATTGTAACAAGAAGAACAATTTTTGAATTAAGAAAAGCAAGAGAAAAAGCTCACATATTAGAAGGCTTAGCTGTAGCATTATCTAATATAGATGAAATAATTAAATTGATTAAAGAATCTAAAAGCTCTAATGAAGCAAGAGAAAAATTAATGTCTAAAAATTGGAAAGCTGGACTTATTTTAAAAATGCTTGACTCTTCAAATGTTTCAATCACAAAACCAGATGATCTCAGTGAAAATTTAGGTTTAATAAAAAATAAATATGTTCTGTCTGATAATCAAGCGCAAGCAATATTAGAAATGAAATTAAGTAGACTTACAGCTTTAGAGCAAGATAAGATACTTATTGATTACAAGGACCTTATTAAAGACATTAAAAACTACCAGCTTATTTTAAGTAACAATAATGTCCTAATGGATTTAATTAGAAGTGAATTGGAAGAAGTAAAAAAAGTATATGGAGATAAAAGAAGGACTAAGTTTGAAAAATTAGTTAACTTTTCTAGAGAGGACTTAACTAAAGAAGAAGATTTGGTTGTGACTTTATCAAATGCAGGATATGTTAAAGCTCAACCAGTTGATACATATAGCGCACAAAAGAGAGGTGGTAGAGGGAAGACTGCTGCTACTGTTAAAGACGAAGATTTTATTGAAAAATTATTTGTCGCTAATTCACATGATACAATTTTATGTTTTTCAAGCTTAGGAAAGGTTTACTGGTTAAAAGTTTATGATATACCTCAATCTGGAAGATCTGCAAAAGGAAAAGCTATAGTGAATATTCTCTCTTTAGCTCAGTTTGAAAAAATTACTGCAATACAAAAAATTAGTAGTTATGATGAAAATTTATTTGTGTTGATGGCTACAAGTAAGGGCATAATTAAGAAAACTAAGTTATCTGAATTTTCAAGGCCAAGGTCGTCAGGCTTAATAGCAATTAATTTAAAAGATGGCGATAATTTGATTGAAGTGAGTATTACAGATGGAAAAAAACAAATAATGCTTTTTTCTAGCGCTGGAAAGACAATTAGATTTGATGAATCCGATGTAAGTTGTGTAGGAAGAGGCGCAGCGGGGGTCAAAGGTATTAGTATTGGAAAAGATCAGCTTGTAATAAGCATGATTACTAATCATAAAGATGATACAGATGATATTCTAATCGCTACAGAAAATGGCTATGGTAAAAGAACAAAACTTAATGAGTTCTCTCTTCAAAAAAGGTCAGGAAAAGGAAATATAGCTGTAAAAACAACTGATAGGAATGGTAAAGTTGTTGGAGCTTTAAAAGTTAAAGAAAACGATGATTTAATGCTTATTACAGATCACGGCACTTTAGCAAGAACTTCTATAAAAGATATATCACAATTAGGGAGAAATACTCAAGGAGTTAGATTACAAAAGCTTGGTAAAAGTGAAAAACTATCTCAAATAGAAAAAGTTGAGGAAGAAAAAGTTTAAGGCCTGTTGGGGTTAAATAGAAAATGACTGAAGATATAAAAAAAATTAGAAATAAAATTGATTTATTAGATAAAGATATCCTTGAATTGCTAAATAAAAGAGCTCAAGAAGCAGTAAATATATCTAAAGAAAAGCAAAAATCAAATGAGGCTGATAATTTTTATAATCCAGAGCGTGAAGCTCAGGTTATGAGACGTATTAAAGAATTAAATAAAGGCCCTTTGTCAGATCAAAGTATCTTAAAATTATTTAGAGAAATAATGTCAGAATGCTTATCATTAGAATCACCCCTTAGAGTATCTTATTTAGG
>CAJWTC010000069.1 GCA_913046795.1 uncultured Flammeovirgaceae bacterium | reverse complement strand
TTGTTGGGTCATGTGTCCTCCAAAATATCTCTAATAATTCAGTAAATGATATCTTCGATGGATCATATTCAATATTTACAACTTCTGCATGATTGGTTTTTCCTGATGTCACTTCTTTATAAGTAGGATTTTCAGTATTTCCAGCAGAGTATCCTGACTCTACACTTACAACACCATCTACAAGTTCAAATATAGCCTCTGTACACCAGAAGCATCCAGAACCAAAAGTAGCTATCTTATTATCCATAATTAGAAAATTTATTAAAATGAAGATGATTTTCATCTATTGACAATATTTTTTAATTAGATTAATTGCTTTACTATTCTCTAACGAAGCAGATGTAGTAAAGTTTTTACATGCATTTCTTGAGTCATCTAATTTTAAATAAATTAATCCCATATAATAGTATGAATCAGAGTTATCGGAGTTTAATGAGACTGATGTCTTAAATGATTTCATAGCATCAGGAAATAATCCCTGATACTGAAGGGATCTGCCTAGAAGTAAATATGCCTGATCAAGATCAGGATTTATTTTAATTGCTTTTTTAGAATATGATTCAGCATCTAAATAATTTTTATTTCTTATAGAATTAATTGAAAGACTAAGTAATGCATTTACGTTTTTCTTATCAATATCTAGTATTTTCTTAAAATCATTTACAGCCATATCATATAATTTTAATTCTTCATATGACCTACCCCTCCTGTATAGAGACTGAATGTCATTAGGATTAAGTTTTAATCCATCACTATAGAGGGCTATAGCATCTTCATACTTTTTAGTATTATACATGTTATCGCCAGCCCTTGAGTCGTCTCTTGTGCAAGAGAAAAATATAAAAATTAATAAGATTAATTTTTTCATATTATAAAAATGCCTTAATTTAGGTTTATCTAAAAATAATTTATGTTATGACTAATATAATTTTATCTAAGTCAGAAGAAAACTACCTTAAATCTATCTATAACTTATCTGATTCTGGAAATAAAATAGTTACAACTAACTCTATTTCAAAGATATTAAATATAGAACCAGCATCAGTAACAGATATGATAAAAAAATTATCTAAAAAGAAATTAATTTATCATGAAAAATATAAAGGGACTAAAATTTCAAAAAATGGCATAATAGTAGCTCTTCAAATAATTAGAAGACATCGTTTATGGGAAGTTTTTTTATATGAAAAATTAAATTTTAATTGGGATGAAATTCATGAAGTTGCTGAGGAACTTGAACATGTGTCATCTGATCAACTTATAGATAACCTAGACAAATATTTAAAGTATCCAAAAATTGATCCTCATGGTGATCCAATTCCAAACAAGCTAGGAGAGGTTGATTTCGTTGATAAGATTTCTATTTCTGATTTAAAAATAAAAGAAAAAGGTATTGTATCTAGAATCGTTAACGAGGACGAAGGTTTTTTTAATCTACTTAATAAACTCAAAATTGAGATTGGTACAGAAGTCACAATTTTAGATAAAATTGATTATGATGGATCTCTTGATGTTCTAATAAATAATAAATCAGTAATCATATCTAAGGAAATTGCAGAAAATATTAAAATAACAAAAATTTAAAATCATGGATAACATAATAAATTTTTTTGATTCACAATCATCTCCTATAACTCAGGCATTATATGCAGGTTTATTCACATGGATTCTAACTGCAATTGGAGCAGGATTAGTATTTTTTTTCAACACAACCAATAGAAAATTTTTAGATGCAGCCCTAGGATTTACTGGTGGAGTTATGATTGCTGCTAGCTTCTGGTCTCTTCTTTCACCTGCAATCAGTGCAGTAGAAATACAAAACGAATTAGGTCTAACTACTCTGCCTCCATTTTTACCTCCTGCTATTGGATTTTTTCTTGGTGCATTATTTATGTACATTCTTGATAAATCAATTCCCCATCTTCATATATTTGGTAAAATTGAAGAAGCAGAAGGTCCCAAGAGTGAACTAAAGAAAACCTCATTGCTCGTTTTAGCAATAGCAATTCACAATATACCTGAAGGTTTAGCCGTTGGTGTTGCGTTTGGAGCATTAGCATCTCCTGAATACTCATCTGTATTCACAATAGGTTCTGCAGTTGCTTTAGGTTTAGGAATAGGAATTCAAAATTTTCCAGAAGGTTTTGCAGTCTCAATGCCTTTAAGGAGGGCTGGTTTTAGTAAAATGAAATCTTGGAAATGGGGGCAGTTATCTGCAATTGTTGAACCTATCTTCGCTGTAATTGGTGCTGCCTTTGTAATTTTAGTATATCCTATTCTACCCTACGCTTTATCATTTGCAGCAGGGGCAATGATTTTTATAGTTGTTGAAGAAGTTATTCCTGAAAGTCACAGAGGAGGTAACATTGACATTGCCACAATGGGATTGATACTTGGCTTCATAGTGATGATGAGTTTAGATGTGTCTTTAGGATAATTATAAAAGTTCTTTTTTTATATAAACATATGTAATTGTTTAGACTTATATAATTTGTCTTTATGTATTTTTGCATATGAATATTAAAGATACAATCGTAGCCCAATCAACTCCTTTAGGATCTGCAGCCACTTCAACTATAAGATTATCTGGGCCTGAATCTATAAATATCACAAATAAGGTTTTTCCTTCTAAAGATTTAACAGGTGTTAAATCGCATACTATTCATTTTGGAAACTTTATTCATGAAGATGAAATTGTTGATGAAGTTGTTTTAAGTATTTTCAAAGAACCCAACTCCTACACTAAGGAAAATATTGTTGAAATATCATGTCATGGATCTGAGATTATTGTAAATAAAATTATATTAATCCTAATTAAATTAGGTGCTAGAGTTGCTGAGAGAGGAGAATTCACATTTAGATCATTTATAAATGGAAATATGGACCTATCTCAAGCAGAGTCAGTAGCTGACCTAATATCTGGTAAAACAGAAAATGCACATAGAATTGCAATTAATCATTTAAAAGGTATTTTCTCTGATAAAATAAAAAAATTAAGATCTGATTTATTAAACCTCTCAAGCCTGTTGGAATTAGAGCTTGACTTCTCGGAGGAAGATGTTGAATTTGCAAATAGAGATAGTTTAAGTAATCTACTAAATGAAATTGATAAATTTTCTAAAACTTTAATTGATAGCTTCAAATTAAATAATGCTGTTAAAAAAGGGATAAGTATAGTTATATTAGGAAAGCCAAATGTTGGAAAATCTACTCTTCTCAATGGTTTGCTTAATGATGAAAAAGCTATAGTTTCAGACATTCCGGGTACAACTAGAGATATTATAGAGGATACTATAACAATAGGTAATAACCTTGTCAGATTTATTGATACTGCAGGTATAAGAAAGACAAAAGATAAAATTGAAAGTATAGGAATAGATAAAGCACTTAATAAAATTAAAGAGTCATCTATAATATTATACTTAATAGATTTAAACAATTCATCTTTAATCGATATCAAGAAAGAAATTTCTCAAGAATTTTTGATAGAAAATAATTTAATAATTATTGGAAATAAGGTTGACCTTGAGACTAAAAAAGAATGTGAAGAATATTTTAAAAAAAATAAATACATGATGATATCATCCTTAAATGATAATAATATTAATGACCTCAAAG
>CAJWTC010000068.1 GCA_913046795.1 uncultured Flammeovirgaceae bacterium | reverse complement strand
TGTCCATGTGACTAGGGATGGAGGAAAAAATTGGGATGATGTAACTCCTAATAAAAAACTAAGAGGGGGAAGAGTTGACTCAGTTGAACCATCTCATCACAAAGAATCTAAGGCATATGTTACAGTATTAAGGTACCAGCTAGGAGACTGGAAACCTTATATCTATAGAACGGAGAATTATGGTAGGTCTTGGACTTTAATAACTGAAGGTATTCCTTCGGATTACCCAGTGAGGGTCCTAAGAGAAGATCCAGTTAGAGAGGGTTTGTTATTTGCTGGTACTGAGTTTGGTGTTTTTATGTCATTAGATGATGGTGAAAATTGGATGAAGCTACAAAATAATCTCCCAGTTACACCAATCACTGATATGAAGATACACAGAGATGATTTAGTATTATCTACAATGGGAAGGTCATTCTGGATATTAGATAATATAACTCCACTTAGAACGTATGGGAATTTTTCTCAACAGGCTTTGCTTAAAATAAATGACACACATAGGTATAGGTACAGGTCTTATAGTGACAAACACTTATCTTACCCTCCTCCCGCTGTTGACTTTGATTATTTTATATCAAAAGAAAATGTTGAAAAAGTTACCATATCAATATATGGCGATGACGATAACCTAATTAATTCATACTCATCTGGTTTAGAGCAAGAAGAGGTAGATGAATATGAGATGTCATCTAGTACATTCGTCTCACTTAAAAGTAATAAAGTAAGTACAGGTAAGGGTTTGAACAGATTTAGCTGGGATATGAGGCATAGAGGTTCTTGGGACGAAAATGTGAACAGATCATTTAGATCTGGTCCAATGGTTTCACCTGGTGAATATGTTATCTTATTAGATATTGACGGTGTTAAAAACTCAAAGTCATTTAAAATTTTAGAAGATCCTAGAGTAGAAGGGATGTCAGGAGATGACTACCTTGAGCAGGAAAAATTTCTCCTAAATGTTAGAGATTTTTTAACTGATCTTAAGGTATTCAAAAGTAATTTAGATGAAAAAATGAAATCATCTAATAGTGATATCTACTCTGAAGTTTATAACCTCTTGGTAACTAGTAAAGGGACTTACATGCAGCCAATGCTTATTGACCAGACAAGGTATCTCCAGTCTATGTTAGGAAGAGCTGATCAAGTACCAGGAAAGGATGCTTACGAGAGACTCAGAGAGTTGAAAGAATCATTCTCTAAGCTGAAAGATAGTTTAGGAGACTAGGTCTATGCCTATTCTTGATTTCACTTTTTTGAAGTCGTAATCTATCAGTGCAATTGACTCTTCAAGGCTTATGAATCTGAATCTTATAATCTCATTTGGTTTTATTTGAGAGAATTTTGATATGTCTACACTAGAAATTACACCTAGTCTTGGGTACCCACCAGTAGTCTGAGAATCACTCATCAGCACTATAGGGTTTCCATCAGGTGGTACTTGGATGGTACCTTCAACTACTGGAGAGCTTTTAATACTTATGTCAAAATCTATGCTTTTTCCTACTTTCTTAAGTCTTATCCCCATCCTGTCACTTGTGGGGCTGACGGTAAATGGGTTCTCAGTAAAGTAGTCAATCTTACTCTCTAATAATTTGTGTTCTGGTCCCTTTATAACTCGTATTATTTTTTCGTTAAAATTGTTAATTAACTCTTTAGGAACCTCTCTGTTATTAATTGTTTTAAGAGGTTTAAATTTTAAATAATCACCATTTGATAGCTTTCTGCCATTATTTCCACCTATTTCCACCTTCTCGTAGGTTGATATACTATCAAAGTAACTATCAGATATGATTTTACCCGATACTGAGAGGTAGAGCCAGTTTCCATGTATTATTTTCCTTATGTCTATAACGTCTCCTTTTTCTACACTTAAAACTTGATTCATAGGTATTGTTCTGTTGTTTAAGAAGCACTCAGATTTAGCTCCACATAGCGATATTTTAGTGTTAAAATGAAATTTAAGTTTTGATCCAATTAATGTCATTTCAATGGTTTCCTCAAATGAATTCTTCCCAAGAAGCCAATTAGAGAGTATATGTGATCTTTTATCCATAGGTCCACTTCTAGGAATTCCGTATACTCTTGAGTTTTTTCTCTTTATATCCTGAATACTGGAAAATGAACCTGATCTTAAAATTTCAATACTATTTTTCATTATTTTTTAGGTTATTGAATTCTTGGATATTAATTTCATAAAACTTCACGATATCTCCCTCTTTCAATCTAATTGGCGGATTTGAATTTTTATTGAATAGTGATGTGGGAGTTTTTCCAATTACATTCCATCCACCAGGACTCTTTATGTTATATATCCCCGTCTGTCTGTTTGCTATTGCTATTGACCCCTCTGAGATCTCTTTTCTTGGTGTTTTTTTTCTAGGTATTGAGAGTTTTTTATCGAGACCAGATAGGTAGACAAAACCAGGCAGAAAACCAATCATATTGACCTTATAGATACCTTTTAGGTATATATCTATTATCTCTTTAGGAGATAAATTTGTTTTTTTACTTACATGTTTAATATCTAAACCAAATGAACCATCATAGCACACAGGTATTTTCCACGTTTTAGCTATTCTTTCCTTTTTACCTAAAGTTTCTGACTCTAATAGAGATTTAACTCTTTTAGACAAATCCTTAACTGAAACTTTATAAGGGTCGTTATAAAGAGCTAAAGACTCTGGTGTCTTAACAAAGTCAAGAACTAAATCCTCTAACTTTTTTGATAGGATAGAGTAGATCTCATGTATATTATTAATCCCCCCTTGTGTGACTGAAATTATGAGCGCTCTATCTCCTAGGTATTCATAACTAAAATTTTTTCTCATAAAGATTGATTTTTGAGAGTTCTTCAGATATACTTTTAGCAAAACTTATGGCATGTTCCTGGTCACCGTGAATACATATTGTCTGAGCTAGGATTTCTTTATAATTACCACTTATGGTCTTAACTTTATTTTGATTGACCATTCTCATCACGTGTTTAACACCTAAACTAGCTTCATTTATTATAGCATTTTGATTTTTTCTATCAACCAGTGTTAGGTCTTCGTTATAGTTTCTGTCGGAGAAAACTTCTGAAACATATTCTATTCCTTCTTCCTCTGATATCTTACCCCACCTCAACATCGAGGGGCCATATATTTTTAGATTAGGGTCTATTTCTGAGACTGTCTTAACTATTAATCTTGCAATTTGATCATCTTCTGATGCCATGTTATATAAGGCACCATGTACTTTTACATGGTGAAGGTTAGTTCCAAGGTACTTTGTCACACCAGCCAATGATGAAATCTGATAAATAAGTAAAGATATTAGCTCTTCATCATTTATTTTGATTCTCCTCCTCCCAAAGCCCTCAAGGTCATATAGCGAAGGATGTGCACCAACTTTAACATTGTTTTTTATAGCAAGTTTTACTGTTTTAAGTATTGTTTTAGGGTCTCCTCCATGAAAACCACATGCAACATTACATGATGTTATGTATGGCATAATAGCCTCGTCATTTCCCACTTTCTTTTCGTAGAAAGACTCTCCCATATCACAATTTAGATCAATATGTTTTTTCATAATAAACTTAAACTTCTAAGGCTTATAAAAACAGATAAAATTATGATTAATATTCCAATTCCGTTATAGGATTTGGTATTTACATTTTTTCCTAAAAAAGTAGACTGATTCACAGCCCATAGCAATGATACGCCAATAACTGGTAAAAATAATCCATTAATAAACTGAGCCAACTTAATAATGTAGATGGGGT
>CAJWTC010000067.1 GCA_913046795.1 uncultured Flammeovirgaceae bacterium | reverse complement strand
CCATCTCACCCTAATCACCCTAAAGGAAGAAACCCATATGCTCATATAGCCTTATGCATTAAAGATAAATTCCAAAATAGTTATAAAGATATAGAGGATGAAAAATTTGATGAAGTATTAAAGTATATTGAGTTCTTGAAAAAAAACCCTAGCTAGCTATCTATTATTATTTCTTCTAAAAGAAATTAAGCTTTGGGTTGCTTCATCACTCTGTTTAATATACCTTTCATGCCCATCTAGAAGTGGAATGTTTATATTTCCTTTACCTGTTTTTCCCTGTATAAAAAGTTGGTCACAAAACCAATTCAGAACTGCTCCTTTAGGAACATCTTGTACGGGTGGAAATTTTTGTTCTACTGCTGGTAATACTGATATATCTCCATTCAAAAGTTTATATGGGAAGGAAGGATCAATTATAAAAGGTCTGCCTATTCCAATTAAATCTGTTGCTGAGGATGATAAAGCCTCCTCCATAACAGATATTGATCTAAAGCCACCAGTAACCATTATAGGTATACTAACAGATGCTTTGATATTTTTAGCTGCATCTAAAAAATAAGCCTCTCTACTCTTTGTACTCTCTTTTAATGAGACGTATTGATAAGCCTCTGGAGCTTCAAAGTTACCTCCTGAAACCTCAATAAAATCTATATTTTCTTTTTCTATTAAATTCGCGATTTTTACACTATCAGAAATCTCCAAACCTCCTTTTTGAAAATCAGATGAATTTATTTTCACTGCAAGAATGAAATTATTTCCTACAGATGCTCTAACCTTTTGCAAAATAAGTTGAAGTAATCTCGCTCTATTTTCAAAAGATCCACCCCATTTATCTTTACGATTATTAATTCTAGGAGATAATGAAGAGCTTAATAAATATCCATGTGCAGCATGAATTTCTACTCCATCAAAACCACATTCTTGAGCAAGTTTTGCTGAGGTAGAGAATTTTTCGATCAATTCTGAAAAATCTTTATCTGAAGCCATTCTTGGTTGACCATATCCTTCTAAATCTAATTTTAGATTTGAAATTGATAAAGGGTCTGGATTTATTGCCTTAGGTGTTTGTCGTCCTGCATGAGAGAGTTGTGCTAAGACTAAAGAGCCACCAGATTTAGCTGCTTTTGTAAGTTCACATGTTTTACTCATGTCTGTTGACTTATCTAAAACAAAATTTCCAGCATGCTCAAGGTGCCATCTATCTATCAGTATATTTCCAGTAATTAGGAGACCCGCTCCACCTTGGCTCCATCTTCTAAAAATTGATATTAGCGCATCTGTTGGATTATTTTCAGAGTCCCCTAAGGCTTCAGAAAGACCTGATTTAACAATTCGATTTTTTAAAGTTGCTCCGCTTGGTAAATCTAATGGAGCTTCAATCATTCCATTTATATATTTTGAAATATAAATCTCGTCAATAAGCTTTTATTTAGTTAAACTAATCTCTCAGGTGTAAAAGATAAAAATATGAGAAACAATAACAACGCTATTGGATTCATATCTGCTCCTAGTTGGTTAGATCCTGCACCAGATGAATTTAGGGCTATTACACAAGGCAAAATTAGTATACAGCAAACTTTTTTAGACCCTCCTGGATTTGATTATAGTATTAAGAGTATAACTGAAATAGAGCCTCATTTAATAAATGCTGCATTATCTCTTGCATCAGCTGGTTGTAGTTTAATTGCGAGTCCTGCAACACCATTTGGATATATGGGGTTTGATAATATTACTAAAGCGCGAGAAAATCTTACAAAAATAAAAAAAACATCAGGAGTTGAATGTATCTCTTCTATATCAGCTATATTTGATTTACTTGAGATTAATAAACCACAAACTTTAGCTTTAGCATGTACTTATTACCAAGATGATTGGAAAGATCTCTGGACTTCTTTCGTTAGAGCGTCTGGTTATGAAGTTATTGCTTCTCAATCTTTAGTCGATCAAGGAATTCGTAAAAAAACATTGGATGAAGTCGATTATCCAAATTCTGATGAGATTTGTGAAAGTATAAAAATAATATCCAAAAATTATCCAAATATAGATGCTATAATTATAAGTGGATCAGGTGCAAGAACAATGGCTATCACAGATAAATTAAAAAAAATTTCTAATAAATTAATTATTGCAGCAGATACTGCACTTTTTTCAATAATTGCGAAAAAATTAAACATAAATCTTCCTATTAAATTATGAAGAGTTTTGATTATATCATAGTAGGTGCAGGCTCAGCAGGATGTGTACTTGCAGATAAACTTAGTAAAGATGGTAAGAATTCAGTTCTAATATTAGAAGCAGGAGGAAAAGATTGGCATCCATTCATTCATATACCAGCAGGATTTTACAAAATTCATAATGATCCAAAATTAAATTGGAATTATTCATCTGAACCTGAAAAAGGACTTAATGGAAGGTGTATTGATATTCCTCGTGGTAAAGTTTTAGGAGGATCATCCTCTATTAATGGTATGGTTTATATGCGTGGTCATCCTTTAGATTATGATGGATGGGCAGATAATTTAGGTTTAGATCAATGGTCATATTCAAATTGTTTACCTTACTTTAAAGACTTAGAAACTAGTGATCGTGGGAGTAATGAATGGCGAGGTGGTAAAGGGGCACTTGGTGTAAGAAAAGGACCTGATCCTAACCCGATTTATGACACCTTTTTAGTTGCAGGAGAGCAATCAGGACAAGGTATTACTGATGATTTGAATGGTTTCAATCCCGAAGGTCTCTCCAGACTTGATGCAACAATTTCAAACGGTAGAAGAAATAGTTCAGCAACTACATTTTTAAATCCTGCTTTAAAACGAGATAATATAAAGCTCCAAAAAAATATATTAGTTGAAAAAATATTCTTAGAAAATGATCGTGCTGTAGGCATTGAAGTAAGTGAAAAAGGTCAAAAATATAGAATTGAAGCTGAAAAAGAAATTATTCTTTCGGCTGGAGCATTAAATTCACCTCAAATTTTGATGTTATCAGGCATTGGTCCAGCAGATCATTTAAGAAATATTGGATCTAATGTTTTTCATGATTTACCTGGTGTTGGTCAGAACTTACAAGATCATGCTACGGTTTCTATTAGTTGGGAATGTCTAAAAGAATTTGAAAATCATAAAATAGACAGACCAATAAATAAGATGATGGCAGGAATAAAATGGATTATAAATCGTAAAGGATTAGCTGCGAGCAATCATTTTGAAGCTGGAGGATTAATAAGAGGAAATGATAATGTTAAATACCCTAATCTTCAATATCATTTTGGACCTACAGGATTTGACTATATAGGTGGAAAATTTAAACTTAGTCAGGCATTTACTCTTCAACTTGATCTACTTCGCCCACACAGCAAGGGATATTTAAAACTTAAATCTCTAAATCCGAAAGACTCGCCAGAAATAAAATTAAATTATTTTAAAGACCCACGAGATATAAAAGAACTTACGGAGGGAGTTAAAAAAATGCGTGAGTTAGTCTCGCAGCCTGTATTTGATAAATTTCGAGGTAAAGAAATTTCACCTGGATCAGAAATACAATCTGATTCAGAAATCGAACAAGCAATAAGACTTAATACAATCACTGATTATCATCAATGTGGTACATGTGCTATGGGAACAGATGTAAATAGTGTTGTCGATTCAGAAATGCGTGTAAAAGGAATTAATTCACTTAGGGTTGTTGATGCATCTGTTTTACCAAATGTTGTAAGTGGGAATATAGGTGCTCCCGTTATGATGATAGCTGCAAGAGCCGCAGATTGGATATTGGGTAAGAATCAATTAGAACCTTTAAAGGCAAATTTTAAGTTTGATCAAATATAAAATATAATTATTTATTACTAATAGTTGATATTAATTTTTTAAGACCAAAATAGACCAGGTTCTTGAATATATTGATTATTTAAAGAAAAACCAAAGTTAAAGATATTCTAATTTGAGATTCTATTAATTTAGAATATCATTTTAATTA
>CAJWTC010000066.1 GCA_913046795.1 uncultured Flammeovirgaceae bacterium | reverse complement strand
TGCATTTTAAAAGATTTTTTAACATTAAACCCGAAAATACTAATCTATTTATTATTTTTAATAATAATAAAGTTTTTTATGATTTAAACGATAAAACTTTTCTTTTAAATTCGTCTTTTTTACATTTTACCAATTATAACTTCAAAAAAATTGGTATTGCAGAAGATAATGGTATGAATGTATATGCAGCTGATATCTCTGGCGAGATCTTTAACATATCAGAACAAGGCTACAAATCACTTGTTGAATATGATTTAAGACATTTAATGTCAACATTAGATGAAAATGAGATGAATCTTGTTGGAAGAGCTAATCAGTTACTACATTGGCTTAAAAGCAATAAGCATTGCGGTTATTGTGGATTGGAAAAAAAGTTCGATAAAAAAGAAGAGGCGATGTTTTGTTCATGTAATAATATAATGACTTACCCATCTATTTCTCCATGTATTCTTGCTTTAATTAAAAAAGATAATCAGATTCTACTAGCAAGAAATTCACTTTTTCCTCAAGGGTTATATAGTGCGCTAGCTGGTTTTATTGAGGTGTCTGAGACAGCAGAGGAGACAGTCGAGCGTGAAATATATGAAGAAGTTAGTTTAAAGGTTAAGAATATTAAATATTTTGGCAGTCAATCATGGCCATTTCCTAGTCAACTCATGCTTGCTTATACTTGTGAATATGATTCAGGAACTATAGAGGTAGATGGACACGAAATAGTCGACGCTAAATGGTTTGACATAAAGGATCTGCCCAACACACCACCTAACTCAACTTTATCAGGTAGATTGATTAACTCTTGTACCTTGGATCATTAGCTGCTCTAGTTGGTATTTGCTTCTTAGCTTTTGGCTCTTTCACAATTTCTTTTATGGCAGGTTCCTTTTTTATAGGTGAATCTTTTTTCTCTACTTTTTTAGGAGCAGATTTTGGCTTAATATTTTTTTCAATATCTTTCTTAGATGCCTGATTTTTATTTTCATTCTTAGGAGAGTTTTTATTAGTATTAATATCAGTTTTATTTGCCTCTAACGATTGTTTTTTATTATCTTGAACAGGTTTTTTATTCTGAACTTGTTTTTTATTCTGAATAGGTTTTTTATTCTGAACAGGTTTTTTATTCAGAACAGGTTTTTTGTTTTGATTTGTATTTTTCTTATCAGTATTTCTGTTTTGATTATGCTTAGGATTATTGTTTCTAGGCTTTCTTTTTCTATTTTGATTATTTTGTCTAGCTTTTGTTTTAGGTTTTTCTTCACTATCTATGCCAGCAATACTTTTAATCCAACCAACCAAGCCTTCTTTCTTCTTTTTAGGCATTTTAGGAGGCTTTATTCCATCAACTAATGGCTTCATGGCTTTTGATTTATTTTTATCATCTCTCCAGCCAGTATCTGGTTCAGGGCTGTCAGGTGTTAAATTGTATGAATCGATATGTTTTATATCTGAAGCTTTAACTCTAATAACTTTATAATACGGCCTAGCTTTGTATGGATCTGCAATAATGAGAACTCTAATATTATTTGTTTTTTCAATATTGATAATATCGTTTCTTTTTTCATTTAAGAGATAACTTGCTACATCTGCAGGAACATATACTTGGATTTCACCAGTATTATCTTTTGCTGAGTCTTCACCAATAATTCTCAGAATTGATTGACCTAACGATCTGGGACCTCTCACAAGAACATGCTCAATGTCATAAGATTCGTTTAAGGAGGGCCTCAATCTTTGTCTAGAAACTTCTAGTAATCCAAATTTTGATATGCCTGAAATCTGAACTCTAGCTCTATCAGAGTAAACTGCTTTCCTAAATGCATTTTCAACTTTTTCTTGATGGCCTGTATCCATCATGTCAATAAAATCAATAACCACTAACCCGCCAACATCTCTTAATCTCAATTGTCTTGCTACCTCTTTTGCTGCTTCTAAATTAGTTTTATATGCAGTATCTTCAATATCCTTTCCTTTTGTAGATCTTGCAGAATTAACGTCAACAGCTGTCATGGCTTCAGTAGGATCTATAACGATGGAGCCTCCAGAAGACAAAGAAATTTCTCTTTGAAAAGCTAATTCAATTTGAGACTCTATCTGATACCTATTAAAAAGGGGAATGTCTTCTTGGTATAGCATTACCTTATCAGAATGATCAGGCAATACTGCTTCTACAAATTCTTTTGCTTCATTATAGGTATCTTGATTATCTATAAGAATTTCTTCAATATCATCCTTGAAGTAGTCTTTTACGACTCTCACAATTAACTTATCATCTCTGTAAATAAGAGCAGGACTTTTGGCATTAGGAATATTGTTATTTATTTCATCCCACAGAGCTAACAAATATGCCAAATCTAAACTAAGTTCTTCACTTGTTCTTCCTAGACCATTAGTTCTAACAATTGCACTCATATTATCTGGAATATTAATAGAATCTAAGGCTTCTTTTATTTGATCTCTTTCTTCCCCACTTATTCTTCTGGAGATACCGCCTGATCTTGATGAATTTGGAATTAAAACGATAAAGCGTCCTGCAAGACCAATCTGCGTTGTTAGGGCTGCACCCTTCGTTCCTCTTTCTTCTTTTGTAACTTGGACGATTATTTCTTGGCCTTCTTTAAGTGTGCATTCACTTTTTCCATTTGAATTTTTTTTGTAAAATTCGCTTGATAGATCTTTTAGTGGCAAAAAACCATGTCTTTCTGATCCAAAGTTAACAAATGCAGCATCAAGGCTTGATTCAACTCTTGAAACGGTAGCTTTAAATATACTACCTTTTAATAGGACTCTATCTGGTGATTCGGTATCAAAATCATATAGTTTTGCACCATCAACTAGAGCAACACGTAGTTCATCACCGAATGACGAGTTAATTAAAATTCTTTTCATATTATTCTCCCTATGTATAGGAAGACAATGCAGCAGTGTGCTTAATTAAGCTTCTATCAGTAAGTCTTACTATCTACTGCTTACATGATTAACCCTGTTAGGAGTTGTCTTAAAACTGTTGTATATATCTTTCTTTTTACTAAAATTGACTTGTTTATCTAGCCATTTAAACGTATATCCTATAGATTTGTCTCATGCCTGTCAAAATATTAAAAGTAAACCACGATAATGATGGTAGAAGAATAGACAATTATTTGATGTCTATATATAAAAATATTCCTAAGTCTAAAATTTATAGCATCATTAGAAAGGGCGAGGTTAGGGTTAATTCTGGAAGAGTTAAACCTAATAGTAAAATTCAATCCGATGACTTAATAAGGATCCCTCCTTATTTAACTGAAGATAAAAAAGATTTTAAGCAAATAATTGATAAAAATTTAAAAAATCTAATAAAAAAAAATATTATATTTGAGAATAGTAATTATATTGTTATTAATAAGCCATCCGGCATTGCTGTTCATGGAGGTACTAAAAACTCTATTGGAATCATCGACATTATTAGATCTACACATAGTGATACTATTGATTTATGCCATCGAATTGATAAAGAAACTTCTGGGTGTCTGGTCCTATCTAAAAATAAGAAATCCAATAAGTGGTTCAATAAATTACTTATTGATAAAAAGATAAAGAAAAAGTATTTAGCAATTCTAAAAGGCCATTTAGGTAGTAACAAAGAAATAAAAACTCTGATTAATAAATCTGAGACATCAAATAAAAAATCTTTTATTTCTGATGATGGTAAAGAGTCTATTTCTATCTTTAAACCTAAATTAAAACTAAATTCATCTTGTCTTACAGAAATTGAAATCTTTACAGGAAGAACACACCAAATAAGAGTACAGAGTAATCATATTGGACATCCGGTTTTAAATGATGATAGGTATGGTGATAAAGATTTTAATAAAGAAATGTCTCCTAAAAACATTAAAAGAATGGCACTTCATTCAATGTTAGTAGAATTTAATGATATGGATAATAAATTTATATCAGTGAAAGCAGAATTAGATGATTCCTTTTTACAGCTCTTGGAAGTATTAAAGTAAATATTTCTACCATTCATAGTATAATTTTGATAGGATACGTTTTTTTTAAGGGTAAGTATGGCAGTTCAAAAAAGTAAAGTAACGCGATCAAGAAGAGGTCAAAGAAGATCTCATGATTCATTAAATGCATCAACACTA
>CAJWTC010000065.1 GCA_913046795.1 uncultured Flammeovirgaceae bacterium | reverse complement strand
CCAAATGTAGATATAATTGCTAGGGGAGTATATCCACTTTTAATATCATCAATTATCTTTTCCTCTAGCTTAGACGTATTAATTGATAGATCTGAATTGATTTCAATTTTTATAAAGTTATCAGATCCAATTCCAATAATTTTAACCGCTTTTTCAACGCTACTATGTGCCTCCAAAGATCCATATATCCTGTAATTATTATTATCTAGACCTTTTTTATTTGATTTAAAATTATTTTTTAATTCTCTTGCGGTTAGAAGAGAACATATTGTTCCAATTGAAGCGGTATCGTTTATAACACCTTTCCATCCACTTGGCAATCCAATAAAGGATCTGAGCCAGTCAGTAACTTTCTCTTCTAATTCAGTAGCTGCTGGTGATGTGTCCCACATCATGCACTGAGCTCCTAGTGTTGAAATTATCATCTCAGCAAGTATTGAGGGGTAACTGTTATTTGCAGGGAAGAAAGCATAAAAATTAGGATTTTGCCAGTGTGTCATTCCTGGCATTATAAGATTCTCAAAATCATCAAATATTTTTTTAAAATCCTCTCCATCATTTGGTATATTATCTTGTAATGAGTCATATACCTCCCCAGGTTTAATTTTAGGTTTGATTGGATATTTTTTAATATTCTGATGATAGTCAAACATCCAATCAACCAGTTTATGGGCTTCTTTCCTAAATTGATTTATATCCATTTTTAATACCTTTAAAATTTGCTATATAACAAAAGTCGTTTTAATTATGCAATGTATAAATTAATTAATTAAATAAAATATATGTTTGATTGGAAAAAACCTACAGTACAAATGCTTGGAAGATGGCAACCATGGCACGATGGCCATCAGGCTCTATTTAAAAGATGCGTTGCCAAAACAGGCCAAGTAATTATCCAAGTTAGAGATGTTCAAGGATCATCAGGTGGCAAAGGTCAAGATGATAATCCTTTTGATTGGGACCAGGTATGTAAAAACATAGAAGATGGACTTATC
Source organism: uncultured Flammeovirgaceae bacterium (assembly GCA_913046795.1). Classification (GTDB taxonomy): domain Bacteria; phylum Bacteroidota; class Bacteroidia; order Cytophagales; family MED-G16; genus MED-G16. Next base: position 3,166 of record CAJWTC010000065.1, on the reverse strand, counting down.
AAAGATGATTTTAAAAGGGGTGTCGACTATGAGATAATGATGGTTCCAAATATTGTCAATATAACTTATGGTAGAGGAGTAGGGTATGCTTTTGATGAAGAGGTATTTGATGATGCAACACACTCCATTAGCGCTACTAAAATCCGTAAGAAATTAAGGGACGAAGGTAAACTATAAACAAATGGGAAAAACTAAAATCATTTCATGGAATGTGAATGGTATTAGGGCTATAATTAAAAAAGATTTTCTTCAAGACATAAAGGAAATTAATCCAGATATTATCTGCCTACAAGAAACAAAAGCTTCAGAATTAGATGCTTTAAAAGCCTTGGAGGTAATGAATGGTTATCATGTAAATGTTAATTCATCAAAAGAAAGAAAAGGTTACTCAGGTACGGCAATCCTATCAAAAGAGCTTCCTGTTAATATAACTAATGATATTGGTATTGAGTTACATGATAAAGAGGGTAGAGTTATATTATTTGAAAATAAAGATTTCTATCTAGTTAATGTTTATGTTCCAAATAGTGGACAAGAATTAAGAAGGCTTGATTATAGAAGTAATTGGGATACGGATTTTTTAAACTATTGTAAAAATTTGTCGAAAAAAAAACCAACGATAGTTACAGGTGATTTTAATGTTGCTCACAAAGAAATCGACATTGCTAGACCAAAACCAAACTATAATAAATCAGCAGGTTACACTCAAACAGAAATTGATGGGTTTGAAAGTTTTTTAGATGCTGATTTTATTGATATTTATAGAGATAAAAATCCTGAAAAAATCAAATATAGTTGGTGGAATTATAGATTTAAATCAAGAGATAGAAATGTGGGTTGGAGAATTGACTATTTTATGATATCATCTAATTTGATTGAAAATGTATCAAAAACAGAGATACATAATGAATATTATGGTTCTGACCACTGTCCAATTTCACTTGAGTTAAGTTTTTAATTCAAGTAACTGAGCGTTTTCTTTTAAAATATTAATTATAAAATCTATATGATCTTTTAACTCAATATTAATTAATTCACAACCATGATATATTTCATTTCGATCAACTGAAGCGGCAAATGATTTCTTTCTTAAACTTTTTAGTACGGATTTACTCTTTAACTCGGATATTCCTTTAGGTCTCACTTTAGTACATGCAATTATAAAACCTGTTATTTCATCACATGCTAATAAATGCTTATCTAGACTATTTGTACATTCATTTCCCCACTTTGAATAGTGAGCAGATATAGCATAGGAAATTTTATTATTTTTTAAATCCTTTAATTTTTTTACAATTACATTAGGATGATCATCTGGATGCTTTTCATAGTCTGCATCATGAAGTAACCCTGTTACGTAAAACTCTTCAGTATTTTCATTAATTTTTTTTGCGTATTCTTCCATGACCACCGCTACACTGATTGAATGAATGATAAGACTTTTGTTTGATAACATTTTTTTTAATATTATCATTGCCTTATCTCTACTAATAACATGATTCATGAGATATTCTCTTTATTTAATAATATACCTTTTTTCTTTCGAATCTATATCCCAAAATAAAATAAATTGGTTTGAACTAGATTCAAATACTAAAATTAGTAATAACGGTAAAAAAATAATAATTGATTTATATACTGATTGGTGCGGTTGGTGTAAAGTTATGGACAGAAACACCTTTACTGACGATGATGTTATTAATTTAATTAACGATAAATTTATTCCAGTAAAATTCGATGCAGAATATAAAGAGGAGGTTGTATTTAATAATAATAATTTTAAATTCGTAAAAGCTGGCCGTAGAGGAATTAATGAATTAGCATATCACCTAACTAATGGAAATCTATCCTATCCAATGACAATTTTTCTTGACGAAAACTATAACCTAATCACTTTACTTCCTGGCTATCACAAACCTAATTTTTATCTTAAAGTACTTGATTATATAGGTAATGATCATTGGAAAAGTATGACGTGGGATGAATATTTAAAATGAAATTTTTATAAATGATTATAAAACAAATTTATACTAAATGTTTGGCTCAGGCCTCATACTATATAGAGTCTGAAGGGGAGGTAGTTATTATTGATCCAATCAGGGATATTGATGAGTACGTAAACTTGATCAATACTAATAATTCTAAATTAAAATACATTTTAGAGACACATTTTCATGCTGATTTTATATCAGGTCACTTAGAACTAGCTAAAAAATATTCTACCCCAATAATTTTTGGTCCTAATGCATCACCACCTTATAATATTATCTCAAAAGATGATGGTGATTTAATTCAAATAGGTAATATAAAAATCAAAGTTTTACACACACCTGGGCATACTTTAGAGTCTGTTTCCTATCTCTTAATTGATGAAAATGAAAAAGATTATGCTGTTTTTACAGGTGACACATTATTTGTTGGTGATGTAGGGATACCTGATGTTGCACAAAGGTATAAAAACATAACAAAGGAGGAGTTGGCATCAATTTTATATGAATCATTAGATAAATTAATGATGTTAGATGATGAAGTTATTTTATATCCTGGTCATGGGAAAGGAACTCAGTGTGGTAAAAATCTATCTTCAGATACATTCTCAACAATTGGAAAACAGAGAAAGTTAAATTATGCTCTTAATTTTGAAAATAAATCTAAATTCATTGATTCTATATGTTCAAACATTCCTAATCCTCCTGGATATTTCTTAGAAGCTGTCAATAAAAATGCGAAAGGATATAAAGATTATGATTTAATTTTTGAAAGATCACATGTCGCATTAGATGAATTAAAATTTCTTGATTTAGTAAAGAAAAATAATTGTGTTGTTATTGATTCAAGAGACCCGAGTGACTTTGCTAAAAAACATTTAAAGGATTCAATAAATATTGGTCTTAACGGTTCTTTCGCTATATCAGCAGGAAATTTAATAGATGTAAAATCAGATGTTTTGATAATATCAAACCCTGGAGATGAAAAAGAATCTATAAAAAGACTATTAAGAGTAGGTTTTGATAATATAATAGGATTTCTTGATGGGTCGATTGAAAAGTTCCAAGATGAACATATTCTGGACAGTATTCAACAAATTAATAGTGAAAATCTAGATAAAAACTACAATGATTATAAAGTTATAGATGTGAGGACTAAATCTGAATATAAATCATCG
>CAJWTC010000064.1 GCA_913046795.1 uncultured Flammeovirgaceae bacterium | reverse complement strand
AAATTCTCAGTATTTGCATCTTTAAATGCTAATCAAAGAGAAACTAGAGGAGGTGGGTTTAGTAACTCAGATTTCTTTCTAACTGATACAACATATTCATCATATGTTGATAGAGATAGGTTTAATAATAGTTTATCTTTTGGTGGAAGAGCTGGGTTTTCATTTTTTCCTAATAGTAAGAATATATTTACCTTCTCAGTGGGTACAAGACAAAGTGATAGAAATTCTGAGGAGAATAATAAGTATATTGATTATAATTCTTCTGGAGTAGAAATTTCTAGAAATGACAGGCTAGAGACATCTGATGATATAGATAAAAATATGAGTTATAGTATCTCATATAACAAAAATTTTAATAAAAGAGGCCATGGAATAAAATTCAATATGTCCTGGAGTGATAATAACTCAGATAATACAAGTTATTACGATGAACCAACAAGAGATCTTAGACAAAGGTCATTTCAAGAAGGGACAAGATATGATCAAAGTATTAGACTAGATTACACTTATCCATTTAATGATAATAATGGTAAAATAGAGTTTGGTTATAAGAGAGATTACGATAAGATGTCTAGTAACTATTATGCTGAGCAGCTATTTGATGATACATGGGGAAGTATCCCCCCATCTAATATTTATGATTATTATCAAGATGTAAATGCATTATATGTACAGGCAGGAAATAAAACTGGTAAATTTTCATACCAGTTAGGATTAAGGTATGAGGATACTGACTTCTATGCAAATATGGAAGAGAGTAATAGAGAAACTAGCTTAAAATACTCAAATTGGTTTCCTTCAGCATTTTTTACATACGAGTTATCTAGTACTACCTCGTTTCAACTTAGTTATAGTAAAAGGTTACGTAGACCAAGATTCTGGGACCTAAACCCTTTCTGGGGTTTAAGCGATGGACGATTTAACTGGGAAGGTAATCCATTTCTTGAACCAGAATTAACAGACTCATACGAACTAGGTTTTCTAAAAGAATTTAAATCTGGAAATATTTATGTAGGTACCTATTACAGATATACTACCGATGAGATTGAAAGAATTTTTGATGTAAACGATGTCGGATATTCTGTTTTTAAACCAGTTAATCTTGGATTTACAAATGCATATGGTATCGAGATGAATGGATCAATCGATTTTTCTAAATGGTTAAGAACAACTGGATCATTTAATTTCTTTAATTCTGAGACAGATGGTAATTATAAAAATCAAAATTTCTATTCAAAGTCATATAGCTGGAGGACTAGATTAAGTAATAACATAAAAATGTTTGATAATAAGTTAGAGGGTCAAATAACATTTGATTACAGAGGACCTTCTGAATCTCCTCAAGGAAAGAATCTTTCTTCATATGGAATAGATCTAAGTTTATCAAAAGATATATTTAAAGATAAAAGAGGAACACTAAGTTTTACAGTAAGGGATCTAACTAAGTCTAGACTAAGAAGATATGAGAGGGGTGGTAAACAAGGAGATAATTTTTATACTGTTGGAGAATTTGCTTGGAGAAGAACTCAAGAGTTTAGGTTATCTCTTCAGTATAGAATAAATCAGAATAAGAGAAGAGGTGGTGGAAGGAACTTTGACTCATCTGAATTTGAAGGAGGGGGAGCTATTTTTGGAAATTAATCATATTTGAAATATTTTTATACGATAACAGTATAAAAATTGTATCTATCATCACTACAAAAATCAATACTTTTAAAGTGTCTTAAAAATAAAAGACAAGAAAACCTTAGTCTTGAATCGGATGCCATTGAAAAAGAATTAATAAATCATTCTAATAAAGAGGATAAAGTAGATTTTATCAATTCATCAATAGACGATCTATTGAAGATTAATAATACTAAAAAAACTAAACTAGAGACTATAAGAGAGTTAGGGTTAATAGAATTAGATTCAAATGCTCACGCTCACATATATTTTTATGAGCCATTAATTTATTTTTTTAAAATAAAACCAAAAGAAAAATATCAGAAAAAAGATCTTTTTTTATATAACAATAGTGAGAAAAGAAAAAAATTTGAAATAATTAAAAGAAAATTTATTAGAAAAGATGGAAATCATAAAAGAGGTGTTATAAGAGGTGAGTGTAAATTCTTTAAGAAATCAAAAGCATCTTTAAGTAGATCATTTTCAAATCTTGTAAATAAAAAACTAATAAGAAAAATATCTATAATAAATTATGATAATAGAGAAATTGGAATTGGATTTAACATAACTCAATCAGGAATTGATGCTATTAAATAACAATACTCTAAGTTTATTAAGAATATGTTTTATTCTTTCGATCCCTTTAATATCGTGCTATAATGTTAAGGAAAGAAAAGTTTCTCCCAGAATTAAATCCAGTATTTTCATAGATTCTCCATCCTCTTTTGAAATATTTAAAGATGACGATACAATTAATATTAAAATCTCTAAAAATGATAATATCAAAAAAAAGATTCAAAATTCTATCTTGATATTTGGTCAAGATCAAGATACAATCAAATTTTTAAATAAAATTGATGTAAAAACAAAAGGGAGATTTGTTTATGGTCAAAATATATTAAAATTTAAAATAACTTATTCAGATAACTCAACTGAAAGTTATAGTAGGTCAGTAGTAATATATCCTAAAGAAGAGCCTAAAGAGCTTGATTATAAAATAATTAAAATTTTGCCACATGATACTAAGTCATATACACAAGGCTTATTAATTGATAATCAAACCTTCATAGAGAGCTCAGGACAATATGATAAATCATATATTAGAAGGTACTCCCTTGATGGGCGTAAAATAGAAAATGAAGTAAAAATTGAATCAAACTTATTTGCAGAGGGAATTGCAATCTTTAATAATAAACTTTTCATGTTAACATGGAAAAGTAAAAAAGCCTTAGTTTTTGATAAAAAGTCATTTGAACTTATTGATTCATTCAAATATAATTCTGAGGGATGGGGTCTTACCAGAATAGCTGACGAACTTGTAATGAGTGATGGATCAGAAAAACTAAATTTTCTCAACCCTTTTACATTTGAGGTTAATAAAAGCATAAATGTTTATGACGATAAAGGAAAAGTTGATCTATTAAATGAACTTGAATACATAAATGGCAAAATCTTTTCAAATATATATGGAGAAGATAAAATTGCTATAATAGATCCTATGACAGGAAGGGTTGAGTATTATATTAACCTAGAAAAAATCATGAATAAAAGAAATTATAATAATATAGATGTTATGAATGGGATTGCATATAATGCAAAAAATAAATCTATATATATAACTGGAAAGTGGTGGCCAAGTATTTATGAAATAAAATTAAATGGATATGAATTTGAATGAAATTAAAGAGTCTATTATTAGAATCAGTGAAAATTCCAATAAAAGATTAAATGCTAAATTAAAATTTATATTTGATGACGGAGTAATATGTGTAGATGATACAAAAAATAAAATAGATATAAATAATATTGATTGTGAATCTAAATGTTCAATAAAAATAAGTAATAATAATTTTCATAAATTAATAAGAAAAGAACTCAATGTATCTCTTGCATTGATAAATGGTGATATAACCATAGAAGGTGATATGTCTATAGCAATTAAAATTTCTGAATTATTTGAATAGTGCGCACGAGAAGAGTCGAACTTCCACGACTAATTAAAGTCACTAGGCCCTCAACCTAGCGCGTCTACCAATTCCGCCACATGCGCAAAATATTATTGTTTTCTATGAGTCCAAATTTCATATTTTGGATCACCTTTTGAACTAAACCCTCTATGATGCCAATCACCATCAATAATTTCAAAATCAAATTCTAAAGATTTACCAACTGTATTAGAATCTCTAGAAAAAAATTCAATATTTTCAATATACTTACCATTAATTGCAGAATAAGTTCCTCCTCCAGTTCCATAAAAACCTTTTTTATTTACATCGTAAGCAATCCATTGAAATCTACCTCCTGCAAGCATTTTAAGCGTCTTTCTTGATCTATTTACATCTCTCATTCTCATCTCTCCTCTCCTCTCTATACCACTCATTAGCCATGCTCCTTGCAATTGATCTTCATTTGGATTTTTGATAAATTTTTTACCATCAATACTCATCTTTCCTGTATTATTTTTTACATCTACTTTTATTTTAGAATAGTAGATAGTATCTCCAACTGATGTAGAATCCAATGAGTTAAATTCTAATACCTCATAATAACCTTCTTCCATAGAATAAATACCTCCTAAGGCACTAATAAAAGTATTATTTTCAATGTTATATGTTGATACAGCAAAATATTTATCTGAATATTTATCTGAATATATTCTGATCTCATAAA
>CAJWTC010000063.1 GCA_913046795.1 uncultured Flammeovirgaceae bacterium | reverse complement strand
GAGTTAGAGGAGAGAGGTTATGATTGGATTAAATCTGAAAACTAAAAATTCAATAAATGAATATCACTGAAGATTTAAAAAGATTTGTTGATAATGAAAACGATTTAAATTCTCAAAAGAGAAAATCCGATATTATAAAGTCTATCGAAAAAAGCTATGCCCTCCAGAAAGAGGAATACAAATACACACCATTACTAAAGAATATTGAAAAAAAATTCAATCTCTTAGCTGAAAATAAAGATATTATTTCTCAAGAGTCTTACAGAGAAATAAAAAAAAATATTGATTCTAAATATTACATTTTATGTGTTGATGGGTTTTATAAATCTGAATTATCAAACATTCCTCCTAATATTTCCATAAAAAACTATTCTGAGCTTTCAGAGAAAGAGATAAATGTTTTTGAGAAAATTTATCAAAAATATGATGACTCTAAATCTGACTTTTTTAGCTCTATAAATTCAATAACACACAACGACTGCCTAACCATTTCCTTAGATAATAATTATATATCTAAAGAACACATATCCATTATAAACATTATTGAAAATTATGATGTTAGTAATTTCAGAAAAATGATATTTTGTGGTGAAGGATCCGAAGCATCATTCTTCGAGTATTTTATTGATTTGAGCCAAGGGGAGAGCTTCTCTTCTTCGGTAACAGAAATTTACCTCTCTAAAAATTCAAAACTTAATTATTATTCGACACAAGACTTCAGAGAAAACTATCATTACAACAGTATCAATACCTTCCAGAGAAGAGATAGTGTATCAAACTTTTACACTTTAAGTTTTTCAGGATCTATCGTAAGAAATAATTTAAACATATGCCTTAACGATAAAAATTGTTACGCTAACATGTATGGGTTCTATGCCATCAATGAAAAATCTTTAGTAGACAATCACACTAGCGTAGATCATGTTAATGAAAATTCATTAAGTAATGAGCATTATAAGGGGATAATGGGAGGAAGATCAAATGGCGTTTTTAATGGTAAGATCTTTGTAAGGAAAAAAGCTCAGAAGACCAATGCTTTCCAAGCCAATAATAATATCATCCTATCAGACAAAGCAAAAGTAAACACAAAACCTCAGCTAGAAATTTGGGCTGATGATGTTAAATGCTCTCACGGGTGTACTGTGGGTCAGATGGATGACGATGCTATTTTCTACTTAATGTCTAGAGGAATTTCAAGAAAAGAATCTATAAGTCTTTTATTATCAGCATTCAGCTCTGAAATAATTGATAAAATTGAAGATGATAAGATGAAGTCAACTTTTACGAGCTTAATTAAAAACCAATTAGAAAAGTTTAATGATGAGTAACTTTCCTATATCAGAAGTAAGAAGGGATTTTCCTATCCTAGATACAAAAATCAACAATAACAATCTCGTTTACTTTGATAATGCAGCAACAACTCAAAAACCTCAATCGGTTATAGACTCTCTGTCCAACTACTACAGTAGCTATAATTCTAACATCCACAGAGGAGTTCACCACCTGGCTGAGAAGGCAACAGAAGAGTTTGAGAGTACCAGAGAAACAGCTAAAAGTTTCATCAACGCATCTTCAACTAACGAAATCATCTTCACTAGAGGCGCTACCGAAGGTATTAATCTAGTAGCATCTTCATACTGTAAAAACTTTTTAAATAAGGGTGATGAGATAATAATCTCAGAGATGGAGCACCATTCTAATATTGTCCCGTGGCAGATGGTAGCAAAAGAAAATGACCTTGTTATTAAAACGATAAAAGTTACAGGAATTGGTGAGCTAGACATAGAAAACTTTAAAAGTCTATTAAATGAAAAAACAAAATTTGTCTCAGTAGTATACATATCAAATACTTTAGGAACCATCAACCCAGTAAAAGAATTAGTTAAAATCTCAAAAGATGCTGGTGCCAAAGTCATGGTAGATGGAGCACAGGCAACCTCCCATAAAAACGTAGATGTTAGAGATCTTAATTGTGATTTTTTTGTCTTTTCTGCTCACAAGATGTACGGACCAACTGGTGTTGGTATCCTCTACGGTAAAGAAGAAATATTAGATAAGATGCCTCCTTACATGGGAGGTGGAGAAATGATAAAAGACGTATCATTTGAAGACACAACATATAATGCCCTTCCCTATAAATTTGAGGCTGGCACTCCAAACATAGGCGATGTTATTGGTTTCAAGAAAGCAATCGAATACTTAAATACCCTTGGTAGAGAAAATATATACCGTTACGAAACAGAAATCCGAGACCATACTTGGAATGAATTAAAAAAGATAGATAGGATAAAACTAGTAGGAACATCAGATAGTAAAATAGGTATTTTTTCTTTTTATGTAGAAGGCTTTCATTATTATGACCTTGGCCTATTCCTCGATGCAAAAGGAATAGCTATAAGGACTGGACACCACTGCACCCAACCCCTTATGGATAAAATGAATCTAGATGGAACCGCTAGAGTATCTTTGGCTATGTATAATACGTATGAAGAAATTGACTACTTTATAGATGAATTAAAAAAAATTATATCAAAGTGATAACAGAAAAAATCCAAAAAGAGATTATAGATAATTTTAATATGCTTGATGATGATATTGAGATGTCGTTAAACTATCTTATGGAACTTGGAGAAGGATTAGAACCTATGGATGAAGATTTAAGAGTAGACGATAATATTATAAAAGGATGCCAATCCAAAGTCTGGCTTACTCACACTTTTGTAGATGATAAACTCCACTTTCTTGGTGACAGTAACACAGCAATAACTAAAGGGCTTCTCAGTTTATTGATTAGTGTTTTCAATAACAGAACTCCAGAAGAAATACTTGATTCAAAACTTTTTTTTATTAATGAGACGGGACTCTGTAGATTCATAGGTACACAAAGATCAAACGGGCTTGAAGCAATGGAAAATAAATTTAAATTGATCGCATTAAACGCTCTAAAAAATGGATAAAAAAGAGACTGCAGAATTAAACAAAAAAGTTCTTAGGGCTATAAAGACTGTATACGATCCTGAAATCCCTGTTGACGTATACGAACTTGGCTTAATTTATGAGATTAATATTAAAAAAAATAAGGATGTACATGTATTAATGACATTAACATCTCCTTCATGTCCTGCAGCAGAATCTATCCCAAGCGATGTAAAGAGTAGAATAGAAATGATAAAAGAAATTAATGAGGTAGATGTGGAGATCACCTTTGATCCACCATATACTGCCGATCTAATGTCTGAAGAGGCTAAACTTGAGTTAGGATTTATGTAATGTTTAATATTAAAAAATTAGAAAATGTACCCACAGGAATTAACAAGACCAATGGCTGAGGAATTAACCTCAGTAGGATTTAAAGAAATGAAAGATGCAGATTCAGTCATTAATGAACTGGATGAAAATTCAGGAATATGTTTAGTTTTAATCAACTCAGTATGTGGATGTGCAGCAGGAGCTGCTAGACCAGGAGTCAAACATGCTATAAAAATATCTGAGAAAAAACCAAACAAACTACTCACGGTATTTGCTGGGGTAGATTTTGAGGCTGTTGATAAAGTAAGAGAGCTCTGCCTACCTTACCCACCAAGTTCACCTGCAGTAGCTATTTTTAATAATGGAAATCTTGTTCACTTCGTAGAGAGACATCATATAGAAGGTCGTGACGCAAGTATGATCGCGGATCATCTCAAAAACGTATTCGAAGAGTACTGTAGCTAAAATATTGATGCTATATTTGCGCTAAATTTAAATTAATAATTATGGATAACATACTATATTTCATACCTGCAACAGGTATAATAGCTCTATTGTTTGTATACTTTAAAAACAATTGGGTAGCATCCAAGGAAGTTGGATCTGAAAAAATGGCACGTATCGCAAAAAATATTGCTGATGGAGCCATGGCATTTCTAAAAGCCGAATATAAAATATTATCAGTTTTTGTTTTGATAACAGCTGTACTTCTTGCCTTTAAAGGAGTGAATGAGGGAACTAGTTGGCTTGTGTCTATCTCATTTATAGTTGGAGCTATGTGTTCTGGTCTTGCCGGTTACATTGGAATGAAGGTAGCCACCAAGGCAAATGTCCGAACTACAAATGCTGCACAAGATTCTTTAGGTAAAGCATTAGAGATAGCATTTTCAGGTGGAGCAGTTATGGGTCTTGGCGTTGTTGGTCTTGGCGTTTTAGGGTTAGGATCACTCTTCATTATCTACAAAAGTATTTTTCAAGAAATTGATACTGTTATAAAGGTAATATCAGGGTTTTCTCTTGGTGCCTCTTCAATCGCTTTATTTGCTAGAGTAGGTGGAGGAATTTATACAAAGGCAGCAGACGTGGGAGCTGACCTTGTTGGTAAGGTGGAGGCTGGCATACCTGAAGACCACCCACTTAATCCTGC
>CAJWTC010000062.1 GCA_913046795.1 uncultured Flammeovirgaceae bacterium | reverse complement strand
CTATGTACTACACTTAATGAAATATCCTCTCTTGAATAGGTCGATTTAGTGAAATTTGATATTTTTTTAAGGTATGAATGAGGGTTTTCTTTTAATTCTTCAAATCTTAAGACTAGTGGTGTATTTTTTGAATATTTTTTTATTAAGTTAATTTTGGTCGAATACAACATGTCTTCTTTTCTCCAGAATCCTGTATTTTGATTGTTATAAAAATCTTCAAATTCCCAGTGATATCCATTTTTTGAATGTCTCTTAAATTGAGATGATATCCACTTATCGTGTCTTCTAAAAACTACGATTATTTTAGTTTGTGGAAATTCTTTTAAAATTTTCTTAATCTCATATTCGAATTGTCTATCAAATTCTCTAGATATAAGATATGATTTGTATTTCGTTCTTTTGATAATGCTTATACATCTCCAGTACCTATGGGTGCTAATATATTTTATGTTTTTAAGTTTTGGAAAGAAACTATTTTGTAAAAATGTTGAACCAGTTTTTGCTAATCCAACGTGAAAATAAATTTCTTTTTCAGAATTTTTCATACTAAATATTTTAGTAATTCAATAAATATAACTATAATTACTAATAATTATAGTAATGATGATAAAGATAAACGAAAATATAAGATATCTAAGAAAGAAAAAAGGATGGACGCAAGAAAAGTTTTCTAACAAAATTGGAATAAAAAGATCTCTTGTTGGTGCCTACGAAGAGGGTAGATCAGACCCTAGACTTAATAATTTGCTAAAAATGTGTGAGGTTTTTTCAATATCATTAGATAATATCCTGAGAAAAGACGTGTCTAAATTAAATGTAGAAAATTATCTTGATGATGATAGTCAAAAAGTTAAAGTTCTTTCAATCACTGTTGATAGTGATGGAGATGAAAATATAGAATTAATTAATCAAAAAGCTTCTGCAGGTTATACAAATTCATATTCTGATTTTGAGTTTATTGAAAACTTACCAAAATTCCAATTACCTTTTCTCCACTTCTCAGGTACTCATAGAGCATTTGAGATAAAAGGAGACTCAATGCTCCCCCTTACATCAGGTAGTATTGTAATCGGCAAGTATATAGAGAGTATAGATTACATTCGTGATGGAAAAACATATATTATTCTTACAAAGGACGAAGGTATTGTATATAAAAGAGTTGAGACACAAGAAAAATCTTTATTACTAATCTCTGATAACAATAAGTACGAACCATATAAAGTGGGTAATAATGATATTATAGAAATTTGGGAAGCAATAGCTTTCTTTAGCCTTGATCTACCGAGGCCTGATAATGAGTACAGTTCTCTGAAAGACGATATAAATAACCTATATTCCAATTTGGATCAACTTAAGAATAAGTTATAATTTTTTTATATAATTTTGAGGAATGGGCATATCATCCATCCTTTCAGATATTAAAAATGATAGGAATTCTAATAATAAGAATTTAAAAGATAATTCTCCACCTCTCCCAAAAATAGATTCAAAAGAATTCCAAAAGGTTTTAGATACTAGACGAAGTGTTAGGGTATATAAAAATGATGATATTCCAGATAGTATTATCAGAAAATGCCTTGAAAATGCTTTAAAAGCTCCAACATCTTCTAACCTTCAGACATGGGAAATTTATTGGGTAAGGTCAAATAAGAATAAAAATGATCTTATTGAGGCATGTTTTTCTCAACCTGCTGCAAAAACTGCAAAAGAGTTATTTGTTTTTGTTGCAAGACCCGATCACTGGAGAAGAAATAACAATATGATGTTAGATTATTTAAAGACAAGAAATGACCCACCTAAAAGTGTCTTAAACTACTATGGAAAAATAACAAAATTTGCATATAATCAAGGTTTTCTTAATATTTTCGGTTTTTTTAAGAAGCTAATGATATTAATATTAGGATCCTTTAGACTTATCCCTAGAGAGCCTACTTCTTTCAATGATATGAAAGTCTGGTCACAAAAAACAACAGCATTAGCTTGTCAAAATTTTATGCTGTCTATGAGGGCATATGGTTATGACACTTGTCCAATGGAAGGCCTTGACTCAACTAGAGTTAAAAAAATTCTTAAATTGCCAAAAAAAGCTCAAATTTGTATGGCAATAAGTGCTGGTAAGAGAGATAATAAGGGTGTATATGGAAAACAGCTAAGGTTTGATAAAAAAATATTTATAAAAGAAGTCTAGGTGGGTAATAAGTTAATTAATATAAGTTTTCCTGATTTATCGGTGAAGGAATATCAATCGGGAATAACTTCAATGGAAATTGCTAAGTCAATAAGTAATAGTCTAGCAAAGAAAATTCTAGTAGCCTCTTTCAATAATGATCATGTTGATTTATCTAGAAAACTTACCTGTGATGGATCAATAAAATTTCATACTTGGGATGACAAAGAAGGTAAATCAACATTCTGGCATTCGTCAGCACACATAATGGCTGAGGCAGTAGAGAAATTATACCCTGGTATTAAATTTGGAATTGGTCCATCAATAGAGAATGGATTCTATTACGACATAGATTTTCAAGATCACGATTCATCAAAAATAGATATATCTAAAATTGAAAAAGAGTTCATTAGCCTTTGTTCTTCAAATCTTTTTTTTGATAGATCAGAAGTATCTAAAGAAGATGCAGTTAGATACTTTAAGGAAAAAGATGATGAATATAAATTAGAATTAATTGATAGTCTTGAAGATGGTAGTATAACTTTCTATAAACAAGGAGAGTTCACTGACCTCTGCAGAGGTCCTCATATACCTTCTTCTAAATTTATTAAGTCTTTTAAATTATTAAATGTCGCTGGAGCTTATTGGAGAGGAAACGAAAATAATAAACAATTAACTAGATTATACGCAATATCTTTCCCTAAACAAGAATTATTAGATGATTACCTATTAAAATTAGAGGAAGCTAAAAAGAGAGATCATAGAAAAATTGGTAAAGAATTAGAGTTGTTTTTTTTCAGCGATAAAGTTGGTCAAGGTCTTCCTATATGGCTTCCAAATGGACATATAGTTAGAGAAAATTTAATAAATTTCATGTATTCAGAGCAAAAAAAGCAAGGGTACAAACATGTAACTTCACCACATATTGGTTCTAAGGATTTATATGTAACCTCGGGGCATTACGAGAAATATGGTGAGTCATCATTTCAACCGATTCAAGTTCCCTCTGATAATGATGAATATCTACTAAAACCAATGAATTGTCCCCATCATTGTGAAGTATATAGGTTTAAACCACACTCTTACAAAGAACTGCCACTAAGAATTGCTGAGTTTGGAACAGTTTACAGGTACGAACAAAGTGGAGAATTGCATGGAATGACAAGGGTTAGGGGTTTTACTCAAGATGATGCTCACATATTTTGTACAATTGATCAGGTTAAGGATGAAGTCATTGCTGTAATGGATTTGATCCTTAAAGTTTTTAAGTCTCTATCATTTGATAATTTTAAGGTTCAAATTTCATTGAGAGATAAAGAAGATAATTCTAAATATATTGGTGATGGTAAACTTTGGGATAGGGCTGAAAACGATCTTATAGAGTCGGTTGAAGAAAAAGGTATTGAAGCAGTAGTTGAGTATGGAGAGGCAGCTTTTTATGGTCCTAAAATTGATTTTATGGTAAGAGATTCTCTCGAAAGAGAGTGGCAACTTGGAACAATTCAAGTTGATTATCAATTACCTAAAAGGTTTGACTTAAAGTATATCGATAAAAATAATGAAAAGAAAACACCTGTTCTAATACATAGAGCTCCATTTGGTTCAATGGAAAGGTTTATTGCAATTCTTATTGAACATTGTGAAGGTAATTTCCCTCTATGGTTAGCTCCTCAACAGGCAATTGTATTACCTATAAATGATAATGTTGTAACATATGCTGAAAATATAAATAATTCTTTAATAGATAAAGGATTAAGATCAAGTGTAGACTTTAGAAATGAGAAGATTTCTAAAAAAGTTAGAGACGCTGAATTAAAGAAAGTTCCTTATATGTTGATAGTAGGTGATAATGAAATGTCATCAAACACAATTTCTGTTAGAAAGAAGACAAAAGGTGATATTGGCAAAATGAGCGTAAACGATTTCTTATCTAGTATAAAGACTAATTTATCTACATCTACAAAATAATGGTATTTTCCTTTTATTTTTTTAAATAATTGAGATATTTGCAGATATTTTTAATTAAAGAATACAAAAATTAATATTCACAGAAAAAGAAGAAACTGGAGAAAACCTGAAGAAAAACATCGAGTAAATGATAGAATTACTTCTAATATGGTTCGTGTAGTTGGAGAAAATGTAGATGTTAATATATACCCAATTAATAAAGCAAAAGATATGGCTAGGCAGTTAGGACTTGATTTAGTTGAGATTTCTCCAAATTCAGATCCACCTGTATGTAAGATAATAGACTACTCTAAGTT
>CAJWTC010000061.1 GCA_913046795.1 uncultured Flammeovirgaceae bacterium | reverse complement strand
CAATATTAATTAAAATATTTTTTTAATAAAAAATTAATTTTAATACATTGTTGTTAACTTAAAATTAATGCAAACTTTTTACTTATATATTCTTTTATTAGTACACCCATTGTACATAAGTACATCTGAAATATTTTTAAAGGGAAATAAGCACGATATAAAAATCAAAATTTTCAGAGATGATCTAGAGGATGATCTTAGATTATTTTTTGATAAATCAATTTCAATAGATACTGAGATTAAATTAAAAAATGTGTCAAGTCAATTAGATGCCTATATCAAGGATAAATTTCAAATCAGTGTAAATAAATCAGAAATAATTCCTTCAATTGATAACTATAATCTTGTTAATGATTTGATTGTAATAAATTTATCCTTCGAAAAAAAAGGTGACATTTATAATATAAAAGTATCTAATAATATCTTATTTGATGTTTTTCGAGTTCAAAAAAATGTTGTTTTGGTAAACTTTGAAAACCAAACTCAGTCTCACATTCTTTCTTTTTCTGATAGAGAAAAGATTTTTACTTATTAAAAAGTTCAATTAAAGATTCAGTACTTACCTTCACTCCAGTTCTAATCGTGTTTTCTATTTCAGGGTAATAGAAAGGGGAGTGAAGAGCTGGAAGAGCATACTCTCCAGAATTATATTTATCCATTCTTTCTTTAGGAACAGTACCAAGCCAATACATTGCAGTTGGAATATCTTCTTTAGTACTTCCGTATCTAGCAAAATCTTCACCTACCATTTGCGGCTCTACAACAACAACATTTTCTTTCCCAATTAATGAGTTAGATACATCTGTCATTATATCAATAAGCATTCCATCGTTAAAGTTAGCTGGTGTTGATTGGTCTCGCATTACAATTTTAGGCCATCTAGAATCATCTAGCCCCATTGACGCGGCAACTCCATTACAAATCTCTTTAATTCTTTTATGAATTAAATTTCTAACCTCTTCTTTATAGGTTCTTATTGTTAATTGAAGATTAACTTCGTCAGGTATAATATTATGTTTTGTTCCGCCCCTTATAGAACCTACAGTTATAACCGCATCATCGAGGGGATTTAAATTTCTACTTACTATAGTCTGTAACTCCATAATAATCATTGATGCAGTTACAATAGGATCTATAGACATATGAGGAGCGGCTCCATGTGAACCCTGTCCAAATACTTTAATATCAACTGATTCGGTGTTTGCCATTATATATCCTTTCCCAAAACCTACTTTTCCTGAGGGAATAGTTGGCGAAGAGTGAAGTGCGATACCGTAATCTGGGACTGGGAATTTTTCATAGAGTCCGGCACTGAGCATCATTGCAGCTCCAGCCCCTATTTCTTCAGCAGGCTGACCAATCATCATTACCGTGCCATTCCATTCGTCTTTTCTTTCAACCAATGCTCTTGCAGTTCCAGTCCAAACTGTCATGTGCATGTCGTGACCACATGAGTGCATGGTACCAACATCATTCCCATCAAAATTTTTTGTTATAACCTTACTAGCATAAGGGAGACCAGTTTTTTCTTCCATAGGAAGTGCGTCCATATCTGTTCTATATAATATAGTAGGGCCATCTCCATTTTTTAAGATCCCCACAACTCCGTATCCTCCAAAATTTTCTTCAACATCAAAACCAACTTTCCTTAACTCATTTGCAAGTTTTTTTGATGTCTCTTTCTCCATTAGAGATATTTCTGGGTTTTTATGAATATCAATATACAATTCCTTGAGGTATGGAATTTCAGCCTCTACAAAATCCTCAAAATTTTTGTCTTTTGAAATAAATGAAAATGTAAAAAGCAATGGAATCAAATAGATAATATTTCTAGTCATAGTTCTTTAATTTTAATATTACGATAGTAAACTTTTGTGTCGTGATCTTGTAATGCAATTGGCCCCTTCTCAGTTTTAGCAAATCCTTCCCAGCTCTTAAACTTTGAGTTTTCAACCATTTTAACCCAAGCTTCACCTTTAAGTGGAAAACTAGAAACATCTTTTCCATTAAGATTAACATTACCAATATTTTTTTTATAGTTAATTTCAATTACATACTTATTCCATTCACCTGTAGGGTTTGCAGCTAACATTGAGGGTGGTACCATGTCATAAACTGATCCATTCATATGTTTACGATTTTCCTTATCTCCACTGTAGTAATACTCATCATCAATAACTTGAATTTCGGGAGCTGTTAGATATGGAACTGAGTATTTTGGATCTTCATTTAAAGCCCAGAAAATTCCACTATTTCCACCTTTATCTACTTTCCATTCTAATGACAAAATAAAGCTGTGGTATTGTTTATTTGAAACAAGACCATTATTCTTTTTATCGGAAGGATCTAATACATAGACTTTATCCTTAGATTCCCACCCCTCAACAGAATTAGATAAATAGGTATGCCAATTTTCAGATATATCTTCTGAGCTTAGATCTACCCACTTTGACTGATTATTAAAAAACATTATAAATAAGACTAGTATTAAATTCATTTTCTAAAGATATAAAATAATTTTAATTTAGGAACTTGATTATTTTCTTGAATACTTCTTTTTTCTCTAAGTCATTATGAGGTTCATGATACACTTCTTTAAAAAATACCATATTACTGTTTTTTATTTTTGAACTTAAAATTTTGATACTTTCACATGAAATAATCTTATCTTCAGTTCCATGATATAATAATACTTTTAGTTTTATTCTATCACATCTTTCAACTACTAAATTTATTTGATTATTAATTTCAGAATATAATTTAAATGAAATCCTATCATGTACAAGCTGGTCGTTAATGTATTTAGAGTTGATCTTATTATCTTTTGTTAAGTCATTGGTATTAATCCTATTATTAAGTCTAAAACCAGGAATTATATTCACTAGAACTTTTTGAATTCTAATAAGATATTTTGGAACCTCTAAACCTAATTTTATCCAAGGGCTAGATATTATTGCTGAATCAATCTCCTTACTTTCTCTATTTATAAGAAATGATAAAGATATCAATCCTCCCAAGCTATGTCCAAATAATTTTATGGGTATATCTAAGTTTTCTTTTCTTATATGTATAAGGACATCTTCTAAAGAATCTAAGTACTCATCAAATTTTTTTATATGGCCCTTTCTCCCATAAGTTTTACCATGTCCAGGTAAATCAAATGCATATAAACTTAATTTCTCGTTTTTTAAATACTTTGAAAAAACCTCATACCTTCCAGAGTGTTCACCTAACCCATGAACCATGAGTAAAGCTTGATTAGATTTATTAGGGGTCCAACTTCTTACGAAGATTTTATTTCCAAATCTTGAAGTTATTTTTCTTGATGACGATTTCATCTTACGAAAAAGCAGGTATTCCTGTTATTTCATTCCCTAAGATTAATAGGTGAATGTCATGAGTCCCTTCGTAGGTTATAACAGATTCTAAATTCATCATATGTCTCATCATAGGGTAGTCGTTGGTAATGCCCATACCTCCGTGAATCTGTCTTGCTTCCCTTGCTATTTTTAATGCTATCTCGACATTATTTCTCTTGGCTAAAGATATTTGAGCAGAACTAACTTTTCCTTTATCCATTAATGATCCTAATCTCCAGCATACAAGCTGAGCTTTTGTAATTTCAGTTAGCATTTCTGCTAACTTTTTTTGAATTAGTTGAAAAGATGCAATTGGTTTTTCAAATTGTTTTCTTTCCAATGAATATTTTTTTGCATGATAGTAGCAGTCCATTGCAACACCTAATGCTCCCCATGCTATTCCGTACCTAGCCTTATCCAAACAACCCAAAGGTGCGCCAAGACCATCTTTATTTGGTAATAGGTTTTCTTTTGGTACTTTAACATTATCAAATACTAATTCCCCAGTTAAGCTAGATCTTAAAGACCATTTACCACCAGTTTTAGGAGTAGAAAACCCTTCCATTCCCCTCTCTACAATTACACCTTTAATTCTTTTATTTTCATCCTTAGCCCAAACAACAGCTATATCAGCTATTGGAGAATTTGATATCCAAAGTTTTGATCCATTAAGTAAAAAATAATCTCCCTTATCTTCTAGTTTTGATATCATCCCCCCAGGGTTTGACCCATAATCAGGTTCAGTTAAGCCAAAGCACCCAAGCATCTCACCTGAGGAAAGTTTTGGAAGGTATTTCTTTTTTTGTTCTTCAGAACCATAAGCCTCAATTGGATACATTACCAAAGAACTTTGAACAGATGCTGTTGATCTCATTCCAGAGTCACCCCTTTCGAGCTCTTGCATAATTAGGCCGTAAGAAATATTATCTAATCCTCCTCCACCATAATCTGGGGAAACATTAGGTCCAAAAATTCCAGTCTCACCCATCTTCTTTACAATATCTGTTGGAAAATGATTTTTTTCATACCAGTCTTCGATATTTGGAATTATTTCTTGATTAACAAACTGTCTAACAGAATCTCTAACAAGTTTGTGTTCTTCAGAAAAGAGCTCATCTAGCTGATAAAAATCTACTGCTTCAAAACTTTTAATATCGTTCATATTATATCCTACAATATTATATAAAATTTTATTATCAACACTAAAAAATTTTTATTTGTAGTTTC
>CAJWTC010000060.1 GCA_913046795.1 uncultured Flammeovirgaceae bacterium | reverse complement strand
GGTGCTGAACAACTTGTAGGAATGGGTGATATGTTATTTTCTCCTGGATCTGATATTATTAGATTACAATGTCCATTTGTTGATACCCCTGAAATTGAAAAAATTTGTGATCATATTGGTGCTCAGAGAGGTTATGCTTCTGCATACTTATTACCCGAATACATTGATGAAAATGAGAAACAAATTTCGGATATTGATTTGACAGATAGAGATCCTCTTTTTGAGGATGCAGCAAGGTTGATAGTTAGTTCTCAGACAGGGAGCACTTCACTTTTGCAAAGAAAATTAAAACTAGGATATAATAGGGCTGGAAGGTTGACTGATCAGCTTGAAGTTGCAGGGATAGTTGGTCCCTCAGAAGGTAGTAAACCTAGAAAGGTTTTGATTCAAGATGAATATGCTTTAGAAAAATTACTTAATGAATTAGGATAAATTTATTAATATTGGTGTATGAGAATTTATTTTTTATTTTATTTTATTTATTTAATTTCTTTTTCTTCCTACTCACAAGAAGATAAGAAGGCAGTAGATCTATTAGATATGATGAGTGAAAGGTACAAGAAAATGGAAGGCTTTACCTCATCATTCACTTATATAATGAATAATTTATCAGAAAATATTGCTGATTCTTTTCAAGGAAAAATTTCAGTGAAAGAAGAGATGTATGTCCTTTTCATTGAAGGTCAAAAGATTATCAATAATTCAGAAACCGTATGGACATATCTTGAGGATTTAAACGAAGTTACTATTTCAGAATTTGATCCTGAAGAACAAGAACTATCATTAAATAATATATTTGAGATATATAAGTCTGGATTCTCTTTTAAATTTTTAGGAGAGGAAAAAAATATCAGGTTAGTTGAAATATATCCTGATGATCAAGAAAAATCTTATTTTAAAATATTGTTTAAAATTGATTCCGATGGATTACTTAGTAGTTTTTCAGTATTTGATAAGTCTAATAGTACATTTGTTTATATGATAAATGATTTTAAAGAAGAGAGTCTAGAAAATAATTTATTTACTTTTATTCCTGAAGATTATCCAGAAATTGAAGTCATAGATTTTAGATAAAATGAATTATGATCAAATTTGTTATGAAATTAAAAATAAAGGATCATATCTCTGTGTTGGATTAGACTCTGACTTAAATAAAATACCTAAGTATCTCTTAAAATATGATGATCCTATTTTTGAGTTCAATAAGATAATTATAGATAATACCAAAGATTTAGTTGTTGCCTATAAACCAAATCTAGCCTTCTACGAAGTCAACGGATCACAGGGAATGAGAACTCTTAAGAAAACCTTAGACTATATCCCTAAAAATATTTTTAAAATTGCAGATGCAAAAAGAGGAGATATAGGTAATACATCTTTAATGTATGCCAGAACATTTTTTGAGACATTTAATTTTGATGCTATAACCTTGTCACCTTATATGGGCAGAGATAGTATTGATCCTTTTCTAGAATTTAAAGATAAATGGGCTATTATATTGGCTTTAACCTCTAATAAAAGCGCTAAGGATATTCAGTCAATAAAAAATTTAAATGGAGAACAGCTGTATGAGTCCATAATTAAAAATTCAACAGAATGGTCATCAAAAAAGAATATGATGTACGTGGTAGGAGCAAATAGAGAAGATGATTTATTAAATATAAGAAAAATTATTCCTGATAATTTCTTGCTTATTCCTGGAGTTGGTGCTCAAGGTGGTGACCTAAAAAAAATCAGTAATTTAGGTATGAATGAAAATTGTGGAATAATAGTTAATGTTTCAAGAAGTATTATCTATTGTGATGACTCTATAAACTTTGGTCAAGAGGTTAGGCTATCAGCCATGAAGGTTAAGAATCAGATGCAAGAGATATTATTTTCCAGTCGTATTATATGAGTTCTAAATATCAAGTTTTATTATTTTACTCTTACTCAAGAATTCTAGATCCAGTTAAATTTAGAGATAATCATTTGAGATTTTGTATAGAAAATAATATTGTTGGAAGAATAATAATATCAGATGAGGGTATAAACGGAACAGTTTCTGGTAAGGTAAGAGACTGTAAAAAGTATATTAATAAAATTAATAGTTATAAGATATTTAATGATATTGAGTTTAAGGTAGATTTCGTAGAAAAGAATGTCTTTAAAAAAATTAATGTAAGAGTTAAAAACGAGATAGTTAACTCTGGTATAAAAAATAAAAAGATAATTAACAGAAAAGGGAATTATATAGAACCATCAGAATTCCGATCTGTCCTTGAAAATAACCTAGATGATGTATATATATTAGATGTTAGGTCAAATTATGAACATGAAATAGGTAAGTTTAAAAATGCAGTAACTCTAAACATTGATAATTTTAGAGATTTTCCTAATGTAATTGATAACATTAAGGATAAGATTAACCCAAATAAAAAAATAATTACTTATTGTACTGGAGGAGTTAAATGTGAGAAAGCAAGTGCTTATCTTAAGGAAAAAGGATATAAAAATGTTTATCAACTACATGGTGGAATAATTAAATATGGTATTGAAGAAAAAGGAAAAGATTTTGAAGGTAAATGTTATGTATTTGATAATAGGATTGTTAAGGATATTAATAAGGTAAATCCTAAAATTATTGGTAAGTGTTATGTTACTGCAAAAAAGGCTGATAGAATGGTGAATTGTGCAAATGCAGATTGTAATAAGCATTTTTCACTGAGTGATGATGGAGCAAAGATTTACAACGGATGTTGTTCTAATAAGTGCATGAAATCAGGAAATCTTAGAAAGTTTGATGGGTCAGGTTTTTATGAAAAAAAGTTAAACGGTTACAATCCTTATCAGTCTCTGAAACCTTAGTCTTATTGAAATATTACTTTTTCTTCTGAACTGTACCAATAATCATAAAATTCCTTATATTTTTTTTCAATTGAATCTCTTTTGATCTTAAGAGTAGGAGTTAAAATATTATTTTCAATTGACCAATTATCTTTCATTATGATAATTTTTTTAATTCTTTCATGATTTTCTAATGTGTCATTAATTGAATTCATTAATGAATTAAAGTTAGTTGAAACCTCATTAGCAATTTTTTTTCCTTCACTTAGAATTACTAGAGCTATTGGTTGAGATAGATTTTCCCCAACAACACAGACCTGTTCTATAATATTGCTTTTGCTCAATTTCATTTCTATAGGATTTGGCGCAACGTATTTACCTTTTGATGTTTTAAAAATATCTTTGATTCTCCCTGTTATTTTCAAGAAACCATCTTCATCTATTAGGCCTTTATCTCCAGTATATAAGAAGCCATCTTTGATTGTATCTTGGGTAAGTTTCTTTTCTTTATAATATCCATTCATTACACAATCATTCTTCATTATTATTTCACCTTTTTCTGTGATTTTAACCTCTGTATCAGGCATAACTTTGCCAACAGTTCCAAATTTAATATTACCAGGAAAGTTTGCATGTGAGCAAGCTGAATTTTCAGACATTCCATAAGCTTCATATAATTTTAATCCTAATTCATTAAACCAATTTAGAGTTGTAACTGAAATTGATGCTGCTCCTGTTATGCAAATCCTAGACTTATTAAGACCAAGCAATTTTCTAACTAGACTTGAGAATAATGAACCAATTACAGGTGTACTTAATATTAATTTAATAATATTCTGAGGTATAATAGATTGAATTTTGCTCATAAATTTTGTGTAAATTCTTGGCACTCCAAAGAAAATTGTTGGATGACAATATTTGAGATTTTTAGGGAATGTATCTAAACTTTCTACAAAAAATATTTTACCTCCAGATAATATTCCACCATGCTCAACTAAAGCTCTTTCAGCTATATGTGAGAGTGGGAGGTATGATATGAACCTATCTTCCTCACTTAATGGAAATAACAAGTCTAAGTTTTTTGTAGCTGTTCCAGCAGCTTTATAATTTAATACAACACCTTTTGGAATTCCTGTTGTTCCTGATGTATAAATAATTGTAATGATATCTTCAATCTCTATAGATGGAAGTTTTAATTCAGCTTTTTGATCAACAAGAATCTCATCCCACTTTTGAAAATTACATTCAAGGCCGTAATAACCAAAATCAATTTTTTTGATTTTTTTTGGAATATTTTTCTTTATATCATTCCAGTCACTTTCCTCTAACTTACCAATGAATATTAACTCTGATTCGCTATGTTCTAATATATACTTTGCTGTTTCTCCATTTATATTTGCATATATAGGAACAGATATATTACCACTCATCATTATAGCTAGATCAGCAATGATCCAATGGGCACAATTTTTTGATAAGATAGAAATTTTTGATTTGTCTGGAAGTTTGAGACTATTTATATAGTTGCACATTTTTCTTGCTTCGCTACCAACCCTTCCCCATGAAAAATTAACGTATTTTCCATCTATAGGCTGAACAAGGAAAGTTTCATTACTTTTCTTTTTCTCCCAGTTAAGAAAATTTTCGACTGGTGTTTTCAAGGAATTATTCATAATTTAAATTTTTTTTATATTGCCCACGTTTTTCCTATTTCACCAAATGGAACACATCCTCTATAATCACCCAATACAACAGATGGCCCATTATATCTAAGTACTTGAGTAGCTCCGACTTCGGTAAGAAAATATGATTCAATTATTAATTTTTTAAATGACATATATATTTTTCTAATTTTTTTATTTCTTTTCATCTTTTGAAGATTATTCAAAAGAATAGTCTTCTCAGATAAAATTAATTCATAGAAATTATTTTCAATAAGATAACTT
>CAJWTC010000059.1 GCA_913046795.1 uncultured Flammeovirgaceae bacterium | reverse complement strand
TGATGAAGTGGAGTTAAATCATCTATCATCCAAAAACTTCTACCATGAGTAGCAACTATAAGATCGTTGTCTTTCACAGCAATATCCCTAATTGATGTTACGGGTAAGTTAAGTTGAAATTTATTCCAACTTTTTCCATCATCAAAACTTATAAACATCCCCCACTCTGTTCCAGCATAAAGAAGACCATCTCTCTTTTTATCAGATCTTATTGCTCTGGTATAATAATTTGATGTAATACCATTAGTTATAAGCTCCCATGTCTTCCCGTAATCTTCTGTCTTATATAGATATGGTGTGTAGTCACCAAATTTATATGATGTTGCTGCAACATACGCTTTACCTTTCTTGAATGGACTTGGGTCAATACAATTAATCATATTTAATTTTGGGGACATATTGGATGGAGGTGTTACATTCTCCCAAGATTTACCCCCATCTTTTGTCACATGTATTAGTCCATCATCACTACCAGTCCAAATAACACCTTCTTCTAATTTAGACTCTGCAATGGCAAATACGTTTGCATAAAATTCAGCACCTGTATTGTCTTGAGTTATTGGTCCACCAGAAGATAAAATTGTTTCTGGAATATTTCTTGTCAAATCACCTGATATAGTCTCCCATGACTGACCTGAATTTGTTGAAACATGTAAGTAGTTAGAACCAGCATAAAGTCTTTTAGGATCATGAGGACTAAATGTTATTGGAAAATTCCAATTAAACCTGTACTTCATTACCTCAGCACCAGAACCCGCTGGGTTATCTGGCCAAACATTAACAGACCTATTCTGATCAGTCGTATGATCTCTCATCATCATATATCCTTTATATGTACCACCAAAAACAATTTCATTATTGAGAGGATCTGGTGCCAGATGAGCACTCTCACCACCTGCGGTAGGCTCCCAGTCTCTTTCACCTATTGATGAGGATGAGGTCCTATGCTTAATTCTTATTGTACTGTTATCTTGCTGAGCTCCATAGATTCTATATGGAAATGAATTATCTGTTGATACTCTATAAAACTGTGCAGTGGGCTGATTAAAGTAAGTAGTCCAATTATTTCCACTATCGTTAGACACCTGAGCCCCACCATCATCTGCTATAGCAATTCTTGTGTTGTCGTTTGGATCAATCCACAGGTCATGATGATCACCGTGAGGAGCATTTTTAAGTGTAAACGTACTTCCTCCGTCTGTTGAAACACCATAACTAACATTTAACACATATACTTTATCTTCATTTTGGGTATCGGCATAGACTCTAGTATAGTACCATGCTCTTTGCCTTAAGGCTCTATTTGAATTAATTTTTTTCCAATTATTACCACCATCGTCTGACCTATATAAACCACCATTATCAGCTTCAATCATCATCCATATTCTTTTTGAGTTAACAGGAGATATAGCAACACCTACTATTCCCCACGGGAATGAGGGTAGACCATTAAATTCTGATATATCTTCCCAGGTATCACCACCATCAAAACTTCTAAAAACCTTACTATCAGGACCACCGCTATCCATTCTGTAACCATTTCTTTTCATTTGCCAAGTAGCTGCATATATAATTCTTGAATTATTAGGGTCTAAGATAACATCACCAATTCCAGCCTTATCTGATACATATAATATCTTACTCCATGTTTTACCTCCATCTACAGACTTATAAAGACCTCTTTCCTGATTTGGCTTCCATAAATTACCAATGACACCTACATAAACAACATCTGGATTTTCTGGATGAATTCTTATTCTTGAAACATGCTCAGATTTAGGTAAACCGATAAAATTCCAAGTCTCTCCTGCGTCGTTACTTCTCCACATACCCATACCTGATGACACATTACCCCTTAATGTCTGTTCACCTTCTCCTACATATATAATATTTGGATCAGATTCACTAACTGCTACTGCACCTATACTACCTCCAAAGTATCCATCACTTATACATTGCCAAGAATTTCCAGCATCTTCAGTTTTCCATACTCCACCACCAGCTGTTCCCATATAATACAAATTAGGATTACCTATTACGCCCGAAACAGTACCTGCTCTACCACCTCTGAAAGGACCCACTAATCTATAATTAATTGAATTATATAGTTTTTCATTAAATGATAAAAAATTAGAATTATTTCTTCTTTGTGAGAAAGACGTTAGAAATGTTAATATTAATATTGTGAGTATGTAGTATTTTTTCATGATTTATATTTAGTACAACAATTTAATTAATTTTTTTAAAATATTGAATATTGACATTTTGTCAGTCTTAGTGTAAATTTGTCTAAAATTTATAAATGAATAAAAATCTATACATTCAAAGTTACGGCTGTGCAATGAACTTCTCAGACAGTGAAATTGTAGCATCAATTCTTAAAAAAGAAAATTATTCATTATCGAATAAAATCGAAACCGCTGACCTTGTCCTAATAAATACCTGCTCTATAAGAGAGAAAGCTGAAGAAACTGTAAGGAAGAGACTAGAAACAGTTAACATTCACAAAAAAAACAAACCTGATATGGTTATTGGTATTCTTGGTTGTATGGCTGAGAGATTAAAAGAAAAGTTATTAAACGAAGAAAAAGTTGTAGATATAGTTGCTGGACCTGATTCCTATAGAGATTTACCAAATTTAGTAAGGAATGTAGTTGAGAAAAATGAAAAATCAGTCAACACAATACTATCCCTTGAAGAAACGTATGAAAACATTGAACCTGTTAGAATAAATTCTAATGGTATAAGTGCTTTTATATCTATTATGAGAGGTTGTGATAACATGTGTTCTTTTTGTGTTGTTCCTTACACTAGGGGAAGAGAAAGAAGTAGAAACCCTGAAAGCATTGTTAATGAGGCAAAAAATTTATACAACAAAGGATATAGGGAGGTAACGCTTCTTGGTCAAAATGTAGATTCATTTAAATGGTCACCTACCCAGAATAATAAGATAAAACTAGAGAAAGAATCTAAATCTGAAGATATTGTCTACTTCTCTGATCTATTAGAAATGACGGCTAAAGTAAGTCCCGACCTAAGAATTAGATTTTCAACATCTCATCCAAAAGATATAACCAATGATGTCTTAAAAGTTATTAAAAAGTATGAAAATGTTTGTAATTATATCCATTTACCTGCTCAAAGTGGAAACTCAAGAATACTTAAGAAAATGAATAGAACATACAACAGAGAATGGTATTTAAGTAAAATTAAGGACATAAAATCAATCGTAGGAAATTCATGTGCAATTTCATCTGATTTTATTGCAGGTTTTTGTTCTGAAAGTGAAGTAGAACATATGGATACATTAACGTTAATGGATAATGTACTTTATGATTATTCGTATATGTATTATTATTCTGATAGGCCAGGAACTCTTGCACATAAAAAATATGATGATGATATCCCTTTAGAGATTAAGAAAAAAAGATTATCAGAAATTGTAAAAAAACAAAATAAGCACTCATTAATTAGAAATGAGTTAAAAATTGATAATCAATACAAAATATTAGTTGAAGGTTATTCTAAAAAATCAGATAAATTCTTTAGAGGAAAAACTTCTGAAAATAAAATGGTCATTTTTAGAAAAAAAAATAATCTTATTGGCAAGTATGTGGATGTCAAAATTAAAGAATGTAATTCAGCTACTTTATTTGGAGAGTTATGTTAGATAAAATAAAAAATATTAAACAAAAATTTGGAATAGTTGGGAACTCAAACCCACTAAATCATGCTATTGAAGTAGCTATCCAGGTAGCTCCCACTGACATGACAGTATTAATTTCTGGAGAGAGTGGAACTGGAAAAGAATCTTTTTCTAAGATTATTCACTCAATTAGTAAAAGAAAACATGGCCAATTTATAGCTGTCAACTGTGGCGCAATACCAGAAGGAACAATAGACTCAGAATTATTTGGACATGAGAAGGGATCTTTTACAGGTGCAAATGAGTCTAGAAAAGGGTATTTTGAGGTAACAGACAAGGGTACCATATTTTTAGATGAAATAGGAGAAATGCCACTATCTACACAGTCAAGGTTATTAAGGATACTTGAAAATGGAGAATTTATAAAAGTGGGATCATCTAAAGTACAGAAGACAGATGTTAGAATTATAGCAGCTACTAATGTTAAATTAGAGGAAGCTGTTAGAAACAAGAAATTTAGAGAGGACCTTTATTACAGATTGAACACTGTGCCAATAGTTGTTCCACCTTTGAGAGAAAGGGAGGAAGACATATCAATACTTTTTAGGAAATTCGCATCTGATTTTTCAGATAATAATAAAATAGAACCAGTAAGGCTGTCTGATAATGCAAAAAATGAACTTAAAAAATACAGGTTTCCAGGAAATATAAGAGAATTAAAAAATTTAGCTGAGCAAATATCAGTTCTTGAAATAGAGAGGAATATTAGTGTTGAAACAATCAGAAAGTATATTCCTGAAACATCAAACCTACCTGCTCTATCTAAATTAAATAAGGACGCAAATGATGAAAATTATAATGAGAGAGATATCCTCTATAAGATACTTTTTGATCTTAAAAATGATGTGACCGAAATGAAAAAAATTATTGATAATATCTTAAATTCAGATGAGAAAGTTCAATTAGATAACAAAAAATCAGAAATGTTAGAAGAAAATAATATTCTAATAACAGACGAGGAAATTCCAATAGATAATAAATTTCAAGAGGTTACAGAGGTTGAAATTGATAATGAGTCATTAAGTATAGAAAAAAAAGAAAGGGAACTTATAATTAAAGCATTAAAGAAAAATAGAAA
>CAJWTC010000058.1 GCA_913046795.1 uncultured Flammeovirgaceae bacterium | reverse complement strand
CGTCGTCATCAGTGTCACACACATCTCCCTCACCGTCTCCATCAGTATCAAGCTGGTCTGCATTCACAGTGAGTGGACAGTTATCTTCAGTATCTAGCACTCCGTCTCCGTCGTCATCTGTGTCGCATACATCGCCTATCCCATCACCATCAGTATCTAACTGGTCAGCATTCGCTGTAAGAGGGCAGTTATCTTCAGTGTCTAATACCCCGTCTCCGTCGTCATCTGTGTCACAGACATCTCCCTGACCATCACCGTCCGTATCTAACTGGTCAGCATTCGCTGTAAGAGGGCAGTTATCTAAAGTATCTAGCACTCCATCCCCATCATCATCAGTATCTAAGGAATTTACAATGCCATCATAATCAGTATCAGAAGGGTTAATTATAGAATTAATTATTTGAGCAGACGAATTTTTATTGCTTATAATATCCATTATTCCATCTTGGTTTAGGTCAATAAATCTATTTCCTAAGTTAGACTCAGAAAAGAGAACAGGCTGAAACCTCAATCCATTATTAAGATATAAAATGTATGGATTTTCTAAACTATAGCCTCCTTCAACAATAAAATCTAAATCTCCATCACTATCAAAATCACTTAGTATTGGACCAAGACCATCAAACCTTCTCTCTGTAAATTTTTTACCAAAGAGGTATTCTGTGATATCAATGATATTACTTGTGCTAATTTCGTAGGCTTTAAGTTGGGCATCTATTCCATTTGAGTTTGCAAACCAAACTAATAAAATTTTCAAATTATCAATTATAATAAATTTAAATCCATCTTCATTTTCAGGAACAAACCATTCGGAATCAATAGAAAATGATCCAATATCACTTATATCACTATTAAAATCTACCCCATCATTACTACCATCGTACATCTGTAAATAATAATTATTTAGGTTATTTTGCTTTTCATTAGAAATAACTAAAAGGTCTTTATTTCCACTACTTGAATAGTCAATATCTAAAACATCGGACACTCTTGGATAAATAGACTTTATCTCTTTTGATAGCTCGTGTCTCTTATTTATAAAATCATAAATAACTAAACCACCATTACCTTCCATTGCATTATTCTGTGGTAATAAAATAATTTCTTTCTCCATATCTGAATCAATTTGTACTTGTTTCTGATAATGAGTTCCAGCATACTTTAAATTATCATAGGTGAAGTCCAAAGAATCTACTTCATAACCACTTCCAGTATTATAGAAAATAAAATCAGGTCTATTTGAGGTTCCATTATAGAAATCAGGTTCCTCTCCTGGTTCACCATGGAAATTTCCTGTTGGTATAAAGATATCATATAAGTTATCTTTATTTAGATGAGCTACTTCTGGAGCAATAGCATTAGGTTCACCATCTATATTAATAACCTGATCAAGATTTATTTGAAGTTTATTGTTTTCAGTTAAATCAAAAGAAAACACACCAATCCCAGCTTTATTTATTTCTCTGGTTGTTTCATAAAATAGTGAAATAAATTCCTGTTTTCCATCATTATCAATATCTATAACATCATAACCCTGATTGAAGAAAAACTGATAACTATCATCAACTATATATTGGCTAACTATTTGATCAAATGTTTCTTCATATTCAATATTTTCAACAATAATATTTACAGTTTGCGGATCTTCAAAATCTTCACATACATCCCCTATATTATTTTTATTAGTATCAGTTTGATTAGGATTATATATTAGTGAACAATTATCTTCAGCATCTAGCACTCCATCCCCATCATCATCAGTATCGCATACATCTCCTATCCCATCCTCATCCGTATCTTTCTGATCAGGATTAGCTTTAAGTGGGCAGTTGTCTTTAGAGTCTTTGACCCCATCACCGTCATCATCAGGGTCGCACGCATCACCAATTCCATCGCCGTCAGTATCAAGCTGATCCGGGTTAACAGTAAGTCGACAGTTATCATTGATATCCAGTATTTCGTCTCCATCGTCATCAGGATCACATTTATTTCCTAGGCCGTCTTTATCTTTGTCGTTTTGATCGAAGTTGTCTATATCAATGCAGTTGTCTTCTCTGTCGGCTATCTTATCATCGTCCTTGTCGTTGTAGAGAACTTGAATAATTTCTAAGACCCCCACTCCATCTTTTTTCACAAGATATCCGTCATTATCAACTTCATAAGCTACATCAATATTTGTTGATTTTGTGAAAGTACCGTCTACATTATATAAAATATCATAATACCCATCAGAATTGAAATCTGCAAAGTCAAACCCTCCATTTCCAAAATCATTTGAAGCACAGTGATATGGAATAAAATTTGTACCATTATTAATAAAAAACTGAGAGGGTTGTGTTATGTTTTTTTGAGACCATATATCTCTCCAATTGTACATATCGACAAGACCATCATTATTAAGATCTTTAAATAATAATTCATTTCTTGCACCCATGTGATCTTCATTATTTGAGTCTAAAAATATATCATCTGTTACGTCTTGAATAGAGTTATTTTCTATTTTAAGAGCTGATATTTTGGAATTAGGGCCATCATAATTAATACCAAAATCATTAAATGCTTCACCACCAGATATATCCATAAATATCAATAAATTCACACCCTCTTTAAATTCTATAATTTCGAATGAATATGCTTCCATGCCAGGAATGGTATTATACTCATATAAAACTTTTGTTGTCGAGGCGTTCATATCCAAATTGAAACCTGTTGAACTTCCGTAAAATGCTATAATTTTTCTTTTTTCTTGTTGGGCAAGAATAGAAGAAGTAAGTGGTTTAGGTCCTGTGTACGCACCTGAGTTATCAATGTAATTTTCTTTTACCTCGTTCTGAGAGTACCACACCAGTAAATCCTTATATCCGTCACTATCTAAATCAAACACTACATTTCCTAAATAATTTCTAGTTAAAATTTTATATCCACTCTCAGGCTCAGCAATTAATTCAACTTCGTTTTTTTGGTAGTTATTACCTACCTTATCTATTAATGTAAGCTTGATATGAGGGTGGGCAACAATATACCTTGCATCAAATTTATTTTCGCTGAAGACTATCTCAAGTTCATCATCTGCATCAACCTGAACGAGGTTCTGAAATATTTCTGAGTTTTTAATGCCTGTCTGACTAATTATTGCATCATCATCGTCCGAAAGCTGAAAATTACCACTGCCGTCGTTGATGTAAAGGAATCCGTCACGGGTCCATCCGCTTGGCTTATTAGTCTGAAAGCCATGATATACATCAGGCTTCGTATAAATATCCAGATGCCCATCTCCATTATAATCGAGAGAAAAAACTTTTATGCCCTCTGATATCTGGTCATAATATTTATTTAGTTTGTATACTAAAGAATCTCCGGATACATCTACTGCCTCAAATAGAGCCCACCTGGAGAAATACATTTTCTTCTCATCCTCATTTAAATCCCAGTCTATATCACCAAAATAGACATTATAAACTCTACCTAGTACGTCTTTCTTTCCATCTCCAGTAAAATCTTCCACTATGGGAGTTTCTAGTCTTACTGAATTATTACCAGTCCATCTATCGCAATTATTTGATGGAGACCCGCAGTCTTCCCTTACTACTAGATTAATGTCTGAAGTTGCCTCCTTGAGGATAGCATCTAGATTAGATTTAATATCTGTGTTTGAGATAGAAAAATGGTTGGTATATACAGACTTATTAATTCTATCATAAAAGTAAATGAAGCACTCCCTTGTATCTCTACAATCAAAACCTAAATTACTTCCTGTATTTTTACGGAAAAACTTTCTCTCTTTATCATCATCACCATATCTATAATTTGGGAATTCGACATTAATTTTAAATTCAACTAAAACCTCGTTATCATCGATTTTAAAATATTCAAGAAAGGTTTTATTGATTTTTTTTCTAAAAATTAATTTAGTTGTATCCTCCTGTACTAAAATAATTTTTTTAGCTGATGCTTCTAATCTGTCAGTGACATCAAAGGTCTCAAAATTAGGATTATCCAACCCAGTGTATTTCCTTTTGACTTCAACTCTGTCAAGACTGATGGTTATCGACTCAGATTTGAGCTCATCGAATGTGTAGTAGTTGAGAAGTGAGTCAACTTCTAGTCTAAAGTCAATGGAATCATTAGCATCCAATAACTTTCCTTTGTTGATTATAAGTGTTTGAGAGAAGGAAGAATATGTTAATAAAAGGAAAAAAACAGTTAGACATTTTCTCATCAAATAAATTTATTTAAGTATTAAATTAATTTTTAGTTGTGTCAACTTTGATATTCAGCTGCTCTTCAAAAGATTCAATAGTTGATTTTTTAAAGTTTTCTAGTTCTTTCTTTAATTCTTTTTTAAAGGTCTTAATAAACTCATCACTCGATAAATTTTTAAGGTTTTTATTTATTTCATCTATTTTCCTATCTACTATCCTTAATTCTAAGTCTTTGATTTTTAAGATATCATCAACTGATTTCTTTAATTCAGAAATTTTTTGATGCTCATCTTTTAACTTTGACCTGTACTCATTCTCTAGCTGGTCCAAGTAATTCTTATTCTCTTTAAGTAACACGTCAACAGAATTGGAAAAATTAGTTTCAAAATCTTTATTAATTTTTTGTAATTCCTTAAGCAGTTTATCAATCTGGGTCTCAAGTATGCCGTCTTTACCATCAACTAAGATGCTACTTAGATTTTCATTCTTGCCTTGTGAAGAAACCTTGTCTAGCAGAGCATTTCCTTTCTTATTATTTCTGTCCTGGGAAAGAGAGATAAAGGATATACTACTAATTAGTATAACTAAAATAAGTGTTCGTGATTTTAATGACATGGGTATGAATTAATTATTTACACTTAAAAATAATAAAATAAACGTCAAAAATAACTATTTATAAAAATCTACTTTAATAATATATTAGACATTTAAAGGTTTAGGTTTGCAAAAATTATAAAAA
>CAJWTC010000057.1 GCA_913046795.1 uncultured Flammeovirgaceae bacterium | reverse complement strand
GGAAGTTGGGAAACTTATAAAAATGAATTTATTAGCTCAACTGATAACACAGCAACCTCCGCATTTAATATTATGGTAAATGATTTCCTTTTCTATTATGAGAAGGGTTTCCGTGCCAATAAAATTGGAATACCTGGTGGCGTTTTTTCTAGTGGGCCTCTACCTGAAAATGTAGAGGGGTATTATTCTAGGATTAACTCTAAAAAATATGCAATAGAAGCGTACAACGGAATAATAGAATTCTATGAGGGCAAAGAGCATGGGTCCGGAAATTACTATTCTGGTTCAACTCTTAAGTCTATTATCAGTGATCTGGACGAAAATACAGGTGATAACAATTTAGGAAATAAGATAAGCAATAAAATGACAATTGCCCTTCAAAAAATTACAGACTTAGATGATGATTTCGTAAACCAAATTGAGACTAATAATACAAAGCTGCTTCAGACATACGACGCAATCCAAGAAATAGTCGTACTTCTTAAGGTTGATATGTTACAACTACTTAGCGTAACTGTTGACTACATTGATGCCGACGGAGATTAGTATTTTAAATCGTGATTCAGGATTATTTAAATAGAACTCACTCCTCTTACACTCTAGCTTTTTATAGAATAGGTTTTGGGGCACTAATGTGCTATAGTATAATCCGTTTCTGGTTAAAAGGTTGGATTGATGAGATCTACATACAACCTGAATTTCATTTTTCTTATTATGGATTTGAGTGGGTAAAGCCAATAGGAGAGCTTACATATTTAATATTTTTTATCTGCTTTATTTCGTCTTTATTTGTTTTAATAGGTCTCAAGTATAGAGCTTCTATTTTGGTGTTTTTTGTTAGCTTCACTTACATTGAGTTAATGGATAAGACAACATACCTAAACCATTACTACTTCATAAGCATCCTAAGTTTCTTACTAATATTTATTCCCGCAAATGCTAGATTTTCAGTCGATAACTACATTTCTAAAAAAGAATTCAAAAAAATATCTAAATGGAATATTGACGCTCTCAAACTTCTCATCACAATAGTATACTTATACGCAGGAATTGCAAAACTAAATTCAGACTGGCTCTTAGAAGCTATGCCACTAAAAATATGGTTGTTATCGAAATATGATCTTCCAATTATTGGAGAGACTTTCTTACAAATGGAGTGGGTACACTACGCCATGAGTTGGGGGGGTATGCTATATGACTTGAGCATACCCTTTCTTCTAATGATAGCTAAGACAAGATTATTAGCTTTTATTCTTGTAATATTTTTTCATGTTTTTACACTTGTTTTATTTCCTATAGGTATGTTTCCACACATAATGATTTTTAGTTCCATGATTTTCTTCAGCAGCAGGTTCCATAAGAAAATGATAAATTTTATAGAAAAGGTTTTATCAAGTATTGGCCTTTCTTTTAAATCAAAAAAAACAA
This sequence comes from uncultured Flammeovirgaceae bacterium, assembly GCA_913046795.1. GTDB lineage: Bacteria > Bacteroidota > Bacteroidia > Cytophagales > MED-G16 > MED-G16. The sequence continues at coordinate 3,533 of CAJWTC010000057.1, read as the reverse complement.
AGGTTTTAGAAGAGATAAAAAATAAAAAGGAGAAACTAACAGTATCTATTGTGATGTTTTTTTTCTTAGCTCAGGCTATCATACCATTTAGATACCAGCTATATCCCGGAGAACTTTTCTGGCACGAGCAAGGTTATCGTTTCTCATGGAGGGTGATGCTAATTGAGAAGGTGGGCTACACAAACTTCAAAGTTGTAGACCCTTTAAAAGGTACCTCTTTTATGGTTAACAGCTCAGACTACCTTACCCCATTTCAAGAAAAACAAATGAGTTTTCAACCCGACTTTATTCTTGAATTTTCACACTTCATCGGTAGAAAATTTTCTACAGAGGGAAATAGAGTAAAAGTTTATGCAGATAGCTTTGTTGCCTTGAACGGGAGACCAAGTCAGAGATTTATTGATCCTGATATTAACCTATATGATGAGACAGAGTCTTTTAAAAATAAAAAATGGATATTACCACTTAATGATGAGATCAAGGGCATTTAAATTATTAGTTTTTATTGTATTCTCATTCTATAATTCAGATGGACAGAATAGGGTATTTGGCATAATTTCTGTTGAAAGTGAAAACTTCTCTACAGAGGATGTGTTCATTTATGATGGCAACTCGAAATTTTTAACCAGCCCCGACAAAAATGGTTATTATGAGTTTGAGACATATAAGGCTACGATAAAAATAGTTTATTTACTAGTCGGGTCTCAGTTTGTAGAAAGGGAGATTGACTTAACAGAAGATAATGAAGTAAACGTCTCTTTCAAGAGAAAGACAGAGGTGCTGTCCGAAGTTATAATAAAGGGTCAGAAGATAAGAGAGTTCCAACTGCAAAGGCTGAAAGATGTAGAGGGAACCTCAATTTACGCAGGTAAGAAGACAGAAGTGATTCTAGTTGAACAGTCTATGGCAAACCTTGCGTCAAACAATGCAAGACAAATATATAATCAGATATCAGGATTAAATATTTATCAGAATGATGATGCAGGCATTCAGCTACATATTGGGGGAAGGGGACTTGACCCTAATAGAACTTCAAACTTTAACACAAGACAGAACAGTTATGACATAAGTGCTGACGTGCTTGGTTATCCTGAGAGCTACTATACACCACCTGCTGAGGCTATAAGAGAGATACAAATAATTAGAGGTGCTGCCTCATTACAATACGGAACTCAATTCGGTGGATTAATAAATTTTGTCCTCAAAGAGCCTCCAAATAAAAGAATTGATCTAGTCTCAAGAAACACAGTAGGAAGCAATAACCTTTACACAAACTTTACAAGTATAGGTGGAAAAAGAAAAAATTTTAGTTTTTATAGTTTCTATAATTATAAGAGGGGAAACGGGTTTAGGGCAAACTCTAAATACCAGTCAAACAATTTTTATATAAAACTTGCACAAAATATTTCAAGTAAAACAGACGTTTCAGGGGAAATTACATACATGACTTATCTTGCGAAACAAGCTGGAGGACTTTCTGACAGAATGTTTTTTGAAGACCCGCTTCAAAGTAATCGAACCAGAAACTGGTTTGAATTAGACTGGTTACTCTACAATTTAAAACTAAACCATAAGTTTAACGAAGACGTAACCCTGTCTATGAGTTTCTTTGGTTTAGACGCACAGAGAAACACTATTGGCTTTAGGACTAACAGAGTTGACCAAGTTGACTCATTCTCAGAAAGAGATCTAATCAAAGGAAATTTTAATAATCATGGTTTAGAGCTAAAACTATTAAAGAAATATAATCTCGGAAAAAATAAAGGAACATTTGTGATTGGTGGAAAGTATTATAGATCTAAATCTACAAGCAATCAGGGCCCTGGATCAAACAGAGATGATGCTGATTTTAATTTTTATTTAGATGAGTTTCCAAACTACAACAATCAATCTAATTATGTTTACCCCAATAAAAACTTTGCTCTATTTGGAGAAAACGTAATCTACCTAAATGATAAGTTTTCATTAACACCTGGATTTCGATTTGAAAACATAATCACAAAAAGCAATGGATCTTATAAAATAATAAACCTAGATGGAGCGGGAAATGTTATTTATAACAATACTGTGGAGGAGGAAAGAGATAACACAAGGTCATTCATTCTTTTTGGGCTTGGCTCTAGTTATAAACCAAATAAAGAATTTGAGGTATATGGAAACGTTTCTGAAAATTATCGGTCTGTAACGTTTTCTGATATAAGTATAATTAACCCTGCCTTCTCTATAAATCCTAATATCTCTGACGAGAAAGGGAATACCATTGATCTGGGTTTTAGGGGGAACATAAAGAAACTTATTTCATTTGATATAACTCTATTTAATCTTAATTATAAGGACAGGATTGGGTTTACTCAGAAAGCATATAAAGATGGGAGTGTTAAAAGTGAAAGAGGAAATATTGGTGACGCTATTATTTATGGAATTGAGTCAAATATAGATTTTGATTTAAACAACCTATTAATAAGAAGCGACAATATAAGTCTAAATTATTTTATAAATACAGCTTTTATAGACTCTGAGTATATTAGGTCTGATGTGAGTGGAGTGATTGGCAAAAAAGTTGAGTTTGTGCCAAATCAGAATATTAAGACTGGAATAAAACTGGGTGTTGGAAACTTTATTTTTAATACACAATTTAGCTACGTGGCCAAGCAATATACTGACTCTTCAAATGCGAAGGAAGGAAATATTAGTGGAATTATCGGTGAAATTCCTGAGTATAACTTAGTTGATTGCAGCGTAGCATATAGATATAAAAAAATTAAATTAGAAGCAGGTATAAACAATATTTTTAATACATATTATTTTACTAGAAGAGCTACGGGGTACCCTGGGCCCGGTATAATACCATCTCCTCCAAGGAATTCATACATCACTATTCAAATTAAGATATAAAGTTTGTCTTTAGGTAATTTAGATGTAAATTACACTGTTTATAATCATTCTAAATAAGACAAAATGAATAGTATTTTTTTCAAATTTTTATTTTTACTAAGTTTTATACCATTACTTCTATTATCAAACAAGAAGAAAGACATTCAGGCTATTAAAGGAATGTGTGGGTGCATGGACATTAAATTTCAGTTTGCAGAGACTTTCTCACCTGACAAAGAATATAAATTCTATGAAAATTATAACTCTGGCGGAAGAGAATTGGCATTTGTCGTAGAAGAAACAAAAGATAAGATAGTTATACAGCACCTTCTAGTTGTAGGAAAAGAGATGGTAATAAAACACTGGAGACAAGATTGGATTTACCAGACTGAGAGCATGTTATCGTACGACAAGGAAGAAAGGTGGGTCAAAAAAAATTATAACAGAGAGGAAACTAAAGGAAAATGGATTCAAAAAGTTTATCAGGTAGATGATAGCCCCAGGTACGAAGGTATGGGATCATGGGTACATGTTGACGGTAAAAGTTATTGGGAGAGCACAACAGATGCCCCACTACCCAGGAGAGAATATAGCAAAAGAAAAGACTATAACGTTCTCAGTAGAAGAAACAGACATAATATAACTGACTTTGGTTGGGT
>CAJWTC010000056.1 GCA_913046795.1 uncultured Flammeovirgaceae bacterium | reverse complement strand
GCAAATAAGAAACAAACCAATAGGAAAGATCGTATTAAGTGGAGACATAAATAATTGTCTCACATTGATTCTTATCGAAAGTCAGAAATACGTGCACATTTTTCATAAGCACAACTAATTTTTTCATATCTATGGGTATATTCGACACCAGCCCAGGTAAAGGTAGTGACATAAGATTTCTTATCGCCCATAAAATTTGGTTTGTGGGTAAAATTGGCCCCAATATACTCATCTAATGTGTGATTTAATATCTCTACGTTTACTACTCCATTCTTAACTTCATAGGATGCATAATTAAAATATTTATTGCCATCTGAACCTGTCCAATTTTGTGAGACGAAACCCTCTGATGCCACCATTAGGCCATCTGCGTTTTCCTGTTTCTCACCATTAATAAATGCTTCTATAACTTTCCATGCACCCTGCATATCGCCATCTTTAACAGAATGTGGGTATAGGTTTAAAGAAAAAAATAAAGAAAGAATAATAATTTTTTTAATCATAATTGTTAACTCCTATAAATAATTTAAACATATTTGATTAGAAGGAGACAGTCTTAAGGATTTAATCTAGATGTAATATGATTAAAAGCCTCATCAACAGAGTCAGTAACAAAAATATGATCTATATCATTAGCACTTATAACACCATATTCTTTGAGTATGTCAGTATTAATTAGTTCGTCCCAAAAGTGTTTACCATATATAACAATAGGGAAGTCTCGCTTAATTTTTTGAGTTTGTATCAGTGTTAAAACTTCAAATAATTCATCAAGTGTGCCAAAACCACCAGGCATTATGATTAATGCCTCACTACGATAAGCAAACATAAATTTTCTGAGAAAAAAGTACTTGAAATTAAAATTTAGGCCTTCTGAAATATAAGGGTTTTCTATATTTTCGAATGGTAAATCAATATTCAATCCAATGCTTTTAGCTCCTGATTCGAATGCTCCTTTATTGGCTGCGGTCATAATACCAGGACCACCTCCGCTACATATACCATATTTCGATACCTGTGAACTTTTATTCAACCATTCTCCTAATTTATATGAGAGCTTCTCAGCTGCAACATAATATGGAGCCATTTTTAATAATGGATCATTTGGGTTCTTTTGTTTGAGTAATTCAGCTTGAGATGGAGAAGGAGCTCGAGCTGAGCCAAAAAATACTATCATATTTTCTATACCTTCTTCTTTAAATTTTTGATTAGGATACTGGTATTCAGCAAGGACTCTAAATAATCTTCCTTCTTTAGATTCTATGAATGCTTGTTCTTCGTAAGAAAACTTAAGTGGGATCTTTCTAGTCATTTGATTAATTCTATAATTTTATTAACTGAATATAAATAATAGGAATTTAGTCTAGATTTGACTCCAGAGTATCTTCAACCTGAGCAGCTAAATATCTAGCACTATTAATCATAGATTCTAGTTCTTTTTGTTGATTTTTATCTGGTGCTAAATCTAATTTAACTTGCGCAATATAAATATTTTCTAGGTTAATAACAAGTTCTGTATATTTAAGCTGATAATCCTCTATGATTTTTGCTGATTTTTGTATATCTGGGTCTTCGTCTGGATTCCTTCCCAATTCCATGAGCGCTGTTGAAAGTTGATTAAGGTAAATTCTATATCGCTTTATTTCATCTTCTACTTGTTTAATAGTCCTCATTAAAGCTGGCAATGTTTGTTCACCAAAAGTTATTATTTCATTACCAATATTTTTAGTTACTTTTGTACTAAGTATTTTTTTTTCTGCTAGCAATCGGGCTCTGTAAGTTTGTTCTAGATCAAACCTTTCTCTGACATATTCTTGATAAAGTGCAGAAGCTTTGTCTATATTTATATCAGCTACTTTGTCCAGGTCATCGTACCTAGTTGGTTCAATAGGAACTGAATCTCTATCAGTACAGGCATTTAAGAACATTATCAGAATAATTAAGTTTAAATATTTCATTGATTGAGTGCTTTATTAAGTTCCATTTCTGTTTTTTGTGCAGAAAGTGAAATATATTTTACCATGTTATCTAATTCATCTCTGGCTTGTTTGGTATTAGGGTTAAGAACTGATTTTTGTTCAGAGAAATAAAGTGTTTTTTTTAATTCTTCTACTTCAACCTTATCTGACGACACTAACTCTAAGAGCTTTTTCCACTTATTAAGCTCTTTATCCGTTACAGCATCTCTCTTGAAGTGAGTTAATATCTTTTCTAATGATTTAATTTTACTTTTCAATTCTAATTCTTGATACTCAAGTTTAGAATCTAGATCATTAAGAATGGGAGCATATTTGGTTGCTACTGACTCTATTTTTTGATCTAGGGTTTGTTGGGTTAATCCAAACTCTGTTATGAAAGAGCCGGAATCTTTTATCCAGTCCCTAGTGTCAGAGACAACCATTTCTTTATAAGTAAATCTTTTTGTAGCAGCCTCGGCATTTATAATCCATGTATGTGTCTCATGAACCGCACCCCACATAAGAAGGGCCACAACAACACAACCACAACCTTCTTCTGAACTGTCACTCATTATTAGTCTATTTGGTTAAGGATATCCTCAAATGAACTACTGGTTTCACTTGTTGCAGCTTCCTGCACATTAAATGCAGCAGTAAGGTTAATTTCGGACTCATAGTTAGCTAAAGTGTCTGTTACATCGAGTAAACCATTGACTCTTTCTCTCACCTCAAAAAATCCATCACTAGTACTCAATACCTGTAACATACCCTTTTCCATTTCAAGGGTTAATATTTCATCGCCCAGTTTCTCAATTGCTTTTTCAAGTTCTAGAACAAAACCTTCTCCATTAATTAAAAATATTGAATATTTTGCTGGCCTACCATCTAAAGCACTTTTTCTCTTAAAGGTTTCTTTAATTAATTGCTGTAATTGTTTTTTGGTAAATGGTATTTCTTCGGTCCCAAACTGTTCGCTTTGATATGCAGTTTTCCACAAAGTAAGGTTTTTATTATGGACCGCTAGCATTCTCTCATCATTGCTTTTTTGTCTTTCTAGTTTAGTAATAAGTACTTTTTGTTCAAATAAACTGTCCTCTAACTTTTCTTTACCTTCTCTAAGCTCAACTAGTGCTGCTGTGACATAAGCTACTGGATCTGTTCTAATAGTTCTGGTTTCATTTGACGCTGTTTGTTCAGCATCTTCTTGTGCTGACTCACTGTCAGCTGCCTTAATAACTCTACTAGTAGTATCAGAAAATTGTTCAACTGCGTTAGTTGTATTTTTGGAAATATCTTCTACTGCTTCAGTAGCTGTTGTTTCATCCCACAAAATATAGATTACGCCAAATAAAATAAGTATAAAAAAAATACGCATGATTGTTTACCTCCATGCCATAATACCATGTGATACATGCTCACAAAAGAATTAACTTATAACTTAAAGATATACTTTGTAAAAAAGGGAGGCTGTAAGCCACCAGTGAAGACTTACTGAGGTTAGTCTATTCGTCGCCCCAATAACCTCTTTTAAGGTACTTTAAGGCTTGATCAGCTTGTAATTCATCTGAAGCAAATTCCAATGCATCTACATTTCTAAAAACAGCTGCTAAAACTACATCCTTGTCAGCTTTAAGTTTCTTAGATGCAAACTCTAAAGCAGCACCATCTTGTTCCACTGCAGCTAGAACAATATCTCTATCGTTTTGCAACTTTTTTGGTACTTCTCTTAACATCCAACCGGTCTCTCTAACTGCTGCTAGAATAATTTCTTTGTCATGTTTTAATGCTTCATCCACATTTTCATAAGCATTGTATTTATGATTTACAGCTACTAGTGTTAAATCCTTATCTTTTCTTAATCTTTCTGAGGCAAATTTAAGGGCTTCTCCATAACCCAATGTGTCTTGAACTGCAGCCAGAACAACATCTTTATCATCTTTAAGTTCATTAGCAGCAAACTCAAGAGTTTCACCCCACATGCTCACAGCTTCAATTACAAAATCTTTATCGGCTTTTAGATCGTCAGATGCAAATTCTAACCACCCTTTTTTTGCAACCTCTTTATCGGCTTTCAGTTCGTCTGAGGCCCACTGGAGAACGCCTAGAAGGTTATATCCTTCAAGGGCTTTCAATACAATTTCTTTATCTGCTTTCAATTCGTCTGAGACGAATTCCAAGCACCAGCCATCCTTTTCAACTACTTGCAATACAACCCCTTTATCAGATCTTAATCTTTCAGAAGCACATTTAAAAATGTCTCCTCCATAACCCTCTCGGATATCACTATGCAACATTGCTGCAAGGAAAATTTCTTCATCATCTCTTAATTCTTCAGAGGCGTAAGAAAAAGCTTGAGGTAAGTTATTAATAGCTGCTTTTACAACTTCTTTGTTATTTTTATAGTCTTCAAGACTGTTTAACGCATCGCCATCTCTTGCAACACGCATAATAGCTATTTCAGTATCTGTATAAAATTTAGATTTACAATCAATCATTATTTTCTCCTAAGCACTCAGCAAAAGTGAATGGCATCATGTAATATTTCCAAACATCCGCACCGCCATCTCTAACTTCAAAAATTCTAACAAAGAATCTAGATTGATTTAAATCTAAATTTTCAGCCGAGTCATCTAAAAATTTTGTGTATGTTTCGTTCTCGAATAGACAATTAAAACAATCTTTGATTTCATTCATAACATCTGGCCATAATGCGGTGTCGTCACTCATGATAATACTCTCTAAATCACAGACTGCAGACCGACACTCAGCAACAAAAGAATCGCCGCCTAACTCAGTACCATCCTTTAGAACTAGGTCAATATCCCAAAGCATATCACATTCATAATATACCTCTTTAGGCGGATTATGACTGAACTCTTCAAGGGCGCCATTTAGTGCTGCAAGAATTTGCTGTTTTATGTTCATTTTTCAAGCATATTAATTATATTTTCTATTGTCAAAATAAATAAAAGGTATGAATTAAGGTGGAGCGACCATCGAGAATCGAACTCGAATCTAAGCCTTGGCAAGGCCTCGTAAT
>CAJWTC010000055.1 GCA_913046795.1 uncultured Flammeovirgaceae bacterium | reverse complement strand
AGGTTAGTAGAAGTATATTCTTACCAGCCAGGAATTCAATTTTATTCTGGAAATTTTTTAGATGGAAAACTTAAATCTAAACAAGATGGTAGCTATGGTTTCAGGTCTGGCCTGTGTCTGGAAACTCAACATTACCCTAACTCCCCAAATGAAAAGAACTTCCCATCTGTAACATTAAATCCTGGAGAAAAATATAGAACTCAAACAGTTTTTAAATTTGGATATAAATAAATTGAACTTTTGATGTTTTTAATTCTTGATTTTATAATTTTAAGACTCTAAATAAAAAAATAAATGAAATTATTAAGGATTCATCCAGATTATATCGGAGCGACACTCAGTTCACTTTGCATGTTACATTGCTTTCTAACTCCTATACTATTTATAACCCAGGCTCATATGTCTACAGCTCCTGGATGGTGGCAACCACTTAATTTTGTATTCCTTTTGCTTTCTTTTTTAGCAATCAATAGATCTATTAAGAACTCATCTAATCAATTGATAAAAGTTCTTTTTTATATATTCTGGAGCATACTTGCATTCTTACTGATTAGTGAAGAGTTTGAGATATTACATCTCCCTGAAGTAATAACTTATGCTACTGGTTTCAGCTTAGCTTTCTTGCATATTTACAATAAGAAATATTGTCAGTGTGAAGACGAGGAATGCTGTGTAGAAAATAAAAATTGATTCATAGCAATTCTGTTTTAAATCTTTTCATTATTAATTTATCTTAAATTATCTATCTTGAAGATATGGTAAACTTACCTTTACATGAATAAATAATTTAAGCCAAATTACAATATGAATACCCTGAACCTCTTAGTATCTATCTTTATATCAAGTTTTTTATTATCTCCTAAAATTAGCAATAGCTTCTCTGATAATTATGAATTGATTTCAGTATCTGTGCTGGAAAAGACCGCAAAAGGATATGTCTACCATGACAAAAATGAAAACCAGGTAATGGATGAAGGTGAGGAGGGTATAGAAGGAGTTTATGTCTCAAATGGGGTAGATATTGTTGAGACAGATAAAAATGGTAGGTATAAAATATCGGTTTCTGAAGATGCTATAATTTTTGTTATTAAACCCAGAGACTGGATGACTCCCGTAAATGAATTAAACCTCCCTCAGTTCTATTACATCCACAAGCCAGGTGGTTCGCCAGATAACTTTGTTTTTAAGGGAGTACATCCTACAGGTTCACTTCCCAGCAATATAAATTTCCCATTATATTCTGAGTCAGGTAAGTCTAAGTTTAAGATGATTGTTTTTGGTGACCCGCAACCGTATGACCTTGAGCAGGTTGATTTTTTTTCTGAAAATATAGTATCTGAGTTAGTTGGTGTTAAGGGTGTTGAGTTTGGTATGACTATGGGTGATATAGTTGGAGATAACCTCGACCTATTGGTCCCAATGAATCAGGCAGTATCAAAGATTGGTATACCATGGTATAATGTATTAGGTAATCACGATGTCAACTTTCAAGCTGACAGAGATGAGCTCTCCGACGAAACATTTGAGAGGGTATATGGGCCTCCAAATTACGCTTTTGTGTATGGAGATGTTCACTTTATAGTTGTGGATAATGTCATAATGAATGACCCTGTTGGAGACAGAGGATATGTAGGTGGACTTAGGCCAGATCAAATAGAATTTGTTAGAAATTACCTGAGTCTAGTATCAAAAAACGAACTGATAGTACTTAACATGCACATACCCTTAGTACAGCACGAGAGGTTTAGGGAAAGTGATCAGAAGGACTTATTTGGTCTGCTTAGCGAGTTCCCAAATACACTATCTATATCGGCACACTCACATACACAGAATAATACCTTTTTTCATCAGGAGTCATCTCACTGGGAAGGAGAGGTCCCACACCACCACTTTAACGTAGGAACAACATCAGGTAATTGGTGGAATGGGGTAAGGGACGAAAACGATATACCTCTTAACATGATGAGAGACGGGACACCTAACGGCTACTCTTACATAAGTTTTAATGGTACCCAGTACATAATTGACTGGAAAGTTTCTGGGAAACCCGAAGACTATAAAATGAATATCCATACTGCCAGAGGTATTCATGAAGATGCAAGCTCGACTTCACTCGTAACTGTAAACTTTTTTAATGGGAGTGAACAGTCTGAACTTAGTTTTAGAGTTCTAGGGGAGACAGAGTGGAAGAAGATGAGTAAGGTCAGTAAACAAGATCCTTTCTACTCCTTGATTTATGAGCGTTATAAAAATTTTGACTCATTAAATTTTAAAGAGTTATGGAAAAATAATCCTGATCTAAAAGATGATCCTTACCCACTTATAGAGAGGATGTATGAGGCAAACAACTCAACTCACCTCTGGCAGAGTGAGCTAGGAAAAAAATTATCAGAAGGAATCCATATCATTGAGGTAAAGGCTGTAGATAGGTACGAGAGGGTCTTTACAGATTACCATTCAGTTCGTATAACACGATAATCATTTGAATATCATATATTTCACTTTTTACTTATCTTACACTATATGAAAAATTATTTCTTAATACTTATTTCTTTATTATTTATAATTTCCTTTTCTTCATTTTGTCAAAATAATTTTGAAAATGGTGTTTCTCCAACAACATATAGATTTTTTACAAACAAAAAATTTAGTGGATATAATAAAATCACCTATATAACAGAAGGTTTAGATGGATTAAATTATTTTGGGTCTAGACTTATTGATGAAAATGAGGACGGTTTGGTTGATATAACCATGAGAGTTAAAGAGCATCTTGAAGGTGACTGGGATTTACCATCTTCTAATCCAAGAAACCGAATAGAACTTCAGATTAATAATGATTTTTCTTCCAACCTGTCTGTAAAGGATCAGTTAGTTTTCTTTGATAAAAATATTTTCTTTGGTGAGTATTCTGATAAGAAATTTTTTTATGGTTTTTCTGCCATTGACCCTACATTCAAAAATCAAATAGGGATAAATGATTGGAAATCATACTTTGAAAAGTATAATGTTTTTGAAGGTGATGATTATTATTATGATGATTTCACTATTGAATGGATTCCGCGGATACTATCACTAGAAAATGGTGAGATAAATGATGTTACCTCCGATAATTTAATATGGTCTTCTGAATTAATTAATTCAAATGCAAAGTATGTATGGGATCAGTTTGTATGTAGAGGAGATTTTGATAATGATGGTGACATTGACATTCTTACTTCAGGGATTCAAAACAATGTGAATAATCCAAATAATTCAAATTTGTCTAATTACAATAGACATCAATTTTATATTTATGAAAATATAGGCGATGGTAAGTTAAAGGCCAGTATTTTAGATTTCCTAGATTTTCCTGAAAATCAAAATAGTGATGAAAGGTTAGCGTGGTCACTACAAGAAGAAGCTTACTCGATTTCTGATAATTTTGATAATGATCCAAATGTTGAGGCACTAATTGAGCTACATTTTCTTCTTGATAAACATGTTCATAGTGGACCTATGAGTTACAGTGAGAAAGGAATGGGTAAGCAAGTAGGTTATCTAGATATAGACATACCTAATAAAACTGCAAAATTCAATTTATTACTTGATGATGATGAGTATCTGTATAATAAGGAATGGTCTATTAAGCCTAGATTCATAACTGAGTTTAATTTGATAGATGCAGAAAAAGACCTTTATTTATTCTTTTTTACTTCTAGTGCAGGGTCTCCTGTTTCTAAGGTCGATGGATCAAGACCTTTTGAGGAGGGAGATTTCATGCAATATTTTAAAGTTTTTGAAAAAGAAATAAATAATAATGTAACTAGTTTAGTTGATGTCACAGAAAATTATTTTGATTTAGATGAAAGTAGAACACTTAGTCTAGATAATTCTGGAACATTTAATTTTATAGATTTAGATAATGACGGAGACTTAGACATATTTCCTCAATTAGGTTTTCTTCCAAACGAAGTAGGTGGAGGTATTAATTTATTTCTTGAAAGGCCTAATTGGATAAATGATATCTCTAAAATTTATTATTTTGAGAACACAGGTTCTAATCTAAAATTAAAATCATACGAGTCGCTGGTAGACTATGGTTTCTCAAATTTTAACGGTGATTTTTCAATCTTTAATAATAGTGGTGAACACGAGGAGAGTAATGTTAAAATAGAAAGATTTACACATTTGAACCTTTATTCTCCTAATGATATTAATGGAGATGGCCAAATGGATTTTTTAACATCGTCAAATCCTGATTTCCTTAAACTATATACTAAGGCAGAAGTTCAAAACTCTAAAATTGATTCAGTAAGAAATGTCGATATTATTAGACAAGAAATTCATCCAGTTAATAGATTTGAACCTTATTTATATGACCATAAAATCAATAATTTTTCCTTTCATAAGGACTCAGTCTTAAGAAAATTTGATCAAGCGTTTGATAGGGTTTTTATTATAGAAGATACAGTTGATAATACATCTGAAATTTTAGATAGAATCGATAAATACGGAAGTAGTACTATGAGATCTGAAAATTCACTATATCATATCGATATAAATCCTCCAACACGATCAATTACTCAAAGTCAAGCTTATTCAAATTTTAAACAGATTGGATTTACCGCTATAAGTGGTAAAAATTTTGATGATAAAATAACATGGGCTGATGATAGATATACCTTTGTCTATCACTTAAGAAAAGAAAACGATATTCTCTCAAGATCACATTCTTTTAACCTATATGACCAAAATGTCTCTCCGTTACCTTTTATGGTTACGGATTTCACTCAATTAACTGAAAATAATATTGATTATGTTGAGTTCACTTTCTCAAATTCAGTTGATATTAACCTAAATTCTCATGCTTATGATGGGTCTTATAAAGTTTATGGTATTGGATATGAAAATGTGGATACAGACTCGTTACCTGGATTACATTATGGATATATGATGTTAAATAAAAATGATAATTCTTTAATTTCAGAATCATTAAGTCAAGATTATTCATATAATAAAGTTGTTGAAAATGAGGTTGAAAGATCGTACGTTAAGATGAAAATAGATGTAAGTTCAATTGAATTAGAAGATATATATATTAAAATTTTTGCTGTAGATACTGAAGACCCTAATATTAAAACATTTGCTTTTTCTGATGTTGATGAAGATGGAATTATAGATTCTGAGGATAACTGTTATTTAACAGCGAATACGGATCAGTTAGATACTGATAGTGATGGGATAGGTGATGTGTGCGACACAGACGACGATAACGATACCATCCTCGATGATCAAGATAACTGTCCCCTCGTAGCGAATACGGACCAGTTAGATACTGACGGAGATGGGTTAGGTGATGTGTGCGATACAGATGACGATAACGATACTATCCTCGATGA
>CAJWTC010000054.1 GCA_913046795.1 uncultured Flammeovirgaceae bacterium | reverse complement strand
AGAGTCAAGATGAAGAAAAAAAACTTGCTTCATTAAAAGCTAAAGCATCTAAAAAAATTGAGGCAAATCTTCTAATGTCCTACGAGAAACTTGTTGAAAGACAAAGAAATGGATTAGCTGTTGTAAAAGTATCAAGAAGTGCTTGTGGCGGATGTTTTAATATCGTCCCTCCACAGAGACAAGCTGAGATTAAAGAAAAGAAAAAAATAATCCTTTGTGAATATTGTGGTAGAATTTTAGCTGATGTGATTGTAGAAGTTGTAGAAGAAAAACCTAAGAAGAGAACAAAGAGAAAGACAACTGCAAAGAAGAAAACAAATGCAAAAAAATAATCGTATTATTTATCAAGGTGTTTCGTTAAATTCCTTTTAATTACAGAGTAATTATTGTCTTTATACTCAATTATATACATCCCAGTATTTGAATGGACATATTTATCCATCATAGTTAAATCATTATCTATTATTTTTGATAATAACACTCTTAAAGCTCTCCCATGGATACAAATCAAAACTTTATCTAAATTATCATCAACTATTTTTTCTAGACCTCTAATCATCCTAACCACCATCTCATTAGGTGACTCTCCATTCTCAAATTTATTATCTAGATTTCCAGACTTCCATGAATCAGTTAACAATTTATATTCAGCTAAATCGTCATTCTTACCTTGATTCACACCCCAACTGATCTCATTGAAATCGATTATTTTCTCATAGGAGGAACCATTTTCAACAAACCTCTTGACAGTTTGAAAAGTTCTCTTTAAGCCTGAGACATAGATTTTTTGAAAATTGTAATGCTTGTAATATTCGTAAAATAAATCAGACTGAGTTAATCCAACATCATTAAGATCACTATCTACCTCAGATCCTTGTATGACACCTAATTTATTATATTCTGTCTCTGCATGTCTTATGATATGCAATCTCATTAAATAAAGAAGAGATTAAGAGATATTATATAAAAAATTGAAAATAATGACTGTAAAATAATAGTATTGATATTAGAATTAACTAACTCTCTCTTTTCGTAATCTCTATATAGTCTGCTAAATATATATAGACCAAAAAGATACAAAACAGCATTACCAATAATGAAAACTTCTGCGTTAAAGTATTGATGTACGTCTAGTAAACTTGTCAGGTATACAGAAGAATAGAATGCAAGAGATAAAATAATGAGATAACCCCAGCGAGATGCCTTTTTTCCAAAAGTAACAACCAAATGGTTTTTACCTGTTTTAGAATCGCTTTCAGCATCTGGAAATTGATTAATAAATAATATATTGGTTGTGAGTAAACCAAAAGGTATTCCTAGAGACAAAAGAATATTAAAATCTGATGAAAAGAGAGTAATAGTCTCAGTTGAGATAGCATATCCTGTTCCTAGAGTAAGTAATGGACCAAATGCAAAAAATATTGCAAATTCACCTAAGCCCCTTCTAGACACAAGCCTGAGCGGACTTCCTGTATAAAAATAACCAAGAAACAAACCAATAACCCCTATTGTTAGAGCACAATAAATATTATAAAATGATCCGGTAACTTGAGAAATATTATAAAATAGTAGACCAGCAAATGTAAGAGAAGAAAGCAGTAATGTTATAGCAACATTTTTAGTTTTTTCTAGAGTAATTATGCCAAGTTCAATTGCCCTACTCCCACCAGTAATAGCTGCACCACCGGGTTGAAAATAGTCATTGTTAGCTTCATCTGTCCCGTCGCTTACATCAAAGTAATCGTTAAAAACATTTGATGACAAATGAAGGAAAAGAACTCCAATAACGGCAAGAAGTAGGTTTATTACACTAAATAAACCATCACCAAGACCAGCATAATAAGATGCTACAGCAAGCATAGGGAAAATTGATGCCGATGTGAAAGGAATCCTTGTAATAGCAACTCCCTTTATAACTTTTGTTAAAAAATTTATAGGTACTTCTACTATTTCATCTATGACGGTAGTCTCACCACAGTAACCGGTCTGAGGTTTATCTTTTCCATCACCAAATAATGGTGTTATCCTAATTTTTGCATTTATCTTGGAGCCATCTTTCTTTAGGAAATATGTTTTACCAATAAATTCTCCCATTTTATCAGCTGTTCCAAGCCAATTTGCAACATTTTGAATAACTATCTCTCCAGGTGAGAAAATTGATACTCTTTTCTTTCCTACGATCTCTTCTTTTTTGTAGCCAAATATTTCTTCGGCACCTCTATTCATAGTAAGGACCCTGCCTTCCATGTCGCACGTTATAACACTTCTTTTCATCGTTTCTAATTTTAAGTAATTTATATATACATATACTGTATGAATATAGTTTTGTTTAATATTTTTTTAACATTTTCAACTGTTCTCATAATCCTCTAGAATTTTTATCATTCCATCTAATGTTAAAGTTGGAATTATATCATCAAATTCAACTTTAAGAGGCTCTGCAAATTTAGACAATCCACCGGTAGCAATAACTTTTGAGTCGCCTATTAATTCACCTTTTATTTTTGATAACATCTCTTTTACCAATCCGACATATCCATACATAATTCCACTCTGAATAGAGTGAATTGTATTTTTTCCTATAACCTTTTCAGGCATTTTTAAATCAATTACTGGTAGGTTTGCTGTGTTCTTATACAGAGAGTTAATGGCTGTCTTTAGACCGGGAACAATATTCACACCTAAAACATCTTTATTTTTAGATATTACTGTAAAAGTTAATGCAGTACCAAAATCTACAACTACTACGTTATCATCATACAACGAAGACGCTTCTACAGCATTTGCGAGAAGATCTGTCCCTATCTCATTTATATTGTCAATTGAAATATTTACCCTATTTACTGATGGTGCTCTGACAATATGAATGTTTTCGCATAGCATGTCATTACAGGATATCTTAACAATATCTGTCAGGGTAGGCACAACGCTACTGATGATTACAGATTCAATATTAGAGGGGTTAAAATCATTAAGATCTATTATTTTCTTTAGTTTTTTCTGAAAAGACCAGTAGGTAAAATTCTTTTTTGTACTCAACCTATAAATCTTCTCCCATACCCCATCACAGTTCAGACCAATTACAACATTTGAGTTACCTACATCAACAGCTATCTTAATCTTTTTCATTGAATATATTTAATTGATCAGAGTCAAGATCAAGCTCTATCGACTCTCCTACATCAAAATTCTCTTTTTTTTCCTTCTTCTTTTCTTGATTTACAATATTAGACTCAATTTTCTCTATCCTTTCTTTCAACTTAAAAGTTCCTGATCTGATTTTTTCTGATAATATTTTATTTCCTATAGATTTCCAACCCTTAACATCTATGAAACCATCAACATCTAGTTCAACAGGCCTCAGTTGTTTATTAGAAAAATGTTTATAAGTAATTATTTCACCTGATGAGGATGTTACATATTCCAGTTTAGACCCTTTTTCTTGAGATATATAACTAAACTTCTTGTTTAGGGTAATGGTCTCAACTCTAAACCTTTTAACATAATGATTCTTAGTTTTTCCATCTAGATAGATTGATGAGATCACTCCATCTGGATTATATTTATCTAAAAATAGGATATTATTCCAATCGTATCTATTTGTAATCTCAAATGATGTTAATTCATAATTCCCATCTCTAAAGAAGACAATAATCATATCATCTCCATTAAATTTACCAATAAAATCACCTCTACCATCGCTATTGAGTCTGCCAATTGAATTATCATAATATATTTTTATACCTGATAATGTAGAGAGACCTAGATGTTTATGCTTTATTGCTCTTACCCTATATTTAGATAAAATATTTCCTTTTGCAGATTTTCCTTTTATCTCAATATCTCCAAAGTCATAGTCAAATGTCTTTTTTCTTGCTTTTTGTGAGGCATGTATGTAAGCTGTAACCACCTCTGATTCTCCATTTGGTCTAGATTCCATGTACATAATTTTGGATCCTTTCTCAGATTTTGAGACATTATAAACTCTCTCTTTTGTTGCAGACGTAACTTGAAATCTTTTCACATAGCTAAACCCTGTTTTACCATCAAGGTAAGCACAGTTAAATACCATCCTCTTATCACTTTTTTTCCATATCTGAGTGAGAATTACATTTTTACCTACAAATACCTTATCCTGAATCCTAACAATTTTATATGAGCCATCAGCACAAAATGATATGATGTCATCAATATCAGAACAATTACAAATAAATTCATCTTTTTTAATACCATAACCAATAAAACCTTCCTTACGGTTAACATATAACTTTACATTATTTGCAGCTACAGACTTAACCTTAATATTCTCAAATTTTATTATCTCCGTCTTCCTTTCCCTCCCTTTTCCAAAATTATTTAATATGTTATAATAGTATTCAATAGTATAATCAGTTAAATTTTTTAGGTTTTTTAATGTTTTTGAGAGTTCATTTTCAAATTTAATTATCGTTTCATCTAACCTTTTCTTATCAAATTTAGAAATCCTTTTAATCTTAATTTCTGTAAGTCTCACAATGTCATCTCTTTCAACTTCTCTGTAAAAATCCTTTTTATAGGGGTCAAGTCCCTTGTCAATGGTATCTAATACATCTTCCCAAGTCTCGCACTTCTCTATTTTCTGATATATTTTTTTGTCAATAAATATCCTCTCAAGAGTAGAAAATAATATCTTTTCTTTGAGTTCATCTCGTCTAATTTCAAGCTCTTTCTTTAGTAATTTTTTTGTTGATTCTGCAGAGTATTTTAATATATCTTTCACTCCTAGGAACTGAGGTTTTTCATCAACAATCACACATGCGTTAGGAGATATAGACACTTCACAGTCTGTGAAGGCATAAAGTGCGTCTATTGTTATGCTTGGTGATTGATTCTTATTAAGGTGAACCAGAATCTCAACATTTTCAGCAGTATTATCAACTACCTTTTTAACTTTAATTTTCCCCTTATCATTAGCCTTAAGGATAGATTCTATTATGCTTGTAGTTGTAGTATTGTAAGGTATATCTTCAATAGCCAATGTCGTCTTATCAACCTCAATAATTTTAGACCTAACCCTAATTTTCCCCCCTCTCTTGCCATCATTATAATCAGATATATCAATCATACCTCCAGTCAAAAAGTCTGGGTATAGTTTAAATGACTTACCCTTAAGGTAGGATATAGAAGACTTTATAAGTTCGATAAAATTATGGGGCATAATTTTTGTTGATAGACCTACTGCGATACCTTCTACTCCTGAGGTCAGAAGCATTGGGAACTTAACTGGAAGATTCACTGGCTCCTTCTTCCTTCCGTCGTAAGATAATTTCCATTCTGTCGTTTTATCGTTAAAGACAGTCTCGAGAGCAAATTTTGATAACCTTGCTTCAATATATCTCGATGCTGCAGCCTTATCTCCAGTCCTTACATCACCCCAGTTCCCCTGGGTATCGATAAGTAAATCTTTCTGCCCCATATTTACGAGGGCATCTTCTATAGATGCA
>CAJWTC010000053.1 GCA_913046795.1 uncultured Flammeovirgaceae bacterium | reverse complement strand
GGCTGTCATAATAAACCAAGTTTTGAGATAGTAACAGACGAAATAAATTCTTTTAAATTTTCTAAAGTATTTTTCATTATTGGAGGAACTAAAGAAAAAGAATGGTCTGAAATATGTAAAATTTTACCATCTGATTATGATTATATTATTACTCAACCTAATAATGAGAGGGCATTATCAATTGATAGATTCAAAAAACAATTTGATAGGAATAAACTCAATTATCGATATTTTTCATCTCTTCAAACCTCAATGAATTATTGTAAAAAAAATGCCAGAAAAAATGATTTGATATTTATAGGGGGCAGTCTATTTATGTTATCTTGATCTAGTGAAGAACAAATTAATTAGGTACTCATTTAATGAAAATTCAAAATACATAATTCAGGAAGGGAAAGAAATATATGATAATATTAAAAAAAATTGGACCATATATTTTAAAAATGATAAACCTTTAAATATTGAATTAGCATGTGGGTATGGTGAGCACACTACTCATTTTTCTATAAATAACTTTAAAAACAATTACATTGGTGTAGACATAAAGGGTGCAAGAATTTATAAGGGAGCTAAAAAATTACAAGAAATTAAGTCATCTAATGCTGTTTTTTTAAGAACTTATATTGAAAACATAGATGATTTCTTTGAGGAAAAGTCAGTAAGTAATATTCTTATTTCATTTCCTGACCCTAGACCAAAAAAGAGGGATTTTAAAAAACGATTAACAAATGTTTTTTTTCTTAACAAATACTACAATCTCCTTAAAAAAAATGGAGAGTTAACTTTAAAAACCGATGATAAATCACTTTTTGAATTTAGTCTTGAAGAATTGAAAAAAACTAAATTTAAAAACATTATAATCAATAATAATCTTCATAATAACCAATCAAATCATAAATTTTCTGAAATAAAAACGAAATATGAAAAAAAATTTATGAGAAATGGTTTAAGCATTAAACTACTCACATGTACTAAGTAGGAAGTGTTATCTTATCAAGAATATCTGAGAGATTACTATAATCTTTATATCCTGGTCTAATTTCAACAGATCCTGATAGTTTTAATCCAAAATTATATTTTTTTAATACTAACTCTGTTTGATTTAGGGTTTCTTTTTTTCCAACAAACACATCATGCTTACTAAGTACTTTGTTATAATTCATGATAGATTCATCAAATTTATCAATTGTAATAGCTTTTACATTACTGGAATTTTGAGTAATGATTTCTAAATTATCTTCTACATTATTTATATCAGGAATATTTATAATTAATTTGTTCTTTAAGCCTTTGATATTATTAAAATGATAATTGACACTAACATAGTCAACATTAACCTTTGATAAATAATCCTGAGTGTGCGACCATGAAGAATTACCAAACTCACCAACAATTTTTGGGCCATTTATCCAATTTTTTATTTCAATAAACTTTTCAATTGTTATATGATTTTTTGAGTTTTCATCAAAATTAAAACCTATAAAATCAACAAACATACCTGAGCAATACCTTGCATCACTTAAGTTATTAACAGAGCTGACGTAAACAAAATACTTTAAATACATAGGAACATGTAAAGATTAAAAGTCGTAATTTTAATTAAAATTAAATAATTCAAATGTAAATGAGTAAAAATAGAAGGGTTCTTGTTGCTATGAGTGGAGGTATTGATAGTTCAGTAGCCGCTATCCTTTTGATGGAGCAGGGCTATGAAGTTATTGGATTAACCATGAAAACTTGGGATTATGAATCTTCTGGTTCTAATAATAAAGAAACTGGATGTTGTAGTTTAGATTCTATTAATGATGCTAGAAATATTGCAGTAGACCTTGGTTTTCATCATAATATACTTGACATAAGAGATGAGTTTGGAGATTTTGTGATTGACTATTTTACAGATGAGTATATGATTGGCAGAACACCTAATCCATGTGTATTATGTAATACGCATATAAAATGGGAGGCACTCCTTAAGCGAGCAGATAAGTTAGGATGTGACTTTATAGCAACTGGTCACTACGCAAATATTAAAAATAAAGATGGAAGATATTTTATCTCTAAAGGAAAGGATCTTAATAAAGATCAATCATATGCATTATGGGGTATAAGCCAAAAAAATCTTAGCAGAACAATATTTCCATTAGGAAATTTAGAAAAAAATGAAATAAAAAAAATAGCATTAGAAAGAGGCTATGAAAATCTAGTAAAGAAGTCAGAATCTTATGAGATATGTTTTGTGCCAGATAATGACTACAGGTCTTTTCTCAAGAAGAGGGTGAAAGATATTGATAAGAAAATTAAAAAAGGAAATTTTGTAACAGAAACGGGAGATGTTGTTGGAACACACCAAGGGTATCCATATTATACTATCGGTCAAAGAAAAGGACTTGGGATAGCTTTAGGATATCCTATTTATGTTACAAATATAGATGTAGAATCCAATACTGTTACTGTGGGGTCTTTTGATGAGTTGAAAAGAAATGGCATGTATGTTGACAAGCTAAATTTCATGAAATATAAAAGTATCAATGGGAAAGTAAATGCTGACACTAAAATCAGATATAATGATTCAGGAAGTCCTTCTGTAATTGAGAAAGTAGATAATACACTAAAAGTTTATTTTGGAAGTAGTGTGAATGCTATTACTCCTGGTCAAGCAGCTGTTTTTTATGAAGGCGATGACATTATAGGCGGAGGATGGATCAAGTCTAGTTTTGATCAAAATAAAGTCAATTTTAGTTCAAAACATTTAATTAATAATGATTAAAACATCCATCTCTATTTTAGATTGTGATTTTAATAATCTAGAAGAAGAGATAAATAAAATTAACTTATCTAATGCAGATCTTATCCATATTGATATCATGGATGGCTCATTTGTTAAAAATAATACAATCGATAAGTTTAGCATGGATAATTTATCTAATTATTCAAATAAAAAATTTGATGTACACTTAATGGTTGATAATCCTGAAAATCATATTGGAAAATACATTAATCCATTGACAGAGTTTATATCTATTCACCTTGAAAGTAAAGGAGATATAATTAAATCTTTAAATAAGATAAGAGATAATAATATCAAATCAGGTCTTGCTATCAACCCTGATTCAAAAATATCTGATTTATATCAATATATTGATCTTGTTGATATGGTAATAGTAATGTCTGTTTACCCAGGAAAAGGAGGACAAAAGTTTATAAAAAATACTTTTGATAGAGTAAAAATATTGAGAAAAAATTTTAATAATATTGACATATCAGTTGATGGGGGAGTGGGTTCATCAAATTCTCACAAATTAATTTCAAATGGAGCTTCTACTTTGGTTTCAGGAAGTTTTTTAATGAAAAGTGATAATATTAATAACTCGATAAAAAACATGTTAAAAGAGTGAATATTATTCATTTTTGAACTAAAAATAGAGTACATTTGTATTGTAAAAACTTACTAAATATTCATACCAATTTTTAATGATAGAAGATAGTAGCCAAAACATCATTCCAATCAATATTGAAGATGAGATGAAAGGCGCTTACATTGATTATTCAATGTCAGTAATCGTTTCAAGAGCCTTACCTGATGTAAGAGATGGCCTAAAACCTGTTCACAGAAGAGTTTTATATGGAATGCTGGAAATGGGAGTAAATTATAACAAGTCTTTTAAGAAGTCTGGTAGAATAGTTGGTGATGTTATGGGTAAGTATCATCCCCATGGTGACTCATCTGTTTACGAGACAATGGTAAGGATGGCTCAACCTTGGTCTCTTAGATATATACTCGTTCATGGACAAGGTAATTTCGGTTCTGTGGATGGTGATTCACCAGCTGCTATGCGTTATACTGAGGCAAAACTTCAGAGAATTTCAGATGAATTATTATCCGATATTAATAAAGACACAGTTGACTTTCAGCCTAACTATGATGACACCTTAAAAGAACCTACCGTATTACCTTCAAAATTTCCTAATTTATTAGTAAATGGTTCAAGTGGTATAGCTGTGGGAATGGCAACTAATATGGCTCCCCATAATTTATCCGAAGTTATTGATGGAACAATCCACTACATTGAAAATAATGATTGCAGCATTGGAGATTTAATGAATTTCATAAAGGCACCAGATTTTCCCACTGGCGGTATAATTTATGGCTATCAAGGTGTAAAATCTGCTTTTGAGACAGGAAAAGGTAGAATTGTGATGAGAGCTAAAGCATCAATTGAGATAAATGAAAATGAAAAAGATCAGATAATAGTTTCAGAAATACCATATATGGTAAATAAGGCTTCAATGATTGAGAAAACAGCTCACCTTATTAATGATAAAAAAATTGAAGGAATTAGTGACATTAGAGATGAATCAGATAGAAATGGTCTTAGAATTATATATGATTTAAAGAGAGATGCGATCCCTAATGTTGTTTTAAATAATTTATATAAGTACACTCAATTGCAGTCATCATTTGGTGTTAATAATGTAGCACTAGTGAATGGAAGACCAAAAATATTAAACTTAAAAGAGTTAATAGAAAATTATGTTTCTCACAGACATGAAGTGGTAACAAGAAGGACAGATTTTGAACTGAAAGAAGCTGAAAAAAGATCCCACATACTTCAGGGATATATAATTGCTCTAGATAATATTGATGCGGTTATTGAACTTATAAAAAAATCAAAGAGTCCGGAAGATGCTAGAAATGGATTAATTAAAAAATATAAACTTTCAGAAATTCAATCTAAGGCAATACTTGAGATGAGACTTCAAAAATTGACTGGGTTAGAGAGAGATAAAATTTTAAAAGAAAATGAAGAGCTCAATAAACTGATAAAATCTTTAAAAGAGATACTATCTGATAAGATAATGAGGATGGATATTATTAAAGAGGAGTTAAGTGAGATAAAGGAGAGATATGGAGACGAAAGAAAATCTGAAATTGAGCATTCTGCAGCAGAATTTACAGTTGAAGATATGATACCAGATGAAGATATGGTTATAACTTTTTCTCATGAGGGTTATGTAAAACGCACATCTCTAGATGAATACAGAACACAGAGCAGAGGAGGAGTAGGAGCCAAAGGAGTTAAGACAAAGGATGATGATTTTAATGAACATCTTTTCATCGCATCTACACATAATTATCTTCTTATCTTCACTGAATTTGGTAAAGTGTTTTGGAAAAAAGTATGGGAGTTACCAGAAGGATCTAAAGTATCAAAAGGAAGAGCAATACAAAATCTTATTAATATTGAACCAGGAGATAAGATAAGGTCAGTTATAAACATTGATAATTTAAGTGACGAGGACTACTTAAACAATAATTTCCTTGTAATGTGCACTGAAGGAGGAACTATTAAAAAGACGAAACTTGAAGCTTATTCAAGGCCTCGAGTTAATGGTATTAATGCAATTACTATTAAAGAGAATGATAGATTATTAGATGTAAAACTAACAAATGGTGAAAACCACATTATAATAGCAAAGAGATCCGGTAAAGCTATAAACTTCCATGAAAATAATGTGCGACCAATGGGTAGGACTGCTGCAGGTGTTAGAGGGGTAAGATTAGAAAATGATGAAGACAGAGTAATAG
>CAJWTC010000052.1 GCA_913046795.1 uncultured Flammeovirgaceae bacterium | reverse complement strand
CTCACCCCTAATTTTATTCTCAACAACAATACTTCCATATGCCACAACCTTATCCTCATAAATTCCTACAATGGAATTCGAACTAGAATTAGAATTAAAATTTTTCCATGCTTCATTATAACTTATAGAACTAAGGTCCATCTCCTTCAACTGATTTAATAGTATGGATACTTCTTCCATATCTGACTCAATAATTTTTCTAAAAAAAATTTCGCTCATCTACTTATCTTTCTTATTCTTTTTTACCCCTAACTGGATAAGTGAATATTTTACAGAAAATTGAAACATCGTATTTTTTGTTTCATAGTTTAAAATATTAGGATCAGAAATATTTTTTAAACCCCTTATATATCTAACAGATAATCCAAAACGTGCAGGTAATCTTAATCCAATTCCTACTACTAGAGAAAAGTCTCTATTCTTAAATTGATTTTTGATGTTATTTTTAAATGAATCAAATGCATTTGTTAGAAAACCAAACTGGGGACCAAAATGAAAATTAAAAGGACCGAAGTCATTTCTAATAAGAATTGGAATATTCACATAGTCTAAACTATTAGTTTCTATTAAATTTATTTTAGAAAATTCACTTCCCTGCTGAGAATAATAGGCACCAGTTTGAATTCCAAATATAATAGGAAGTTTAACATATATGAATCCCCCAAAGTGAATTCCAGAAACAGATTCAATACTTTGAATAGTACTTAATTTTTGTGTTGCAAAGCTTGGGCCTGCTTTTAAGCCTAGTTCGAACTTTTGAGAGAAAGACTTATTAGTAAAAAGTAATAACAGGAAAAATATAGGAACTATTTTTTTTACCATAGATTTATTTCAAATTTAAATAATTAAAGGTTAATAAATCTGATATCATGAAAAATCCATTAGTTAAACCTCTTAACAAAGAATCTAAAGAATTAAAAAAACTTATAAAATTTTATGATGAGACTTTAGGATTCTGCCCAAATAGCGTGAAGACAATGTTCATAAGGCCAGAGATTGCATACAGTTTTATAGAATTAAATAAGGCAGTGATGGAAAATAAGGGTAAGGTCTCAAGTAAACTTAAAAGAATGATAGGATTCGTTTCAAGCAGATTAACTGGTTGCAATTACTGTCAGGCTCACACTATAAGGGCAGCAGAGAGATACGGTGCATCAGATGATCAACTAGAAAATGTTTGGGAATTTAGAGAAAGCAAAAACTTCTCTGAAAAGGAGAAAATAGCTCTAGAGTTTTCAATTGCTGCCTCCTCTATACCTAATGGAGTTGATGAAAATCTTTCAAGAGAACTTAGAAGGTATTGGGATGATGGTGAGATTGTAGAGATGCTTGGTGTTATCTCGTTATTTGGATTCTTAAATAGATGGAACGACTCAATGGGAACAAGAATAGAAGAAGAAGCGGACAAATCAGGAAAAAAATATATCAAAGGATGGGATCCTAAAAAACATAAAAATTAATACTAATCACTTATATCAAAACCTTTCTCACCATGGTAAGCCATATCCATTCCCTCTGACTCAACCTCCTCTGATATTCTTCCTGAACCAAAAATTAAAGATATTATCTTATAAATAGTAAATGTAGCTAGTGCAGAATAAGCTGAAACTACAAGAACAGATTTAAGTTGAATTAATATCTGGCCAGGATTTCCATAGAGTGCTCCCACACCTGTGTTTATATCCGGATTAGCAAAAACACCAGTCATAATAGCACCAAAAGCACCAGCTAAACCATGAATACCAAAGACATCTAGTGTATCATCATAACCTAACCACTGTTTTAATTTCACAACTCCCATGTACCCTACAATACCTGAACCAAATCCAATTACCAATGCGCCAGATACATCAACATATCCCGCAGCAGGTGTAATACCAACAAGCCCTGAAATAACACCTGAAGCACTGCCAATCAGAGTAGGTTTAGAATTTGTAGTAAACCACTCAATTAATAACCAACCCAAACCTCCACTGGCTGCAGCTACATTTGTTACAAGTAAAGCATTTGCCGCAATTCCATCAGCTGCAAGTTGACTGCCTCCGTTGAATCCAAACCAGCCAAACCAAAGTAAAGCCGAACCTAAAATCATTAACTTGACGGAAGCAGGCCTAACTGAGGTGTTTTTAAATCCAGATCTATTCCCCAGCAGATAAACTAAAACTAGACCTGAAATACCTGCATTAACATGAATGACAGTACCACCAGCAAAATCAAGCTCTCCCCATTCTGCGAGGAATCCTCCACCCCAAACCCAATGAGTGACGGGTGAATATACTAGAACTACCCATAAAATTGAGAACATAAACCATGTAGAATATCTTACCCTTTCAATTATTGATCCACTTACAAGAGCTACTGCTATAGCGGCAAAAGTACCTTGAAAAAAAACAAAAAGTAATGTTGGAATTGTTCCATACACATCTCCAATACCTATACCATTGAGTAGAAAATAATCTAAATATCCAAAATATTCATTACCCTCTGAAAATGCAATTGAATATCCTACAACAACCCACACAACAGATGCTGTACAGAAAGCGGTATAGCTCATTCCAATAGTGTTAAGAACACTTTTCCTCTGAGTAAGGCCACCATAAAATAAAGTAAGACCAGCTGGAGTCATGAGCATGACAAGTGCTGAAGAAATTAACATCCAGGCAGTATCACCAGAATTAATCATATTTTATTATTTTTGTTATTATCATATAATTAGTAAAGATTTTATTTTTTTTAATAAAAAAAACATTAAAATAAATTAATAACTATAAAAGTGAAAAAAATTAAAAATTTTATAATAATCATATCATTATTTTCAATTTCTTGCAATAAAGAGGCAAACTGTATAGATGAATCCTTAATTGAACCAAATAAGGCATGTACCAAAGAATATCGTCCTGTTTGTGGATGTAACGGAATAACTTATAGTAATACATGTCTTGCAGAAGGAGCAGGAGTTACCCTATGGACAGATGGAGAGTGTAATTAGATTAAAAGAGAATCTATCTTACAAGTAACTTTTTAACCGACCTTTTACCGTTCTTCCTATATACTTCTACAATGTAGAGGCCCTCTTTGAGATTTATTTTTATGTTATTAATCTCGTTATGAACAGACTTACTTAACACCAATTCGCCCTCTATAGATCTGATCTCAATACTCTTTACATCTTGATAAGTTATAAGGTTAATGCTTGATCCTCTTGTAACTGGGTTAGGGTAAATTCCAAACTCTAAGTCTTCAAGCTCAACTGATAAGACTGGGCCAGTAGAATCACAACCTGTATTTGATTTTGTTACATAATTTTTAATCCACTGCATAGCTGGCCTCTCATTAGCTCCAATTTCTTCACCATAAACAAGGTATGCAGACTCTCGCCACATATGATCTTTGACATATCCCCAAAGGGTAATACCTGCAACGTCTGGATGCTCCCACATAACAGGAAATAATATCTGATATCTTGTCAGTTGCTTATTGTCAGGGTTTGAACTCTCCGCATCGAGATCTAGCTCTGAAATATATATTGGCAAGTCCGTAGCTGCAATTTGATCAAGAGAAAACTTTAACTGTTCCTGGGCCATATTCTCAATTGTGAAAGAGTGGCCCTGAACTCCTATAGCATCAATAAGATTCCTACTTTTTAGGATGTTGGCAATAGCAATATGCTGATCCCTATTTCCTTGATTATTCAATATCCCATAATCATTAAGAATTAGCTCCGCATTCGGACAATGTTTCCTTGCAAGTTCAAAGGCTTTTATTACCCAGTCTACTCCGGTATCTCCCAACCCTCCTAGTGCCTCAATATAGTTTGCCCTAAAAGTTCCATCTGACTTCTCCCCACCATCTGGCTTGTTTGACCTTGCCTCGTTCACCACATCAATCTGATCTGTATCTGGATATCGAGCACAGAACTCCCTTATCCACTCCTCTATTTCTTCTAACTGTTCCTCGGCAGATAAGTTATCCATCCAAGTAGGTTGTTGATTTCCCCAGATTAAGGTATGCTGTTTAAATTTTAGTCCATTTTCTTTAGCTAGTTGATATGCCTTGTCTAAACCTTCCCATCTCATTACGTCTCTCTGACCCTCAACGAAACCCCACTTTCCTGCATTAGATGGAGTGACTTGGTTCCAATAATAGAGCCAGTTATCGGGTGTCTCTGTAATATTTGAAGAAGATAGATCTCTAGATATATTACCAAGATATTTTGAGCAATTCTCCCAGGAGTCTTTAATAATCTGAGCACTTAAGTCAACATTAAATTGCATTAAAATGCATAGATAAAATATAAATTTTTTCATGTTATTTTTTTATGTTTAACTCTCTCAAGTGACTTTCATCAGCATCATTTCTGATCACAATTGATTTAGGTAACTTCCCCATACTATTATATTTTTTAATCATAGAATTGGCAAGATTTCTAGCAAGTACCTTATTTGATTCAAATATATTGTTTTTTTCACCAGGATCTTCTCTTAAATTGAAAAGTAAGGTATCATGAGCATCAATTGGGCTTTTATACCATGTGCCTGGCCAACCTTCGTAAGGAAGTTTAATTTTCCAGGCCCCCCTTCTGTAAGCCTCCAACCTCTCGTAGTCAAAGAATAAATAGTCCCTTTCAAAACCAATTGAGTTGCCTCTCAATACTCCTCTTATATCTATACCATCTAATGTCAAGTTCTTAGGTATTTCAGAATTTGTAATAGATGCAAATGTAGGAAACCAATCTAGCTGACTAGCTATCTCTTTACTTTCTATTCCTTCTGGTATTAAACCTTTCAACATTGCCAATGTAGGTACTCTCATGCCCCCCTCAAAAGTATACATTTTCCCATTCCTCAAATTACCTGGAGACCCCCCCATCTCCCTCATTGTAAGCCACGGGCCATTGTCACTACTGAAAATAACCATAGTATTCTCTAGAAGTTTCATTTTATCTAATTTCTTTAGAATCTCTCCCACACTCCAATCTAACTCCTGTATTACATCACCATATAAACCCCTCTTTGATGTTCCTACAAAATCAGCCGAAGCGTAAATAGGTACATGAGGCATTGGATGTGCTACATACAAGTAAAATTTATTCTTAGAATTTGTTTCTATAAATTTAAGAGCCTCGTCTGTCAACTTCTTAGTCATAAGAGACTGATCAGGAAAGTGGTTGACAACATTATTACCTCTAAAATAAACTGTGCTTGCCATATCATTACTGTAAGGTATTCCAAAAAAGAAATCAAAACCTTGTTGAAGAGGGAGGTACTCATGCTTATGACCCAGATGCCACTTACCAACCATACCAGTTGTGTACTTATTATCTCTTAGAAGTTCAGCTATAGTATATTCTGATGAGGGCATTCCAGTATGGCTATCTGGAAATAGCACACCATTTAGTCCATATCTCTGGGGGAGTCGGCCAGTTAACATTCCAGCTCTAGATGGTGTACACACTGATGAAACAGAATAAAAATCAGTAAATTTTATACCATTATCAGCAATAAAATCAATGTTAGGAGTTGATATATCCTCTGCTCCGTAAGAGCTTAAATCACCATAGCCAAGATCGTCAGCAAAAATAAATATTATGTTAGGAGAATTCTCAGAAGAAGAAGTATCAGAACTCCTGCATGATAGTAATAATATTAATAATAGAAGTAAGTATTTGGTATGACTATACATTAGCTCTGCTTTTTGTAAATCTAAAGTATAAATAAAGAAAAAAAAAGAAAGAAAAAATGTTAAAAGGATTGTAAAAGATTACATTTATGTAAATAATTCAAAATATAAAATGGCACTAAGACTTTTATTTATAGCACTATTCATAAATCTAAATTATGCCTTCGCTAAGCCCGAATCTAAAAGACCAAACATCCTCTTTTTTCTTGTAGATGATTTGGGTTGGTACGATGTAGGGTATCAAGGTTCAAATTTCTATGAAACTCCTAACATTGACTCTTTATCTAAGAGAGCAATGAAATTTAGAAATGCTTATTCAGCTCACCCAAGATGTGTGCCCTCAAGGTACGGCATAATGACAGGTAAATATCCTGCAAGAACTAAAAGTCCTGGTCCTGGGTCACAACTTAGTAATTCAGAATATACAATGGCTGAGGCATTAAGTGACAACGGATACTCAACACTTATTTCA
>CAJWTC010000051.1 GCA_913046795.1 uncultured Flammeovirgaceae bacterium | reverse complement strand
TATTTTCAGGTTGCGCATTAGAAAAATCTTGAAGATCAATTGGTAATATAAAATCTCTTATATCACCTCCTAATCTCAGATATTTTCTGTCATTAAGATTAGCTCCAAGGGTGACTGAAAGATCAATATCATCACCTATCTCAAAATTTGATCTTGCAATAATATCGGTATTAAATACTCTGTTATTAGCTATCCCATCTGTGAAATAACCTTGACCGAAGGTTGAACCAACTGTTCCTGGTTTATAATATTGCACTGTCCTTGACTGGTAATAATCAATTCCAGTCCTTGAAATTATACTTAACCAATCCGTAATATTCAAATCAAACTGAATATTTGTTAAAAATCTTTCAACAGAATTTTTATTTTCTTGGTTATTTATTGTCCAATTTGGATTATTGAAACCAGCATTTACCCTACCTCCAATCGGATTTCTATATGATCTGTGCCTACCTTGGATGGGCGAAGAGGAAGAAGATAAGTAATAGTCTCCTATATAACCTGTATTATCAAAATCAGCAGGAGTCCTAAGTAAGCCTAAATAAAGACCAGTTGAGGAGGCTCCCTTTCTTATTCTGTCAGAAACTGTTTTTGAATATGAATTTTTAAATGTTACCTTCAGCGAGTTCCCTAAATCTTTAGTGCTATTAAATCTTACAGTAGTCCTTCTGTAGTTACTGTTACTTCTTATAATGCCTTTTTGATTAAGATCTCCAACACTGAAGTAGTTAGTTCCATTTTCACCACCTCCACTTATACTTAATGTATTTTCTGTATAGCTCCCATTTTTTATAATTTGATCAAAATTTGATTTATCATAAATAGTTCTATCATTTTTAAGTAAAACATTGTAGTGTCTTAAACCATTCTGATCTATGAAATATGGTCCAAACGTATCTACAATATCTTCCGAACCATCTCTTTCAGATAATTTATCCCCCCAGGACCTAGTTGAGTTAGGGTTAAATGAACCGTTATCTCCCTGGCCAAAAGTATTTTGTAGTGGATGTCTCGAGTTAATTTGGTCAACAGAATATACAGATCTAAATGAAATCTTAGGTCTCTGTCCCTTCTCTCCGCTTTTAGTAGTGATATATATAACACCCTTTGCTGCTTGACTTCCCCAGAGGGCAGCAGCAGAGGCACCTTTTAATATTTGAATTGACTCTATATCGTTAGGGTTTATATCGTTTAGTCTTGACTGTGAAACTACGCCAGATGTTGCAGAGGAGCCAGTAGAATTATCTATTGGAACACCGTCAAGTATAATTAGAGGTTGAAGTGAGGACGTTATTGTTACGGGTCCACGTATCTGGATGTGAGAGCCTGCACCCGGATCACCCGAACTTCTAGTAACCCTAAGTCCCGATGCTTTCCCAGCCATACCGTTAATAAGACCTGTTTCTGCAGATCTAGAAATTTGATCTCCCTCTACTTTTGATGCAGTAAGACCTAATTTATCCCTTTCCTCCTTAAAACCTAATGCCGTCACCACAACCTCTCCCAACTGTGTAATATCTTCTTCAAGGTATATTGATACCATAGACTGATTTCCAATAGTAATATCCTGTGTGACAAAACCAACAAAAGATGCTGTGATCACCTTGTCATCTTCAGATAGATTCAAGGAAAAAGATCCATCTATAGAACTGATTGATCCAACACTTTTATCCTTTACCATTATAGTTACTCCTACGAGCGGTTCTGAATCAGTTGAGGAATATACGATACCCGTAATGGATTTCTGTGAAAATGAATAGGAATATGTAGTTAAGAAAGCAATAAAAAAAAGGTAAAATAGGCGTATCGCTTTTATCATCATAACTATATTATCAAATATAGCTATTATATTAAAATAGCCTAACATTTATAATATTTTTAAATTAAAAACGAAATTTTCTTTTTATTACTTTTAATAAGCAAAACTTTTATCATTTTGATGATTTTTAGATTTGTAAATCATCATAAATTTAATATAACTCAAAAAAAAATTAATAATTTTAAATTTTAATAAAAAACCTTCTTAAACGATTAATTTTAAAGATTTTTAGGTCTTTAATTATACCAATTTATTTATCAAATATTTGTTGTTACAAAAAAAATCGGAGTATATCTTTGCTAAGATTTATTAAAATTAAATGTTACTAAAAAAGAACTTACTAACAGATAAATTAAGAGAAGATAAGTGGTGGATCTCACCAATGCTGGTTCTATTTGGATTGCTGAGTTTTGTCATATACTCCACATGGGCCGCTTGGCAAGGAGAACACTTCTGGTGGAGCGGAGGTAATGAGGGATTTGGTGGATACCTATCACCTTTCTACTCACCAACTGTCTATATCGATCCTACTAAACCAGGTGTCCCACCAATGTACCATTCTTTGCTTGGCTCGTGGCCTGAATGGCTGTCTTGGTTACCAGGCCAGTCTCCAGCATGGCTCATATTGATATTTCCACTATCATTCAGATTTACATGCTACTATTATAGGAAGGCATATTACAGAGCATTTTCGCTTAATCCACCTGCCTGCGCTGTTCAACCAATTCAAGGTATACCATCAAAAGTCTCTGCAATAACCAATGGTAATATTAACGCATTCAATTCTGGTAACAAGTATGATGGTGAAAGGGGCTTGTTGATTTTTCAAAATATTCATAGGTACGCAATGTATTTCGCTGTGATATTTATATTCATCCTTAGCTACGACGCATTCCTTGCTTTTTTTAACGATGGAAGACTTGGGTTTGGGGTAGGAACCTTCGTTTTAACTCTTAATCCTATTCTTCTTGGTTGCTACACATTTGGCTGCCATTCAATAAGACATCTAGTAGGTGGAGATCTAGATTGCTACTCTTGTAGCTTATATAAAGATAAAGTAAACCATAGCAGCTGGAAAATCGTATCATTTCTTAACAGGAGACACCAAACCTTCGCATGGCTTAGCCTTGTATGGGTTGGACTGTCTGATGTGTACGTTAGACTTGTTTCTATGGGAATTATTAATGACATTAACACTTGGGGATTATAGATTATGTTAGATATATCAGGAATTAAAAGATTACAGTTCGATGTTCTAGTTATTGGAGCAGGAGGCGCAGGCCTTTCAGCAGCTATTGCTGCTTCACAGGAAGAGGATATTAGAGTAGGCTTAGTTTGCAAGTCACTACTTGGTAAGGCTCATACAGTTATGGCCGAAGGTGGTATGGCCGCTGCCCTAGCAAATGTTGACGAAAGAGACGACTGGAAAATACACTTCAGAGATACTATGAGGGGTGGTAAAATGCTTAACAATTGGAAGATGGCTGAGATACATGCTAGAAATGCTCCGGAAAGAGTTAGAGAGTTAGAGCACTGGGGTGCAGTTTTTGATAGGACCAGAGATGGTTTAATAAATCAAAGAAATTTTGGAGGTCACAGGTATCCTAGATTGGCCCATGTTGGAGACAGAACAGGTCTAGAAATGATTAGAACTCTACAAGACCACGGTATCCACCAGGGTATAGACATACAGATGGAGTGTACCGCCCTCGATATTTTAAAAGACGAGTCAGGAAAAGTTTCTGGTATTGTCTGCATGTACAGGGAGACCGGAGAATTCATAATCTTTGAGACAAAGTCTCTGATCTTTGCTACTGGAGGTGCAGGAAAATCTTGGGAAGTCACCTCTAATAGTTGGGAGTATACAGGAGATGGTTATGGTATGGCTTACGAGGCTGGAGCCGAACTAATTGATATGGAGTTTAATCAATTTCATCCTACAGGCATGGTGTGGCCACCATCAGTTAAGGGTATTCTCGTTACGGAGGGTGTAAGAGGTGAAGGTGGAATATTAAAAAATAGTGAAGGGAAAAGATTTATGTTTGATTACATACCTGAAAAGTTTGCAAATGAAACTGCAGATACTGAAGAAGAGGCAGCAAGATGGCTCGAAGGAGATAAAACAGCGAGGAGACCTCCAGAACTTCTGACCAGAGATGTCGTTGCAAGAGCAATCAATACTGAAGTTAAAGCTGGAAGGGGTTCAGAACACGGTGGAGCATACTTAGATATTGCTACCCAAAGGTCTGCAGAAGACATAAAGAAAAAACTTCCTTCGATGTATCACCAGTTTAAGGTATTGGCTGAACTTGATATCACCAAACAACCTATGGAAGTTGGTCCTACTTGTCACTACTTCATGGGTGGAATCAAGGTGGAAGCAGAGACATCAATGACAACGGTTGAAGGTTTATTTGCCTGTGGAGAGGCAGCAGGTGGAATGCATGGTGCAAATAGACTAGGAGGTAATTCCTTATCTGATTTACTAGTATTTGGAAATTTGTCTGGTGTCGAGGCTGCAAAATATTCAAGGAAAATTAAGGGAATGCCTAAGGTGGATGATAAAGATATAAAAAGAATTATTCAGAGTGCAACCTCTATATTAAATAGAGAGAAGGGTAACAATCCTTACCTAATACATGAAGACCTTCAAAAAAATATGCAATATAACGTTGGTATAATACGAACGAAAAATGAGATAGTAGATGGCATAAGTAAAATAGATAAAATGAAAGGTGAGTTCAAGGAAGTTAAGGCTGCTGGATCAAGTCAGTTTAATCCTGGATGGCACGAAGCTCTCGCTCTTAGAAATCTCTTAATATCCTCTGAAGCTGTTGCTAAATCTGCCCTGTTAAGGGAAGAAAGCAGAGGTGCGCACACTAGAGAAGACTTTCCTGATGAAAATAAAAATTGGTTAGAATACAACATAATAAATAGAAAAGGGAAAGATGGGAAGATGGAGACAATAAAAGAAAAGAGAGGAAATGCAGACCCAGAGTTAAAAAGGATCGCTAATGCCTCAATAGAAGAGCTTGAAATAGAAGTAAAAATTGATCACGAAAAAATAATGCCAAAAGTATGAGTTTAAGAAACTTTAAAATTTATAGGGGTGATGACGAAAGAGGAGAGTTAGTTAGCTACCAATGTGAAGTATCTGAGGGAATGGTTGTCCTGGATGTAATTCACAGGATTCAGGCTGATCAGGCTAATGACTTAGCCTGTAGATGGAATTGTAAGGCCGGAAAATGCGGTTCGTGTAGCATTGAAATTAATGGAAAACCTAGACTAGGTTGTATGACAAGAATGAATGAATTTGAAGAAGATCAGACCTTGACAATCACACCTTTAAAGTCATTTCCTGTCATTAGAGATATAGTTACTGATGTTTCTTGGAATTATAAACAGAATGAAGAAATAACACCTTTCTCACCTTCTGAGGAAGATAAAAAGAAGGGTTTTGTGATGATGCAGAAAGATGTTGAAAGGGTTCAAGAGTTCAGGAAATGTATTGAGTGTAATTTGTGTCAGAATATGTGTCATGTTATTAGAGATAATGAGGGTAAAGAAAATTTTTCTGGTCCAAGATATATGGCAAGGTTAGCTAGTCTAGAAATGCATCCCATGGACAGAGCAGATAGGATTGGAGATATAAAAGACAAACACGGTTCTGGAATGTGTAATATAACTAGGTGTTGTACTGAAGTCTGCCCTGAAGGTATTCAAATAACTGACGATGCTATAATACCTCTTAAAGAAAGAGTAGTTGATAGGTATTACGATCCAGTAATGATGCTTTTCAGAAAAATATTCAGTAAGAAAGAAAGGGACAAAACTAAGTCTAAAGTTTCATCTTTTCTAAAGATGTTTTTCTAGTCTCAGGCATTGTATTAAATACAAATAGCAACTGAAATACCATCATTCCTCCAAAAAAGAAAAATAATAACCCTGGATTGTTACCCAAAAGTTCAATTACGTATGGGGTAACTGCAGTTATTAACGCAGCAAATACCCAGTGAATACCTGCTCCAAAAGATTGTCCTTTAGCCCTTACTGAGTTTGGAAAAATCTCAGATATAAATACCCATATCACAGCACCCTGACCCACAGCGTGCGATGCAACAAACAATAAGATAAAAAATAATAAAATATCAGAATTTAAGTTTAAAATAAAACAGGATCCTATAGAAATTAAACTAACAATGTAGCCTATAGATCCTACATACATTAAAAATTTTCTACCAAAACTATCAATTAGCCTCACTCCTATTAATGTAAAAATAAGGTTAATAAAGCCTATTGATATTGAACTCATAAGTGAGTCTGAGGTTCCAAAACCTGCTGACTCAAGAATTTGAGGTGCATAATATAAAACAAAATTTATTCC
>CAJWTC010000050.1 GCA_913046795.1 uncultured Flammeovirgaceae bacterium | reverse complement strand
TAGGGGTTGAGATACTGCCCTCTTTCTCAAATCATTAAAGTCAATGTTATCTTCTGCCATCTATCTATTTCTCTTTAAATCCATCTCAATCTTTGATTCCATTTTCTTATCTATCTCATAGAACAAAAGTAATAGCACACAGAAAAGAAATGGGACTGAGGGGAAAATACTGATTAACATTTTTATTCCTGAAAGTGTGTTTGCAGCCTGCTCAATACCTGGTTCGTAACCGTAGTAACCAAGAATAGATGCAACCAGAGCACCTCCAATACTAAGGCCTCCCTTAAGGCCTACCATCATCGCAGAGAAAATTATGGCTGTAGCTCTTCTGTTATTTTTCCACTCAGAGTAATCAGCTACATCAGCAATCATGGCCCAAAGTAGTGGGATGGTTAGACCATAGAAGAAACCATGCATAACCTGAGACAAAAACATATAACTCAAGTTTTTAGGATTAAAAAAATAAAATACTGCAATAAATAGAGTCGATATAAATAGAGCTGCAGAGAAGACATCTCTCTTGCCATACTTATCAGCCAGACCTTTAGAGAATGAAATTCCAATTATCATAAAGATTATACCTCCGGCGTTGAATAGTCCGAAACCTGCAGATACTGGATCTTCTCCAAAAAAGTTTAACCCTATCAATGAAAGGAAAGAGATTATTGGCTTGATAAATAATGTAAGAGCATCTTCGCTAACGTAATTTTCGAAATAGTATAAGTAGGCACCACCTTTCATCGAGAGCGTGATGAATAAAAGAGTTGTGACACACAACATGATTACCCAGGGGAGATTGGAAGTTAGGTCAGAGACATCATCTCTTAAACTTGATTTTTGTTCTGGTTTGGGGATAATCCTCTCCTTTGTAGTGAAAAAGGTTATGAGTAACATCACTGTACCAATAACCGCTAAATATGTCATTACAGTCTCAATCCCAAGAGCTTTATCACCATCACCTACTTTTAAAATTATAGGGTACATAAACACTTGAACAAAAAACTGGGCAACCATAACGGCAACAAACCTGTATGATGACATGCTGTTTCTCTCCTTCATGTCTCCAGTAATGACACCGCTTAATGCAGAGTATGGAAGGTTATTAGCTGCATAGAGAAAGAGCAAGACTGTATATGTTATCACGGCGTAGATAAACTTACCCTTATATGAGAACTCAGGAGTTGAGAAGGCAAGTAAAGATATAACACCAAGAGGAATTGAGGTCCATAGAACCCAGGGTCTAAATTTGCCCCATCTTGAATTTGTCCTGTCAGCAATTGCTCCTATTAGAGGGTTAAAGGAAAAGGCGGCAATAAGCCCTACAGTCAAAATTATGAAAGAGGAATCTTCTGACGTCAGCCCGTAGATATCAGTATAGAAATATGCTAGGTAAGTGATAAGAGTCTGAAATACAAGATTCGCTGCTAAGTCACCAAGGCTATACCCAATTTTTTCTCTGACCGATAATATCTGTGAGTTACTCATCTAAATTAAAGATATGATAATAATATTACTTTACACTAAACTGTCTTATTATATCCATATAGGCCTGCTTTGGGTTATTCTCTCTATCAAAGAGTAGTGGGTAATTTGTTCTTCCCTTTGCCGGCCAATCGTTTTTCCAGCTGTATCCATCTGACAAACCCCAGAAAGTTACCCTATCAATTTTGTCGCTGTGCTTACTAAATAATTTAAATATCTCAGAATACCTATCGGACAAAAGGCTAGATATGCTATCGGGAAGTGATGACTTGTAAGGGTTTAATTGATCATTAGACTTAAAATTATCAGACAAGTCTGCTCCCTCAATCTCCCACATATTAGGCAACACATCTATATCAAGTTCCGTGAAATGAACCCTGTATCCTGCCTCATGAATTGTAAGAATACTTTTCTCAATTTCATCTATTGATGGGTAGTCTAACCCCCAGTGTGCCTGTAGGCCAATGCCATCAATACGCAGGCCTCTTTCTCGAATTTTATTAGCTAATAGGACTGCAGCATTACATTTTTCTGGTTTGTACATGCTGAAGTCATTATAATACAACTCTGCTTCTGGGTCAATTCTATTAGCAATTTCAAAAGATTTGAAAATATATTCCTCACCAGAAATATTATAGAAATCATTCTCTCTATAACTTCCGTCATCAAGTATTGCCTCATTTACAACATCCCAACCTCTAATTTTTCCTTTGTATCTACCTGCAACCGCCGAGATATGGTCATCAATATTTTTTAACAGAGTATTTTTATTTACAAATGAACCATCCCCTTCTCTTGTTACCCACTGGGGAATTTGATTATGCCAGACCAGTGTGTGGCCTATTAGGTCTTGATTGTTATATAAAGATAAACTAACGAGGAGATCAGGGATTTTGAAATTATACCTACCTTTTTTTGGATGAATCTCTTCCCACTTCATTACATTCTCTGCGGTAAGGGATGAGAATTCTTTTTTTATAAGCTCATTCTCTTTTTGTTGTCTTTGTCTGATCTGATTTTTATTTAGAGCGACTCCAATTTTAAACTTTGAGTTAAATACCTGCTTAAGTGAGGGTGTTTGAACATCACCATTATCATCATTAATAAAAATAAGAGGGAAAAAAGATATGAAAATGATTTTATACAGCTGAAGCATACCCAAATCTAAATTCTATAAATTAAAAAACCCTACTCTGGATAGGGTTTTAATTTGTGGGCCCTGCTGGATTCGAACCAGCGACCCCCTGCTTGTAAGGCAGGTGCTCTGAACCAACTGAGCTAAGAGCCCAAAAAATTTGGTGAGCAAATCTAAATGTATTAATCAATTAATCCAAGCTACAAGAATTGCATTTATAATCAGTTAGTTGGAGCTGAACTTTTGTAAGGATGACTAACTGGAAGATTTCCGGTTAGTCCCCACTTATGTGCAAGATAGCCCTCCGCTTTCTCAACATCAGAGATATCAGTACCACCAGTTCCAGGAATATCTTTAACTGAAATAAACTCAGCTAACCTTCCATCTAGATGAACACTACCTCTATTTCTCATTAATCTTAGTTGTTGATTTGTCTGGATAGAGTTATCGTAATCTGAAACATTTACTACATAATCACCATTTAGTCTCACTTGAACCCTATTTCCTGTCTTATTAAAAATTGCTACAACTATATGCCAATTATCAATAGAAGCACTTGCAGACCAATCTTTTGAATTACCAATACTAGACGATATTCTATTATTAGCTAACCCATCTAAATCTAACTCACCAGGCCAGGAGTTACTACTTGTGGATGATGAGACTGAATAATCTCTTACTGGAGATGAATTTGTTTCGAAACTCCAGAATGAATCTCTTTTATTATCAACATTATCAGCAAGAAAAATTCCTATAGCCCAGTGGTTGCCACTACCGTCTGTATGAGGAACATACCCTCCTGAAATATTATTCATAATATTTTCAGAGGTTCCGCTAAAATCAAATACAGTCAAACCATTTAATCCTCCCGATATAATTGTTGGAGTTCCGTTAACTTCTAGGGAAGAGACCCCAGACTTATCAGTCACACCAGTGAGAGTTGTGCCGCTTGCAGTATAGCTCTCAGAGTCACTCGCATCAACCCAACCCGAAGAGGTCACATTAGAAGGTGTCCAATCTACTGATTTTTGATTATGAACAGCTAAGAAAGATGGTAAAATAGTTTGGGAATTTACATTACGAGCAACTAAAGATATAGTAATAAATAAAAAAAATCTCATTTATTTTATTTAAATAATTTTAATATAGACCAAAGGTTTTACTGTAAAACCAACGCAAGTTAAATATACTAATCCACTAAGTTTTTATTGTAGTCAGAAACTTTTCTTGGTAAAGTTTATTACGTGATATTACTGAGTTAATCACAGTCGACCAAGAAGTTTGGTCTTTTAGATTCCGGCCAATTATTAC
The DNA here is from genome assembly GCA_913046795.1 of uncultured Flammeovirgaceae bacterium. Taxonomy (GTDB): domain Bacteria; phylum Bacteroidota; class Bacteroidia; order Cytophagales; family MED-G16; genus MED-G16. The sequence goes on along the minus strand of CAJWTC010000050.1, from coordinate 2,475 downwards.
CATCAAAAAAGAGTTTTAGAAGAGAGCATTTGGTAACTTTAGAAACATCCCATCCACTTAAATCCATTCCTTCCATATAACCTGAATCAAGATCTGGATTATTATACCAAAAAAACATTTTCGACATATCTGTAGCATTACTTACATCCCAATTATTGATATTAATATTTACATCTCCCAAACGCATAAATAATTGCATATCTATTACTTGAGAAACATCCCACCCGCTTAAATCTGCATTAACTGGTTCAGAAGAATAAAATATTCCTTGCATAGAAGTCCAGTTACTGACATCCCAACCCTCGATACCTTTAATTTCCTTCCCTGTTGTCAAAAATAGGCCTGCAACTGCTGAACTGTAAGAGGTTTCTACTTTAGTTGTAACTACTTTACTCGGATCTTTGTCATCCTCTACCCATTCCTTAAGTGAAGCTAAATCAACAGCGGTGTAAGTTACTCCGTTAAGCTCTGCGGTAGTTCCTACAGTAACCCAATCTCGAGCTTTTATTGTTATCCCGTTTTTTGCAACATAAAAGGGTGAGTTATCTTCCTCTTCACAGGAGATAAATAGAAATGAAAGTAAAATAATTAATAATGGAAATCTCATTACTTATATAGATAAACGGTTTAGGTTGATTTAATAATTAAAAAAACTAAAAACTAGCAGTCACAACATGTGCATTCGTCACATGTTGAGGTACAATCACAATTTTTGCATTCACAATCCATAAAATAAATATATAAAAAAAAGGGTGTAAAACACCCTTTTTTAATCGGTTTTAAAAAAAATTATTTTAAAAGTGATGCGTTCCAGTAAAGGAATCTTCTCACAATTTTTCCATCATCACCAAACCAGTCGATAAATAAAACCTTTAACACAACTTCCTTACCATCAGAGTTTCTCCTCATACCCATATCCCACCAAGACTGAACTGAGTTACTGTCTCTCCAGTCATACTCAAGGTAATCTGGGTATCCAGATTCATCTAAGTAAGTCATAGTCCAATTGGCAAATATCTTATTATCTCTAGCCTTTATTTCATCAAAGGTCATTACATCCTCCTCGTTAATGTCATGAAACCTTGAATTCTCATGAAAGAAGCTATACGCCTTGTCTGCGTCACCATTTAAAAAAGCATACATAGCTTTCCTAACCGTATTTATATTTTCATGACTAACATAGATAGTACCGTTCTCTCTGTCAGATCTCGCATCACCGATCATACTAAAATTCAATTTATTACTATACTCAATAATAGCAGTAATTTTTGATGCGTCATCGTTTAATCTGTAGACTCTAAGGACATTGTGGTCAAGTTCTACGCCTGTCTCTTTATGAACACCGTAAACACGAAACCATGACTGAACCCAGTTTCCAGATTCTTTGTATTCTAACATATCAGGATAAGCTCCCTCAGTATCTTTGAAAGAAACGTAATCAAAATAGTCTCTAAACCATTTGATATTATTTATAACTCTATTCTTAGAACCTCCTTCGTCATTTTTAGTCTGAGAATTTCCGTCATACCATTTGACATCATCATGTAAAATAGAAGATGCCATTTCAATATCACCAGAAGCATACGCTTCATGGAAAGAGGCTATCAGATCAATTCCTGGATGCTCATCATAAATAGTACCGTTTTTGTTTTTTTGTGCTTGTAGGGAGAAAACAAATAGAAAACTCACTATATGTAAAATATATTTCATAAGTTATTTTTTTTAAAGATTTCAATATAAATAAAATTTAAACTTTAATCCAATTGCCCTGTCAAAGATTTTGGCTTTTATCACTCTAATTCCTATGATAACAATCAAAGGTTTTTATTAGATTTATATTAAAAATCATAAAGTATGAAAATTTATTTTTTAGTAATTCTAATATCATTACTAAATTTTGACTTAAAATCACAAGACAAAATAAGAGCAAGAGACTTAGGGATACCTTTCTCTGGGAAAACAGGAAAATATAATTCGATCACTGATGTTGATGGGGTCCTTGTCGGTCATGAGACTATAATTAGAGGGGATGGTGATTTAAGAGTCGGAGAGGGGCCTGTAAGAACAGGAGTAACCTCAATCCTTCCAAGAGGAAAAAAATACGATCCAGTATTTGCAGGGTGGTACTCTCTTAATGGTAATGGAGAGATGACGGGAACGACCTGGGTAGAAGAGTCTGGGTTTTTAGAGGGACCAGTAATGATCACAAATACTCATAGTGTGGGAGTGGTGAGAGATGCTACAATAGAATGGATTTATAAAAATAAATTATTTAAGAGCTTATATAATATCAAGGATTTATTTTGGTCACTTCCAGTAGTAGCAGAGACTTATGACGGTTCGTTAAATGACATCAATGGATTTCATGTTAAAAAAGAGCATGCCTTCAGTGCACTTGATAACTCAAGATCTGGAGAGGTTGAAGAGGGTAATGTTGGTGGTGGTACAGGAATGATATGTCACGGATTTAAGGGG
>CAJWTC010000049.1 GCA_913046795.1 uncultured Flammeovirgaceae bacterium | reverse complement strand
TAGGTGATGCTTGCGATAATGATAGTGATAATGATGGAGTAGCTGATGAAAATGATAACTGTCCAACAATTCCAAATGCTGATCAATTGGATACCGATGGAGATGGAGTGGGAGACGTGTGCGATATAGATTTAGATAATGATGGAATTTCAGATGCCAGGGAAGGAGAGACAGATTTTGACAGTGATGGATTACAAGATTACCTAGATATTGATTCTGATAATGACGGAGTTTATGATGTAATAGAATCTGGTAATGGAAGATTAGACACTAACGATGACGGAGTATTAAATCAAGATGACTCGGGTTATGTAGATGTAGATAAAAATGGAATGCATGACAACTCCAAACTTTTCTCAGTTATTGAAATGGATGGAAATACAACATATGAATCAGAACATGATTTTCTAGATACAGATGGAGACGGGATTCCTGATCACCAAGATATTGATAGTGATGATGATGGTGTCTTTGATGTTATAGAGAGTGGCAATGGTCTACTTGATACTAACTTTGATGGTGTAATTAACTCTGAAGATGATGGTTTTGCAGATGTGGATAAAAATGGAATGAACGATTTATCAGAAGATATCCCGCTTTCTGACGATGATAATGATGGAATCCCTAATTATATTGATCTAGACTCTGACAATGATGGTAATGTTGATAACCTAAATGAAATTGATCAAGACAGTGACGGAATTTATGATTTTGAAGATAATTGTCGACTAGTTTCAAACCCAGGTCAGGAAGATTACAATAATAATGGAGTTGGGGATGTATGCGGAGACCCTAGGCCACTATTTACAGAGAATACAACTTTTATTTATAGCATTTATCCTAACCCTACAGATGATAAACTAACGGTTACTCTTAAGCCTGGGCTAGAGGTTAAAGATCTTTACTTTATTGACATTAGCGGTAAGCAATTTAAGCCAAGATCTGTTAGCAAGGTAAAAGATAGATTGGATATAGAGGTATCTAACCTCATGGAGGGTATATACCTTCTAGAGGTAGTTGCTGAAAAAGAATTGAATAAAATTAAGGTCATAATAAAAAGGTAAAAAGACAGAAATATACCTTTTCAGGATTATTAAGTTGTAGTCATTTTTGTAAATCATCAATATGAAAAATTTATCAGTCTTATTATTTTCATTTATCATTTTGATTTCGTGTGACAAAAATAAATCATATAATGAATCAAATTTATTCTTAGATGGTTCTGCTAAATGGATTCAAGACAATAATAAATTACCAGATAATGACTCATTATTTTATTTAGATAGTCCCGCACCAATTTTCAGGAAAACGTTTGAGGTAAAAAATAGAATAAATAGTGCAAAGTTATATATTACTTCTGCAGGTTATTACCTTGCATACATTAACGAAAATTCAGTTGGTAAAAATATTTTAGATCCTGCATGGACCGATTACTCTAAAAAAATATATTACAGTGAGTACGATGTTTTATCTCTAATTAAAAATGGAAAAAATTCATTAAATATTACAATTGGAAATGGTTTTTATAATCCGCTCCCACTTAAGATGTGGGGTAGAATTAACTTAAGAAATGAACTGAATGTAGGGAAGCCAAAATTTATTTCTAAGCTAATCATAACATATGAAAATGGACAAACAGAGGAAATAGTTTCTGACTCTTCGTGGAAGTATTCATATGGTCCAATAATTAAGAACAGCGTTTATTTAGGCTCTCATTACGACGCAAGAAAAGAAATAAAAAAATGGAAGCATCCAACCTTTAATGATTCTTCTTGGGATCATGTTCAGGTATCAGAGCCACCTGAAGGTAAACTAGAGAAAGCTTTTTTCCCTCCTGTACAGATAGTTAAAGAGATTATCCCCAAAGAGATATACTCTGTAGGTAGAAATAAATGGATCGTTGACATGGGTGAAAACTTTACGGGGACATATAAATTAAAAATTAGTGGGAATAAAGGTGATAAAATTTCTTTTAGATTGGGTGAAAGAATTTACGAGGATAAAACTCTAAATCCTATGACAGCAGTAACAGGGCAAATCAAGAGAAAAGGTGTTGGAGGACCTGGTGCTCCTGATATCGCATCACAGAGTGGGAGTTATGTAGTTGGTGAGGATACGAGTATTTGGTATAGACCTGAATTCACTTACCATTCTTACAGGTATTTAGAAATTGATGGATTAGTAAATAAGCCACTTCAAAATGAAGTAGTTGGTTTATTTCTTCATACAAATGTTCGTAATGACAATTATGTTAACACCTCTTCAGAACTCTTGAATTCAATTCAAGAGGCAGTAGAAAGAACATTCTTATCAAATCTTGTTAGTGTTCAGTCAGATTGTCCAGCTAGAGAAAAGTTTGGATATGGAGGTGATTTAAATGCTACTAGTGAATCATTTATCTATAATTTTGATATGCAATCAATCTATAGAAAAACAATTTACGATTGGGTAGATGCTATAAACGATTCTGTTTTTGTTGATACTGCACCATATGTTGGGATAAAATATTGTGGGTTAAGCTGGGAGTCATCTTTTCTTCTGACTCAGTATTATCTATATCTCTACTACAATGACTTAGATATTATTAAAGAACTTTATTCCTTTAACAATGAGTGGATGGACAAGGTAGCTAGGATTCATCCAAGTGGAGTTGTTGATGCTGGCCTTAGTGATCATGAGTCACTATATCCTGTGCCTGTAGAGTTAACTGGAACCCTTCATTATCTTCAGACGGCAAGAATTATGAGCCTTTTCTCAAAATTACAAGGAAATAATGAGAACAAAGAAAAATATGATAACCTATCAAAGGAACTTAAACAAATAGTAAAATCTAGATTCTGGGATAAGCAGGTTAAAGGTGATATTAACCGTCAGACTTTATTTTCTTCATTACTATACCATGAAATAATTCCTGATGATGAGATTGAGGCGGCTAAAGATTCTCTATTGATGGCATTACAAGATGGTCCCTCAGGTCATTTTTCTACTGGTATATTTGGAACAAAATACATTTTAGAAACTATCTCAAAATATATTTCCCCCCAGATTGTTTTTGATGTTGTTAATAGCACTGATTATCCAGGCTGGGGATATATGATTAATCAGGGAGCTACTAGTATATGGGAGACATGGAAAGAGAGCGATAACTATTTTTCGAATTCTCATCCTATGTTTGGGGTAGTTACAGAATGGTATTATAGGTGGCTTGGTGGTATAAGACCCCATCCTGATTTTCCTGGATTTAAGGAATTTATCTTAAATCCATTTACTCCCAATGGACTTAATTATGTTAAATCTACATATATATCACCTTACGGAGAAATAATTTCTAATTGGGAAAAAACAGATAAGGGATACATATTTGAATTTAATATACCTTATAAAACTGTTGCACACATATCAATTCAATTAACTCAATCACAAAAACTAGTTTTAAGTGATTCAGATAGAGTTTTAGATAATATTAAAGGCCTTGAGGAAGGTGAATTCAGTTTGGGAAAAGGAAAATATTATATTACTTTATTAGATTGATTATAAAATAATTATTATTTACCAAGATTTATTTCAGTGTGATGTTAATAGACCTCTCTCTACCATCCAATTTTTTACTGTCTCTGGCCAATTCTTAAATGCACCATCAAAATTTTCAGCTAGACCTAATCCATGTGTGCCGCCTTCCCAAATGTGAAGTGCTGCAGGGATATTAAATTTTCTTAGTGCTAAGTAGTAATTAATACTATTTTCTGGAGGAACTACTTTATCCGCATCAGTATGAATTAAGATTGCAGGTGGAGTATCTCTTCTCACTTGTAAATCATTTGAGAAGTAAGTCACAAGTTCCTCTGATGGAATTTCACCTAGTAAGTCTTTTCTGGACCCAAAATGAGTGTGAGGATATCTCATTGTTACTACAGGATAAACGAGAACTGAGAAGTCTGGTCTACTACTTGTTTTATCAATTTCAAGTTCTGAAAGATCTAATCCATTATCATGGTGGGTGGACAAAGTTGATGCTAAATGACCACCGGCCGAAAATCCTAAAACACCAATTTTGTTAGGATTTATATCCCATTTCTTAGATTTCGCTCTTATAATTCTCATCGCTCTCTGGGCATCTGAAAGGGCAACTTTACTTCTACAATCGTCAGATTCCCAGTGAGGTACTCTATGTTTCAAAACGAAAGCTGAAACGCCTATATTATTTAACCATTTAGCTACATCTACACCCTCTTTATCAAACCAAAGGCCCCAGTAGCCACCACCCGGAATTACGAGAACAGCCGTCTGTGTTTTATCTTTTTTTTCAGAAGGGTAATGCCATATCTCAGGATCAACTACCTTCTTAAAAATCCTTCCACTCTCATCATAATCAGTAACTGCAGGTAACTCGTTGCCACACTTTACGCCTTCAGGGTAAAGGGGAATTACTTCATTTTGGGCGTTTACTATAGAAAGGGAGAGAAAGTAGGTGGTTACTGTTAGTAGATATTTCATAGTATTGGGTTAATTATTTTATTAATATTTCTTTTAAGAAATCTATCTCTTCCTGGTCGAAAGGTGTTTTATCTGGTAAGTATATGTCGTGGTGCCAAATCTTTGGTAAAGAGTCAAACTTTTCATCCCATGAGGACCACGGAAATACAGTATTTGTCTTTCCTGCCACAAATCCCCAGTTTACTGCTGCTATTTCTTTTTCTTTAAAGATTGGAAGTATTTTTTGGAAAGTATTTTCTTGGCCCCTTGCTAAATATTCTGTGCATAAAAGCGGTCTTTTGAACTGCTCAAGGTCTTCTATCTTCTTCCTTGTCTCCTCCAAGTTACCGTACGCATGGAAAGAGATTACATCTGAGTTAGAGATGACAAACCTATCAATTGCAGAGAGGCTATCGATACTAATCCAAGTCTCTGGGTCCTTCCACAATCCAACAGTCATTGGCTGAGAGGGATTTACCTCTCTTGCCCAATAAAAAACTTTTTTAATTAGAGACAATGAATAAATATGTTTTTTTTCTACCTCAGGTCCTCTTCCTGGATACCTTGGGTCAGGAGGTGCTACATTATCAGGTTCATTATATAGGTCCCAACCAATCACTCGCTCATCTCTAGAAAAATGACTTATTATCCCTTTTATGTAGTTTTTTACCTCACCATGTCTTAAGCTATCTCCTAATATTTCTGATCCGGGGGCCTGTACCCAGCCAGAGTTATGTACAAAAGGGATAGGTTCTGGTTGTTTCCCGAGTTTTGGGATAGGGTGCCAAACATCATCTAATAAGACAAGGAGGGTTTTAATACCCTTACTTTCTGATATCTCTAAATAATTTTCAATTCTTTTTAAAAACCCTATTGAATCCTGATCCCATAGTAGATTATGTAGATATACTCGGTGCATGTTCATGCCTAACTCAGCACTCCAATCTAACTCTCTTTCTATAGTCTCTGGATCATATGTATCCTCCTGCCAAAATTCTAATTGATTAATTGATGTACTTGGATTAAAATTTGTACCTACCATCCAACCATTCTCTTTGTGCCACTCCCATGCTCTTTCCTCGCTCCATCGGTAGTCTAGTACTGATGAGGGGTTTTGTTGACATTGTATAAAAATTAAAATAATAACTGCTATAGTGAATTGTTTTATTGACTTCATTCTAGTTAATTATTATATATAAATATACTTTAATTTAAAAATTTTTTATTAAAACCTGTGGGTATAAGTAATCTTACTAGCACCCATCATATAAGTAGTTTTATATTTTCCAGCATCGTCAATCCAGTTGTGATTATATACAAAGTAGATATCGGATCCAGGAGTGATGGTATACTTAAACCTGTTATTCAATCCTATCTCTTTGCTTATGTCGTCGTACTGAATGTTTGAGGAGAATGAGATAAAAGGAGAGAGATCAAAGTCACCAAGGAAGCGAATTAGATTAGTTTTGAAATTCCCTTCTTCTAAATTTACTCTAGAATGGATATAGCCCAAGTTTAAATTAATACCTGGGTAGGGTCTAAAAGTTAAGTTGTTTTGATATTCGGTTCTGTTACCAGACCAAAACCCTTCCGCGTTAAGTTCAATCTCATATACTATTTTTCTATAGTTTGCTGTCTCTAATTCAATTTGATGTAACCAGTTGGTATAGTTTCCAATTGGGATAATTATTGAGTTATCACCTAGAATATCAAAATTATATTCAAGTCTTTCAAAGTTTCTTATTATTTGATATGAAATCTCATCACCACTCTCAAATCGTATTGATAATGGTGTTAGTCTTATATTTTGGGTTAATTTCTTCCATTGTAAGCTCATCAGATTCTCAAAGCTTACCTCCCACTGAAGTTCTCTAATTAGAGAGCTATTCTCTAAAATAGGAGAAAATCTAAATCTTGGCTCTACTCTCCTGAATGAGTTCCTTCTAGAGAAGCCTACAGCTGGATCGTAAGACACTCCAAATTCTCTGTAGGATAAACTCCCTGACCACGGGTCATTTGGGAAATTAAATCGAAGTCCTCTAGCGGATCTGTCCCAGATATTATTACTAACTTCATCAAGAGAGTTAGGGTTATGAATAACTGCAAATGCCTGAAACTGGAGGTTTTTATTTTTTAGGAAGGTTGATGTATTTAAACTTAAATCTACCCCAAGAGTATTCCTATCTTGCAGGGGAGGAATGAACTCTTTTCCTTTATTGGTGTGTCTTCTTGTGTACAGAACACCAATGCTGCTTTCTTTGAGGAAATTTTGTTTAAGTCTAAGCACAGAGAAATCTTCTGAGTTAGCAAAACCTGTTTCTCTTGTTTTAACCTGTTTAGCTGCAACTTCAATATTACCAATTTTACCAATGATTCTTCCTCCGTATAAAATAG
>CAJWTC010000048.1 GCA_913046795.1 uncultured Flammeovirgaceae bacterium | reverse complement strand
GAGCTTCCTCCTTTGTTGCCTCAGCAGCAGGTGCTTCCTCTTTTGGAGCTTCCTCTTTTGGAGCAGCAGCCTGAGCCTCTAATTTCGCTTTTTCAGCTTCTTTTTCTTTTGCTCTTAACTCGTCAATAACTTCTTGCTGTGTTTTGCCTCCTATTATTTCTTTTACATAGTCCTCTATAACAATCTCTTCTTTGTATACATAGGCTCCAGTCTTTTCAGATTTAACTGATCTAATTAATTTAGCATATTTAACGCCAGATTTATCTCTTAAGGAAGCAACTACTTTTTTAGCCATTATTTAATCTCTTTATGAATTGTATATTTTCTCATTATAGGATTGAACTTTTTAAGTTCCATCCTATCAGGAGTATTTTTTTTGTTTTTTGTGGTAACATATCTAGATGTTCCAGCTAGACCAGAGTTCTTATGCTCTGTACATTCAAGTATAACCTGTATTCTATTTCCTTTTTTTGCCATGACTTAGATAGATAATGTTCCTTTTTCTTTAGCTTTTTTTAAAACTGCACTTATGCCGTATTTATTAATTGATTTTAAAGCTGATGAACAGACTTTAATCTTTATCCATTTATCCTCTTCAGGAATATAAAACCTTTTAAGGTGCAGGTTGGGCGAAAACAATCTCTTAGTCCTGTTATTAGCCTTCGAGACGTTATTACCAACTCTCGCTCTCTTACCTGTTATTTGACAAACTTTAGACATAGTTTTTTTTATTAGCACGCAAATATCGTAAAACTGAAAATAATAACAAACCTGTTCAATATTTTTTATTTTTTCTTATTCTGCTATTTTTGATAATACAAAATCTATAAAAAATGATAAATAACAGCAAGCAAGCAATAGAATTAGAAGATAAATACGGAGCACATAACTACCACCCACTACCAGTAGTCCTTTCAAGAGGAGAAGGAATTTTTGTTTGGGACGTAGAAGGAAAAAAATATTTTGATTATCTGTCAGCATACTCAGCAGTAAATCAAGGCCACTGCCATCCAAAAATAATACAGTCTTTATCTGACCAAGCAAAAAAATTAACCCTTACATCAAGAGCATTTTACAACGACACACTTGGTGAGTATGAAAAATTTATTACAGAATACTTTAAATACGATAAAGTGCTGCCTATGAATACGGGAGTAGAGGGAGGGGAGACTGCAAATAAATTAGCAAGAAAATGGGGATATGAGGTTAAAGGAATAGAGGAGAATAAAGCTAAAATTATATTTGCTCATGGTAATTTCTGGGGGAGAACCCTGGCGGCAATATCTACATCTGATGATCCCTTATCCTACAAGGGTTTTGGACCATACATGCCCGGCTATGAGACAATTCCATACAATGATTTAGCAGCTCTTGAAAAATCTTTTCAGGATAAAAATGTCTGTGCTTTTATGGTAGAACCTATTCAGGGAGAAGCTGGAGTTGTAGTTCCTGATGAGGGGTATCTTGCTGGGATAAGAACTTTATGTGATAAATATAATGTTTTGTTTATAGCTGATGAAGTCCAAACTGGTATAGCCAGAACCGGAAAAATGTTAGCGACTGACTATGAAGATGCTAGGCCCGATATACTTATTTTAGGGAAGGCTCTTTCAGCAGGTGTGCTACCCGTTTCTGCAGTTCTTGCAGATGATGAGATAATGATGTGTATAAAACCTGGAGAGCATGGTTCAACATATGGGGGTAATCCCTTAGCTTGTGTAGTGGCGAAATCTGCACTTGAAGTAATCCATGAAGAAAATTTAGTTGAAAATGCCCTTTCTAGAGGCCAACAGTTTAGGGATAGGTTAGAAAAATTTAAAGGTAAAAATGATCTTGTCAAGATGGTTAGAGGTAAGGGCTTATTAAACGCTGTTGTAATTGATGATAAAGAGGACAGCTCAACTGCATGGGATATTTGTCTAAAGATGAAAGATAATGGTCTAATTGCTAAGCCAACTCATGGAAATATTATCCGATTTGCGCCGCCACTAGTTATATCAGAAAGTCAAGTTGATGAATCCTGTGAAATTATAGAAGAGAGTATAAATGAATTTACTAAGTCTAGTTAAATAGACTTTCATCTCTCTCAATCATAAGAATAGAGGACTGGGGAACAATGAAATATTTTTCACCTTGATACATTACCTCATAAGCCCCTCCTTGAAGAAAGACAGCAAGGTCCCCTTCTTTAACCTGAAGAGGTACGTATTTTACTTTCTCTTCCTCTGATTTCCATGGTTCGTCGTTATCTACTGGTAAGGGTATTGGGTATCCTGGACCTGATTTAACTACATATCCATACTGAATTTTTTCTTTCTCCTTGACTCCAGGAGGAAGGTAAAGGCCACTATCTGATCTCTCTGACTCCTTTCTTGGTTTGACAAGCACTCTGTCCCCTACTACATTAATTTTATCAAGCGAGTTTAGTTCTTTATCCATAATTATTATTTTGATCTATCAACTAATTTAGGGTTAATCTTTTTACTTGTCTTGGCTCCAAGTTCTCTCAACCTCTCAGTTTTTCTTACCAAATTATCCTTACCATCAGTAAGTTTTTTCATTGCGTCTTCATACGTATTTTTGGTTGTGTTAATGTTATTACCAACTTTTATCAGATCCTCTGAGAAAGATTGAAATTTATCGTAGAGAGATCCGGCTTGTCTGGCAATCTCGATAGCATTCTTATTTGCTTTATCCTGTTTCCACATGTAAGCAACTGTTTTAAGGGTAGCAAATAAGGTCGAGTTAGTTACCATTACTATATTTTTATCTATTGCCTTGTTATAGATGCTGACATCTTCCAAAACAGCAAGCTTAAAAGCTGGCTCATTTGCCATAAACATAAGCACGTAATCGGGTTGATTGATATCCAGATCTTGATAATTTTTATTAGATAAAGTTGTGATGTGGTTATTAATACTTTTGAGGTGCTCTTTCAGATAAACCTTTTTATCCTCTTCATCCTCAGAGTTGTAATAATTCACATATGCCACTAATGAAACTTTTGAGTCAATTACTATACACTTATCACCTGGCAGTTTCACTACGTAGTCAAGTCTCTGATTCTCCAGGTCTTCTGTCTTTATATTTTTCTCTTTTTCATAGTGAATGTTTTTTTCAAGACCAGCTGCATTCAAGATTGTCTCCATCTGCTGCTCTCCCCAATTTCCTTGTGTTTTACTCTCACCTCTCAGGGCATTAGCCAGATTGTTGGCATCATCTCTCATCTTCAAAGTCTCGCTTTTCAGATGATTAATTTCCGATTTTAAAATGGCATTAAATTCGAGTGAATCTTTATTTGATATTTCAACTTTTCTTTCAAACCTTTCTATATTTTCCCTGAGTGGATTTAAGATACTAGAGAGATTTTCTTTGTTAAGTTCGCTTATTTTTTTTGTCTTTTCATCAAAAATTTCATTTGCAAGATTTTTGAATTCTAATCCCAATATCTCTTTCATCCTATCTAACTCCTCGTTCTTATCTTCCAATGTAGTTTCTAAGGATGTATTATTCATCTTATAAATGACAAACGATAAACCCGCTAAAAGAAGTAAACCAATAACTAATAAAAGAAAATCCATATCCAAAAATAAGAAAATATTTAAAAGGACCTACTCAGAATATTCCTCAACTGGAATACAACTACAAAATAAGTTTCTATCACCATGTGCATTATCGATTCTACTTACCGAAGGCCAAAATTTATTTTCTGAGACAAAAGGTAAAGGAAATGCAGCTTTTTCTCTTGTATAGGTATACACCCAAGAAGATGATGTAACTACAGAAAGGGTGTGGGGTGCATTTTTCAGAACATTATTATCTCTTTCATATGTACCATTTCTAATTTCTTCAATTTCTTTCCTTATCTCAATCATTGCGTCACAAAATCTGTCTAACTCATCTTTATTCTCACTCTCGGTCGGCTCGATCATCATAGTTCCAGGCACAGGGAATGATACGGTTGGTGCGTGATAGCCGTAGTCCATTAGCCTTTTTGCAATATCTTCTACCTCTATATCTAAGTCAGACTTAAATTCTCGGCAATCTATAATAAATTCATGTGCACTGGTACCGTTTACTCCCTTATAAAGAATCGGATAGTGCTCCTCAAGTCTAGACCTAATGTAATTAGCATTAAGGATTGCTAACTTGGTTGCATCTGTAAGACCACTAGACCCCATCATTGAGATATAAGCATAAGAAATAGCTAGTATACTTGCGCTGCCATAGGGTGCACTTGAAACTGGAGTGATTGTATTCTGGTCAAAATCCGAAAAGATATTTCTTGGAAGAAACTTGACTAATTTTTCAACGACGCCTATTGGTCCCATACCAGGACCTCCTCCGCCATGAGGAATACAGAAAGTTTTATGAAGATTTAAGTGACATACGTCTGCTCCAATTTTTTGGGGATTAGTTAAGCCTACTTGTGCATTCATATTTGCTCCATCCATATAAACAAGTCCACCATTTTTGTGAATTAAATCACAAACCTCTACAATATGGTCTTCAAAAACACCGTGGGTAGACGGGTAAGTTATCATAAGACAGCTTAGGCTCTCAGCATATTGGTCACATTTTTCTCTAAGGTCTTCAATATCTATGTTACCGTGCTTGTCACACTTTAATACTACAACTTTCATCCCAGCCATTATTGCAGATGCAGGATTTGTTCCGTGGGCAGAGGATGGTATTAGTGCGATATCTCTCTGATCATTTCCCATATCAAGGTGATAAGCCCTTATTACCATTAAACCGGTGTATTCACCTTGAGCTCCAGAGTTAGGCTGGAAAGACAACGACGAAAAACCAGTTATTTCTGAAAGCCATATATTTAATTTTTCTATCATCTCCTGGTAACCTAGGGACTGACTACTTGGTACAAAAGGATGTAAATTCATTTCATCCCATGTGACTGGAATCATCTCAGTAGTTGAATTTAACTTCATGGTACAAGATCCAAGAGAAATCATTGAATGCACCAAGGATAAATCTTTATTTTCTAGCCTCTTCATGTACCTAAGAATCTCATGTTCAGTCTGAAACTTATTAAATACGTCATGCTCCAGAAAACTAGAAGTTCTTATAAAATCTTGCTTTTCTTCAAAGGCCTTGTTCACTAAAGCGTCGAGATCAATCTCTAAATTTTTCTTTGATAAACTTGAAAAAATTTCAAGTACATCTAAAACATCTTTATGTGTTTTCGTTTCATCAAATGAGATTCCCACATGATCTGTATCAAAAAACCTAAAGTTAATTCCAGCCTCCTCTGATATCTCTCTTATTACTAGTTTATCCTTTTCACCAACCTCAATTTTTAATGTGTCAAAGAAGGTTTTATTAGTCTGATTAAACCCAAGCCCCTTGAGTCCAACTTCTAGAGTCCTTGTCAGATGGTTTATTTTTTTTGCAATATTTATCAGTCCATGCCTACCATGAAAGACGGAATACATTCCAGCCATCACGGCAAGAAGTACTTGTGCAGTACATATATTTGAAGTTGCCCTATCCCTCTTTATGTGCTGCTCCCTAGTTTGCAGAGCCATTCTATATGCTGGGTTACCAGACTTGTCAACGCTTACTCCTATAATTCTCCCTGGTATGTGTCTCTTGAAATCTTCCTTAGTAGCGAAGAAAGCTGCATGAGGTCCTCCGTATCCCATTGGGACGCCAAATCTCTGTGAGTTTCCAACAACTGCAGATGCACCCAACTCGCCAGGAGGCTGGAATAAAACTAAACTCATCAAGTCAGAACACACACATGTAAAGATGTTTTTTGAATTGCATTTTTCTAAAATTGAAGAAGGGCTATAAATATTTCCATCTGAATCTGGGTACTGGATTAAAGCACCAAAGAAATCATCAGCATAATCAAACTGACCTATATCATCAATTACTAATTCAATACCTAGCGGCTCTGATCGTGTCTTTAGAAGCTCTATAGTCTGCGGATAAGTCTTATTGGATACAAAAAATTTATTTGCAGATTTTTTTGGCCCCTTCCTTACTCTAAAAAACATTGTCATTGCCTCTGAAGCGGCCGTGCCTTCATCAAGAAGGGATGCATTTGCAAGGTCCATACCTGTAAGGTCTGAGACCATAGTCTGGTAGTTGATAAGTGCCTCTAACCTACCCTGAGCTATCTCTGCCTGGTACGGCGTGTAAGCTGTGTACCAACCAGGGTTCTCAAGTATATTTCTTTTAATTACTGAGGGTGTAATACAATCGTAGTACCCCATCCCAATAAAACTCTTAAATTTTTTATTTTTTTTTACTAGCTTCTTAAATGATTTCAAAAATTCTGTCTCAGTCTCTGGTTCATCAAGTGACATTTCACCTTTGAGCTTGATAGAATTTGGAATGGTTTTATCTATAAGGCTTTCAGTAGAATCGAAGCCAATCTGCTTTAGAATTTCATGCTCCTCTGCCTCTGAAATTGAGTTGTGTCTCTTAGAGAATTCATCTGAATTGAAGGAAGAAATATTCATAATTATATTGATAGAAATCTATACGCAAATGTATACAAGAAGTTTAAAAAGAAAATAGATTAGATTAAAGAAAATAGATTAATTCTAAAAAATTAAATTTGTATAAAATAGATAATTAACATGTCTGCAATTCTTATAAAAAATGCCACTATAATTAACGAAAATATTAGGTTGGTATCTGATGTCTTAGTAAAAGGTAAAAGGATAGAGAAGATAGATAAAAATATAAATGTTGATTACTCACATAAATCTATTGACGCCGAGGGATTATATCTAATTCCTGGTCTCATAGATGACCAAGTTCATTTCAGGGAGCCTGGCCTAACACACAAAGCTGAGATCTCCACTGAATCATTGGCCGCAGTTGCTGGAGGCGTAACAACATATATGGAAATGCCCAATACCGTCCCTAATGCTACAACTATTAGTGAGCTTGAAAAGAAATATGAAATCGCTAGAGAGAGATCGTATGCAAATTTTTCATTTTATCTGGGGGCAACAAATAACAATATGAGAGAGCTTAATGCACTTGATAAGAATAAA
Organism: uncultured Flammeovirgaceae bacterium; assembly: GCA_913046795.1. GTDB lineage: Bacteria > Bacteroidota > Bacteroidia > Cytophagales > MED-G16 > MED-G16. The sequence goes on along the minus strand of CAJWTC010000048.1, from coordinate 209 downwards.
GTATGTGGTGTAAAAATCTTTATGGGTTCATCTACTGGTAATATGCTTGTAGATAATGAGAAAGCATTGAATGAAATATTTAAAAATTCAGAGACAATAATTACAACCCATTGCGAAGATGAGTTAACAATAAAAGAAAACCTTTCAAAAGCTATCGAAAAATACGGAGATGACATACCAATCACGGAGCATCCAATAATTCGATCTCG
>CAJWTC010000047.1 GCA_913046795.1 uncultured Flammeovirgaceae bacterium | reverse complement strand
AAATGCATCTCCATCAGTCTTTGCTGGAGGTTTAAGGGTAGCACTTATTTGTACAATGTATGGTGTTCTTGTTTACATAATATCAAGGATATTATATCTCTTTAGATAGGTATTAAGATATTTTAATGTATTTAAGATTTCTTTTCTTAGTAATCATTACCTCATGTACATATCAAGATACACATTCTCCATCTCAGTTTGGTTTAGGTAAAAACGGTGTAGTTAGTTCGGCACACCCATTAGCATCAGAAGCAGGGATAAAAATATTAAAAAAAGGAGGAAATGCGATTGATGCTGCCGTAGCAAGTGCTTTTGTTTTAAGTGTAGTAGAACCAAGTATGAGTGGAATTGGTGGCAGACTACAGGCAATAATTAAGCTACCCAATGGCGAGGTTAGGGGAGTTGACGCATCAACCCAAGTCCCAGAAAATTACAATGCCGAGACTCATCCCAAAAATAGTTATGGATACTCTACAATTGGCATACCAGGTGTAGTAGCAGGCTTGGTTAAATTAAATAAAGATTATGGTAAACTTTCCCTTAGTGAAGTGATGGAAGATGCAATATATCTTGCCGAAAATGGGTATCATATATTACCTGGCGAATCCTTTCGTCAAAAATTAGCTATAGATATAATCAAAAAGTTTACTGGTACTAAGAAGTATTTTTTAAAAAATAATGGAGAAAATTATAACCCTGGTGACCTTGTTATCCAGAAAGATTTAGCTAAAACATTGACACAAATATCTGATAGGGGTAGAGATGGTTTCTATAAGGGAGAAATTGCAAATAAGATTGTAGAAGACATACAGTCAAATGGTGGAATTTTATCACTTAATGACTTGGAGAACTACGAGGCTAAAGACTCAAAAATACTTGAGGGGAACTATAGAGGGTTTGGTGTTTATTCTCTTTACCTTCCCTCATATGGTGCTATTACTATTGAAATATTAAATATTCTGTCTTATTTTAATATTCAAGAATTAACTGATAAAGAGTGGGTAAAATTATTTTCTGATGTTATAGAGGTTGCCTACTTAGACAGATCCAAGCAAAAGCATAAAGATTCGTTAGAGATAATATTATCTAAAGAACATGCTCTTCACTTATCAAAATCATTGAAAAAGTCAAAATTAACATATCATCTGCCTAATGAAATTAATGGTGAGTGGGTAGCTGATGTAGGACACACTAGCCACCTCACAGCCTCAGATATAGAGGGAAATGTAATTTCTTTAACCCAAACTGTGGGGCCACTTATGGGATCTAAAGTGGTTTCTGATGGGCTAGGGTTTTTATATGCCGTAACACTTGGAGGATATTTAGGTGATTATAGACCTGGTGATAGGGCAAACTCACACATCTCACCTACGATTGTAACAAAAGAGAATGGGTTCTATTTGGCCCTTGGGGCTGCAGGTGGGTCTAGAATTATAACAGCAATAACTCAAGTAATAAGTAACGTTATTGATAAAAAAATGAGATTAGATACAGCTCTTTCAAAGGGAAGAATATTCAATATCAATGACACAACACAGGTAGAATACCATGAGGGTATTATATGGGATTTTAATAAACAAAACTTAATAGGAAAGTATAATTATGTAGAGGGAGTTGCTAGATTTGGAAGAGTTCATGCTGTCCAATACGACACATTATCTAATACTATTATAGGCTCTGCAGACCCTGACTGGGAGGGATCTGTTAATTCATTTTAATAGAATGAGGAGTTTCTATTTCTTTTTTTTGATTTTATTTTCATGTATAGAGAAATCAATTCCATTAGTGATACCTGAAAATAAACTTTCTGGAATTGAATATCTATATATTTCACAAAGTATAGATGGTGAAAATAGATCTAGGAAAGTTATAATCCATGCTAATGAAAATCCAAATCCTGATTTATTGTATCCAATTGTATTTTTTTTTCATGGGAATGGAGGTGAAGCTGAATCATGGTTAAATCATAACCAAGACCTCGTAGATGACCATCAGTTTATAGGTGTTTACCCACAAGGCTATAAACGATCTTGGAATTTAGGTAAAGAAAGTTCAAATGCTGACGATGTAGAATTCTCTAAGATGATCATGGCCAAAGTTAGTGAATACGAAAATGTCGATCTTGATAAAGTTTTTGCAATTGGTACGTCGAATGGGTCTGCTTTAGTGAATGAGTTAGGTATAAAAGTTGATTTTTTAAGAGGAATAGGACCTATTGCCTCTCAACTTCTATTAAATCAATCGCCAAGTAAAAGTATTGAACCTCTCTCCATATATCAGGTTTGTGGGTCAGATGACCAAGTAATACCTTATGATGGAGGTGTCTCTGGTGTGGGTCATGAGTTTAGATCTTCACTCGAAAGTGCTTCTATGTGGGCAGATGCTATTGGTTGTGACAATAATTATAATATTAGAGTGTTAGGAAGAGACAGCATATATACTTACTCAGATTGTGATCAAAATAATGAAGTTATTTTCAGGAGAGTTGAAGGAGGTAATCACAACTTAAATGGTAAGGGTAGATTAATAATAAGAGACATATGGAGATTCTTCAATAACTTAGATTAGATATATTATCGTATTGTATTTCTTTCATTTTTTTAATAGATTAATCGAATGAAAAATTATATATATCTATTTATCTGCCTATTAATATTAGGCTGCTCATCTAAAGAAACTAAAATAACAGAAGATGAGGTTAAAAATAAGTTTTATGACTTTTTTGAGACATTATCTGTTGATAATCCTGACAAGACAAAACTATATGATTTTGTTACAGATGACTACTACATTTTTGAGAATGAGAGGAAGTATACAATGGATGAATTTATAGAGTTTGTAAATTCTTTTGACATGATTGAAAGTGAGTGGGATTTAAAAGATTTTGTCATTGATACAGACTCAGAATCTGCACATGCAACGCTCACAAATATTGGCAGATTTTTAGTGAAGACTGATTCTGGAAATGTAGTTATGAACTTCGAGTGGCTTGAGAGTGCCTACTTAATTAGAGAAAATGGAGATTTAAAGTTTAAATTTTATTTCTCAGATGCAGTCAAAGAGAATGTGTTATTAGAAAAATAGAATTACCTTGTGAATTAATAATTAAAAATGCTTAATTCACTTAATTAGTCCTTATGATCATAAAATTAATTTCATTAATTCTTCTTCTTATTAATTTTGAAAAAAACGAATGGATTCAAATATTTAATGGGAAAAATTTAGATGGCTGGGAAGTAAAAATTAGAGGATATGATTTTGGTAACAATTACAGAAATACTTTTAAGGTTGAGGATGGGTCTATAAAAGTTTCTTATGAAGGATATAGAAAGTTTGGAGATAGATTTGGACATTTATTTTACACTAAGAAAGAATTTAAATATTATATTTTAAGCCTAGATTATAAATTTAGAGGGTATCACCTCAAGGGTGCACCAGGTTGGTCAATAAAGAATAGTGGTGTAATGCTGCACTGTCAAGATCCCAGAAGTATGCTTAAAAATCAAGAATTTCCAGTAAGCGCTGAAGCTCAACTCTTAGGTGGGATTGGAGCTGGAGAAAGGCCTACAGCTAATATATGCACTCCCGGTACAGATGTAGATATTAATGGAAAGAAGGCAGACGGACATTGTATAAATTCAATATCTAAAACATATGAGGATGAGTGGGTAAATGTTAAGTTGATAGTATATTCAGACTCTCTTATTCATCATGTTATCCAATCAGATACTGTTCTTACATATACAAATTTAACGGTTGGAGGTGATTTCATACCAACTAATTATGGTATAAAAATTGGTGAAAAATTGAGTCAGGGTTATATATCGCTTCAGTCGGAGGGACACCCTGTCGATTTTAAAAACATAAAAATTTTAGAATTATTATAATCTATTTTTCAACTAAAATTCTTTAATACTTTATTAAAAAGATATATTATGTATGTGTCTTTTTTTTGTTAATAAATTAAGATTATTTTTAACCTTGAATTAAAATAAAAACAAATGAAAAAATTTTTAATAAAAAGAGAGATGCCTGGTATTTCAGGAGCTCCAAAAAGTGATTTAAATAAAGCTGGAAAAGGATCTGAAGCTGTTCTTGATGAAATGAGAGATGAAGGGAAACTGATACAGCAAGAGCAGAGTTATGTAGCAGGAGATTCTATATATTGCGTTTACAATGCTGAGTCAGAAGACCTAATCCATGAACATGCTAAAAGATCAGAAAGTGTTGTTACAGAGGTAACAGAAGTGAGTTCTGTAATAAAGCATAACACTTCTGTAGTAAGTTAATTGCAACATATTATTGAGGTATTTTATATCAAATTTTATTTTATTAATTCTAGCATTTAATTTAAATGCTCAAATCAAAAGGTTTGATGAGTCCACTTGTCATCTAGTTCATAACGAAGATCACTCCCATGGAGAAGATTATTTAAATAGATTAAGTAAAAATCACCAAAACCAAACAAGGTCATCATTTAACTATGATAAAAATAAGGAGTCTCTCTTTGGTGCTTCAAATGAAAATAATCTAGTGACTTCATTTGTTAAAGCTTATGGTAATGAGGTATGGAAATTTAATAAAGCTGATAACAGTGAAATAAGTATTGAGTTTACAGGTACACAAGTTGGGGTATATTATCCAGCTCTTGGAGAATTACATATAAGTGTAGTAAAACCAGATGGAACATACTTATTTGAATTTTCTAAGCTCTATTCTATAAATTCTTCTGCTGTTCCAAGGAGTTTAGTTATTCCTAGTGACAGTCCAAACGGAGAATATAAAATTGAGGTTAGTCCATACAAAAATGAAAAGGGTGGTTATAAGTTAGGTGCAGTTAAGAATAACTCTTACATTAAATTAACAAGTCATGACTATCCAAGACCTACAACACTAACTGATAATATTAATGAGTCTGCAAATACAAACGAGGAGTGGAAAGTAACCAAAAATGGATCTTTTTTGCAAGGTGATGACGTACATAATTATTCTGTTATTTTAAAGAAGGATGAAAATTTAGTTATAGATCTGTACAATGTAGAGCCTTTTGTTCGTGGCTGGTGGGGAGGTGAGGACTGGAGTTCAATGGATACTAAGTTATATTTATTTGATTCTGATGGAAATATAGTAGCTCAGGATGACGATTCTGGAAATAATAAAAATTCAAGAATATACTACACTGTCCCAAAAGATGGAAAATATAACCTGATAGCAACTAATTACGGTAAATATGATGAAAATCAGTGGAATGTGGATGTTTCAGTTCAGCATCCTGATTGGAAAATTGGGTCGAAAGGTATTACATATTACACATTAGAATTTGAATCAGACTCACAACTTGATTTTACTTTTGAAGAGTACCCAGTTTCAGATAATAAATCGATAATGGTTAATGCAATTTTATTGACTGATGATGAGACATTAAATAAAATGCCAGTTACTATATCTCACGTGCAAGATTTAATTAGGAGTTTAAATGATGAATATAACGTACTATATGATTCTAATAATTGGTCCTCATTCGAGTTAGCTGGGGTTACTAAGTTTTATAACTCAGAATATTACAAGACTGGTTCACCTCATCAGGCCCTAGCTCAAGTTGGTAGTGGTCCTGCTTCATTGACAAATTATTTGAATATCATATTTCTTGATTGTGATTCTGATAAGACAGGGATCGTTGGCACTACAAACCTATATTCAAGTGTTTTAACAGGAAAAGGAGCTGTAATTGTTTTAGATAAAGAAGCTAACGCAGGTGTTCTTATACATGAGATGGGTCATGTAGTAGGAATGAATCATACTGCTGGAACCTGGCCACCACAAGCACATTCTATAGATCTTCAGGATGATAAAAAGCTAGGATATCTAACTGCTGATATTTCAAAAGGCGAAAATTCTTACATGAGCAACTGGGGAGCTAATCCTTTAAACTATGATCCTTATATAAGTATTTACTTAACTGACCCAAAGTTTACGCTTGCAACCCCCTCATATGGTGACCACTTCAAGGAAGGTTTCAGGAGTTGGTTAATTAATAATGAATATATAAATTCAGGCGCTCCAGGAACAGGTTATGAGGGTAATGATATACTAAGTGTATCATCCAACTTTAAACATTTAAAAGAGTACACAAATACATCCTCCCATCAGTTATTTCCATCAATCGCATCATCAAAAAATTTAGAAAATAATAAGGCTGTTTTTAGTTTTGTTAATTCTAGTAATAATAAACTCTCGTATGCTACTAGAGATATAAATAATGACTGGTCTGATTTATCAGAATACTCTGGAGATTTTTATAAAGCAAATGCAAGAATGAATTCTAGAGGTGATGCAGTTATAATTACAGAACCATTCAGAGATCAGGGCATTATGTCATTCTATAAACCTTATGACTCTGATAATTGGAATTCACCGGTTACAATTTCATCATCTGACTTTAGGTATCATCTTAGAAGTAATTCTGCTATAAATAATTCAGGTAACGTAGCTGTGGTATGGCTTGAAAGTCATGATTTTGATTATAAAATTGTTTCAAATGAATTTGTGAATGGAAGTTGGAAAGGAGAAGAGATAATTAGTTCTTCATCCAAAAATAAAGAATTGGCTTCTATAGCATATAATGATGATGGTGACATGATTATAACTTGGCAAGAGTGGGATATTAATGGCTCGGAAAGATATGATGTTGTTGGGAAGTTTAGAGATTCTAATTCTAGTAATTGGAGTGAATTAGAAACATACAATGATAAATCTAACCATGCTGGATTTTCTCAGGTTGCCTTAGACAATAATGGTGATGCTATTATATACTGGAGAGAAGAATCTGGCACTTTTACACCTAACTCTGCTGATAATCAGACAGGAGAATTGATGGTTAGATACAGAAATAAAGATGGGTCTTTGGAGAATATTCAGTCTTTATCACCTGACGGGGAAGACTCTTTTAATGCATCACAAGAAGTGACAAAGCCTAGGATTATCTTCCAAAATGGTAAGGCTGCTGTAACATGGTGGGGTAATAATAATGGCAGGAATGTTATTTACGCATCTATAATGAAAACACGTAATATCTGGACTAGAACTAAGTTGACAGATAATGGAAAAAGTGCGATTCTTCCATCTATCTCAATAGGTAATAACAAAGATAGCATAATAGGAGTTTCATGGCAGAGAACAGACGGCTTACATTATAGAATTCAGTCAAGATTTTATAATTTAAATTCTAATACTTGGTCACCTACTTATACAGTTTCTGACTCTGGAGGTAATGCAATTCATTCAGATATCACAATTGATAGTGAAAAGAAGGCATCGGTATCATGGGTAAGATTTAATTCTACTACAGGTAAATATGTTCCTCAGATTAAGCAATTTATTCCATTGAATGACTCCGATGGTGACGGTATACTAGACACAGAAGATAACTGTCCACTTATAGCTAATGCTGACCAGCTTGATACCGACGAAGAT
>CAJWTC010000046.1 GCA_913046795.1 uncultured Flammeovirgaceae bacterium | reverse complement strand
TGTTATAAATACATCAGCACCAACAGATATTGCATCTTCTATAAGAAATGAACCGGATCCACCACAGACAGCAATTTTACTTATATTTTTATTTAAAATATTAGTATATCTAATTGACTTAACATTAAATAATTTCTTTATTTCAGATAACAACGAATCAAATTCTATTTTTCTTTCTCCAAACATCCCAGATCCAATATTTTTTGAGGTATTAAGTGTGTTATATATATGGTATGTAGGTTCATCGTATGGATGATATCTATCGATACAATCTATTATATCACTGATATGGTTTTTATTGAAAAAAACCTCAAGCTTTACCTCTTCAATTGTATTTTTTTCATTTATTTCTCCAATTTTTGGCTTTGATCCATTGTGAGGAAGGAAAGTTCCTTTACCAGATATCTGATATGAACACTCACTGTAATTCCCAATAATTCCACCTCCAGAATGAAAAATATGTTTTAGGAAATCATCTTTATCACTCTCCGGTATATAAACATCTAACTTACATGAAAGGTTTTCTTTCTCTCTCAAGACTTGTGGATTATTTATCTTAAGTATATCGCAAATTTTCTTGTTAACACCGTCGGATACATTATCAAGGTTAGTATGAAATGCATAAATATTAATTTCGTTTTGAATAGACTTTTTAATGACTCTAGATTCCCAATTATCATAATTTATTTTGTCTATGCTTTTAAATAATATAGGATGATGAGAAATTATGAGATTACATTTTTTTTTGATAGCCTCTTCTATTACACTCTCCGTACAGTCTAAAGTTATAAGACATCCACTTATCTCAGAATTAACATTACCGATTATAAGTCCGGAATTGTCATAAGACTCTTGATAAATTGAAGGTGCCCATTTTTCTAAAGATTCAATAATTTTACTTAATTTCATGTAATATGGTTTCTTTTTTTACAAAAGTAATAATGTTTCCCTTCTCTGTGGTATATGGACTCTTCATAATTTTCAGAAACTTTTTATTTGATATTAAATTTTATAAAACTGTAAAGTTTAATAAAAAAGTAATTTCTGTTGGTAATTTGATAATGGGTGGTTCTGGTAAAACACCTCATGTTGAATATTTGGTAAATGTTTTTTTAAAAAAAAAGGATAATGTTTCAGTTATAAGTAGGGGCTATAAAAGAGAGACATCAGGCATGATAATCTTATCTGAAAAGGATAATTTCAGAACAGCTGGAGATGAACCAATTCAATATTTCAAAAAATTTAAAAATAAAGTAAAGGTAATAGTATCTGAAAATAGAGTTAAGGCCCTAAATGTTAATGAAACCGACAAAGTAGATGTAAACATACTTGATGATGCTTACCAGCAAAGATTGGTGAAATCAGATATGAATATATTATTGACATCCATTAAAAGACCTTTTTATAAGGATTATATATTTCCTATGGGTATGCTCAGAGAATATAGAAAAAATGCTAATAGAGCAGATTTACTTGTTTTTACAGGATGTGATGAGAACTTGAATGAAAAAGAGAGAGATGATATAATAATGGATGTAAAAAAATATTTAAAAATTAATACACCTATATTATTCTCACAAGTTCAATATGGTGAACCAAAAAAAGTTTTTGGACAAAAAATACATAGAGAGATTATAGGGGTTTCATCAATTGCATACCCAGATGATTTTTTCAGTTTTTTAAAATCAAAATATAAATTGGTTAAGACCTTCCAGTTCCAAGATCATCACACATATAAAGATAAAGAACTGATAAAATTAATTAAGGAATGTGATGGAGATGTATCAATTTTAACAACAGAGAAAGATGCAGTTAAATTATGTGAATACAAACATCTTTTAGAGCCGTATAGTTTATATTATGTACCTATTAGCGTAAGTTTTTTATTTAATGATTCATTATCTAATTATTTAGGAGAATGAGGATAATATTTATATTTCTAATTTTAATTTGTTCATTTTCTTCTTTTGCTCAGGAGAGGGAAGAGAATACAGAGAAGGAGGTTAATCAGGAAAGATTGAAACAGAGAACTATGTTGGATGACTCCACAAAAATTATCTATGGAATGAAAACAACGTCATATATTGATAAAGATAACTTTCATTTTTCAGATACTATTTTTAATATATTAGATTCTACACTAAATAATATTTATGATATATCTGTTCCTGAAAGCAATGAGTTTTTATACCAAAACTTAGGTAATTTAGGAAGCCCTCTAAATAATATTTATCTGAACATACCTACTGCATTTTCTCTGCAATCAGGTCTAGGCTCATTGAAACCATATATAAAGAACATATCTACAGAAAGACTATATGACACCAAATCTCCATTTATAGATCTTGGTTTATATTTTGGTGGTCTTGGACGCTCTAAGGTTGATTTTGAATTTTCTCGTAATGTGAACAAGAGCTGGAATTTAACCTTTGCAATTAATAGAATATCTTCAGATAAACAAATTGGAGCGATAAGAAACAAAGGTGATAAAAATATAAAATCTTCATCTGTAAGATTAAATGTTTTTCATAATTCAAAAAATAAAAAGGTTTCTCATTATACTGATTTTATGACTTTAAATCATAATATCTTAGGCACGGGTGGAATAGATTTAGTCACTGACTCCCTTCCGCTAAAGTTTTTTCTTTATAAAGATTTTGATGTCAGGCTAAAGGATGTAAATAATTTATACAAAAATCTAAAGCTTGAATCTTACACAGATTATAGATTAAGTGATCATTTCAAAGTCTATAACCATACTAAATTCAAAAATGAACAATTTAGTTATGAGGACATGAATATATCTGAAAATTTAGATTTTTATGATCAGCTTACTAATAACATAAGTACTCAGGATTCATTTAAGGTAAAAAGCATTAATAATAGAGTAGGAATTAAAGGCAATTCAAAAATATTAAATTATAATATTTATGGAAATATTGGCACCTATAAGTTCAATACAAATTTAGTAGAAAATAATATCTCTGAACTTTATGTAGGTGCATTGATAAAATACATTAATTCAAATTTTGATTTATTTGGAAATTTTGAAATAAAGAAAACCAGTGATTACAGATTCAAGCTTGATTTTAAATCAAGAATATTTGAGGCCTCTTATTTAAGTGGTTTATATGAACCTACCATTTTTCAAGAAAATTATAAAGGAAACCACTATTCTTGGACTAATGACTTTAATTCAAGCTTCTTAAATGTAATTAATGCGAAAATCAATCTTGAAAATAATTTTTTGATATTTTCTCCATCTATCAATCTTCATACAATAAAGGACCATATATACTATGTAGAAACCAATCACTTACAACATGCTCAACTAATAAGTTTTAATCAATTCATTATAGACCTTAAACTTAAATTATTTGGTAGTATTATACAGATTGATAATAAATACACATATAGTGTCTCTTCTAAATCAGGAGAAGGAATACTAAACTTCCCTAGACATAAATTTTATTCAAAACTTTATTATAATGGTAAATGGTTTAATAATACAATACCGGTACAATTAGGAGCAATTACTTCTTATAGGTCTGAATTTTACGGTGACTCATATAACCCAATAACTCAAAATTTTTATGTTCAGAATGAATTTCAACTTGAGAATTATTTGAGGTTTGATATATTTTTTACAATGCAGGTAAACAATCTAAGAATTTATCTTAAAATGAATCATTTTAATCAATTTGATAGATACGACGGTTATTTTGTAACTCCATATTATCCTGCTCAAAAAAAAGTACTAGATTTGGGAGTTAGGTGGTACTTCTTTAACTGATGAAATTTTATATAACTCTCATATTTCTGTTATTAATATCTTATAATAATTATTCACAGACCTATATTAAAGTTAATACCGCAACAACGTTATTTGGAGTTCCAGGTATTGGAGTTGAGGTTCCTGTATCAAATAAGATGACTTTTCAGTTAGATGTCACTACCTCATTTTGGAATTCAGTTACAACAAACAAATATGAAAAAAGACCTTACGTCTTTAATCAAATATTTCCGGAGATAAGGTACCATTTTAATGAGTTAAATAGTGGATTTTATGTTGGTCTTCATGCGGGATCAGGAATGTTTAAATTATCAAAAAATAGTTCATATGCATCCTCAAATAGCTACCAATATGGATATATTATTTTCACTGGTATAACTGGAGGTTTCCAGAAAAAAATTAAAGAGAGGTGGCTCTTAGACGTTTTTTTAGGGGGAGGTTGGTCTAAAGCTACATATGAGGGATTTAACAGAAACACTGGAGTAAGGTATGATATTCTATCTTTAATTAACTACAGTGCTCAGTGGATTCCTTATAGAGGAGGCATAATGATAGGTTATAGGTTTTAAACGTTTTTAACTATATTTATTAGACAAATACATGAAAAATTCAAGGAGATCTTTTATTTCAAAATCTGCACTAGGTGTAGGTGCTTTATCAACATTAAGTTTTGTTAACAAATCAAACTCTAAAATTGATCTTAAGAGTATTAAGGATGGATTACCAAATGATGGAAATGAATTTTGGGCTGATGTAAAAAATCTTTTTCCAACTGATAAAAACGATACATATTTCAATAACGGCACACTTGGTGTTCAATCTAATTACGTTCTAAATGCCGTAATTAATGATATGAGGAATAATGCAATCAATGGAGCAAAGACTGATTATAAGGGAGAAGGTCCTAATCTTTTGGCTGGATATGATCCTTACTTGAAGATAAGAGAGAAGTTGGGAATGATACTTAACTGTGATTTTAAGGAGATATCTCTAATACAGAACGCTACATTTGGGATGAATTTTGTTGCGCACGGACTTAACTTAAAGAAGGGTGACGAGGTTATAAATACAAATCAAGAGCATGGTGGTGGCTATGCTGCATGGAAACAGTTAGAAAAGCGAAAAGGCATAGTATACAAACAAGCTATCCTCCCTGTACCAGCTGACAGTAAAGAAGATATTATTAATTCAGTACTATCAATGATTACTAGTAAGACTAAAGTTATTGCAATACCACATATTGTTTCTGTGTATGGCACAGTTATGCCAATAAAAGAAATTTGTGAATTTGCTAGAAAAAAAGGAATTTTTACTGTCATTGATGGAGCTCAGGCAGTGGGTCAAATTGATGTTGATTTAAAAGATTTATCTTGTGACGCTTACTACTCAAGTCTTCACAAGTGGCTTCTTTCACCTCCTGGTAATGGAATTTTATATTTAAATAATTCTATATCAAAAGATATATGGCCAACACTATCAAGCTATAACTGGGATAATAAGGAAGATAAAGGCTTCAGCCTCCAGCAGTCAGGAACGGGAAACCCATCATTAAGGGTAGGTTTAGAAGCTTCTATAGATTTTTTTAATATGATTGGTGGAGAAAAGTGGATAAAAAGAGTGAAACACCTAGGAAAGTATTTAAGAGATGGATTAAAGGAATTAGAGAATGTTGAAATTGTTTCGTCTCATAACGAAGATTTATGTGCTGGTTTGACTACTTACAAGGTAGATGGTATTAATGGACCTGAATTACAGAAAACACTTTGGGAAAGGGAAAGACTTCAACCTAGGTCGGTTGGTAAAGAGTTATTAAGACATTCTGTTCACATATATAACAATGAAGAAGAAATTGACAGAACTTTTGATGTTATTAAATCCATATAATGAGTGATATAATCAATTTCTTTAGTGACGTGCCCATTGCTTTTAGGACTTCAGTACTATTAGGAGGAATCATGTTTTTTTGGGTTTTAGAGGGTTTAATTCCTCTTTATTCATTCAAATACAAAAAAACAAAACACGCTATAACAAATTTATTTTTTACTCTATCTACTGCAGTTATTGGTTTTGGTCTTGCTTTTATACTTTTAGAGTCAACGGTTTTTGTTACTCAAAATAAAATTGGAATTATTCATTTAGTAGAATTACCTCTTTATCTTCAGGTTATAGTTAGTTTACTTATTCTGGATCTTGTAGGTGCTTATCTGATTCATTTTATTGAACATAAAGTTCCCTGGATGTGGAAATTTCATATTGTACACCATAGTGATATGAATGTTGACGTTACGACAGGCTTACGACATCATCCTGGTGAAACGGTATTTAGAATAAGTTTTACAATATTAGGTGTATATGTTTCAGGTGCGTCAATAGGAATGGTAATGCTATATCAGAGTCTATCTGTCTTATTTGCACACATTACTCATGCTAACATAAACGTACCTAAAAAACTGGATAAAATAATTTCATTTTTATTTGTGACTCCACATATGCATAAGATACATCATCATTATAAGCAACCTCTTACAGATACAAATTATGGAAACATTTTTTCTATTTGGGATAGGGTTTTTAAGACATACTCAAATATTAAAGATCAGAAATCTATAGTATATGGTGTTGACACATACATGGATAAAAAAAAGACTAAATCACTAAAAGATTTATTTTTAATTCCATTTAAAAAATCCTTAACTCAGGATTAAAATAATAATATGAAGATACCATCATCTACTAAATCTTTAGATAGAATATCTAAATATATCAATGAGACTCCTTTAAGAAAATCAGATAGACTATCTTCAACAAATCAAAATGTGTTTTTAAAGCTTGAAAACCTACAAAAAACAGGTTCATTTAAAGCTAGAGGTGCACTTAATAAAGTTTATTCTTCTAATTTATTTGATAATGAGGTTGTTGCTGCTTCATCTGGAAATCATGGATCTGCAGTTTCTTATGCTCTTAGTACTAAGAATCTAAGTGGTAGAATTTATGTCCCAAATACAGCAAAAAAATCAAAAATAGAAAAAATTCAAAGTTACGGTTCAGAAGTAATTCGTTTTGGTAATGACTGTCTTGATGCAGAATATGAAGCTATAAAATATTCAAAAGAAAATGACTGTGAGTTTATATCACCCTATAATGATTTAGATGTGATTTCTGGACAGGGTACATTAGGAGTTGAGATATATAATCAGTTACCAGATATTGATGCAGTATTTGTTACTGTAGGAGGGGGAGGTCTTATATCCGGTGTTGCACATTATCTTAAGTCAAAGAACCCGCTTATAAAAGTATTTGGTTGTTCACCATTAAACTCATCTATAATGATAAATTCACTTGAAGAAAATGAAATAATTAATTCAGAATCTAAAGAAACTTTATCAGATGGTTCTGCTGGAGGAGTAGAGGAGGGGTCAATTACTCATAAGATTTGTAAAAAATATATTGACTCAACATGTTTGGTAAGTGAGGGTGAGATAGCATCTCAAATTATTGAGGCCATGGATAATGATAAGATAATTATAGAAGGTGCTGCCGCTGTAGCAATAGCATCATACCTAAAGATGAGTGAAGAAGTAAAAGACTTGAAAAACATAGTTATTATTGTGTGTGGTGGAAATATTGGTAATAATACATTGAAATCAATTTTATGAAAGCAAAAGTTTACTCTAAAAAAGAAATAATTAATTCTCTAGAAGGTGTTGATCTTATTAAATCTATAGAAAATGGATTTGTTGAATATTCAAAAGGTAATACTGTCGTCCCGCCTGTGGGAGAACTGTTATTTGATAATCCACCAGGTGATGTTCATATTAAATATGGTTACATAAAGGGACATGACAACTATGTGATAAAAATTGCTTCTGGTTTTTCTGAAAATCATAAATTAGGTCTTTCATCGAGTCATGGAGTTATGGTTATGTTTGACAGCAGATCTGGGTATTTGAAGTGTCTACTTCATGATGAAGGCTATCTCACAAATGTGAGGACTGCTATTGCAGGAGCAATATGTGCCAAATATCTAGCACCAGATAAAGTCACAAATATTGGTATTGTAGGTACAGGTATACAGGCAAGACTCCAACTTCAGTACCTTAAGGATGTTACTAGGTGCAGAGACGTAGTAATTCTTGGTAGAGATAATGAAAAAATTAATGATTATATTGATGAAATGTCTGACTTCGGATTTAATTTAAGAAAAGTAGATAATTCAAATGAATTATGTAAACTCTCTAACCTGATAGTGACAACTACTTCTGCAAATGAATCCCTTATAAGAAAATCTGATATAAATCCTGGCACCCATATAACAGCGGTTGGGTCTGATACGCCAGGT
>CAJWTC010000045.1 GCA_913046795.1 uncultured Flammeovirgaceae bacterium | reverse complement strand
GCCGGGTTTTAAGGACTTTTATTTCTATGATATAGATAGAAATGATATTAAATATTTGTTTAATGAGTTTATAGGAATTCAAAAAGAATGCAAATTTAATAACTGCCTTCATTTAGAAGAACCTGGCTGTAAAATAAAAGATAATGTCGGTAAAAAGATATGGAGTAAAAGGTATAGTAGTTACTTATCTATCATGAATGAGCTCAATTAGAGAGTTTTTTAATTTTTATTTTTAATACTGCAAATAAAATTGTCATAATAGGACTAATCAGACTAAAGAAACAATATGGAAGATAAGCCAGTGTTGATACGTTTAGAACTGAGGCATGGTAAGCCCCACAAGTATTCCAAGGTATGAGAACTGATGTTACTGTTCCGCTATCTTCAAGAGTTCTACTTAAATTTTCTGGAGCTAACCCTTTATCCTTATAAATTTTAGAATACATCTTTCCAGGAACTACTATCGATAAGTATTGATCTGAAGCTGTTAAATTAAAAAATATACATGTGCCTGCAGTAGAGGTTACAACTGATGCATGAGAACTTACTTTTTTTAAGATAACAGATGAGATTGTGTTTAAAAAACCAGAACTTTCCATTACACCACCAAAAATCATAGCAGATATAACAAGCCATATAGTATCTAACATTCCATACATGCCACTAGATGATAGAAGTTCTGTAACCATACTATCAGAAGTAGATATAACAATACTTCCGTAAAGAGATTTCATTGATCCAACAAATAAATCTCTCCAATCTCCAAAATTACTTCCTGATATTTCCAAAAGTAATTTAGACTGAAAAATTAATGCAAAAACAGATCCCAATATAATTCCAACAAATAAAGCTGGAACTGCTTTTACTTTTTTATAGATCATAAAAATAACTGTTAGGGGGACTGCGAATAAAATAGGTGATATAAAAAAATTTTCTTTAATTACTGACGAAATATTTAACGAACTTTCTGAATCAATACTAGTATTTAAATTTAAACCCATTAACGTAAAAATTATTAGACAAATTATAATGGTCGGAAAAGCAGTATATGATAAATATCTTATATGAGTTAAGAGATCACTCCCAGCAACAGCTGGTGCTAAATTTGTAGTGTCAGAAAGTGGAGACATTTTATCACCAAAATAAGCACCACTAAGAATTGCACCTGCTATTATACCTTCAGAAATATTAAGTGCTTTTCCAATACCAATAAGAGCAATTCCAATTGTAGCTGATGTTGTCCAAGAACTTCCTGTTGCCATTGAAACAATTATACAGATAACACATGCTGCTAATAGAAATATAGTAGGGTTAAGAATTTGGATCCCATAGTATATCATTGCAGGAACAACACCACTTATCATCCAAGATCCAGCTAAGGAACCAACTAGAAATAAAATTAAAATTGAGGGAATGGAAGAGTTAATACTTCTAACTATTCCTTTTTGAATTTCATCCCAACCTATACCAATACTAAAAGCAATAACAGTTGCAAATGCTGATGATAAAAAAAGAACTATTTGTATACTACCATCTAATGAATCTCCTTTAAATATTGATACATTAATAGCTAGTAGAATTACTAAAAAAATCAACGGTGAAATTGATTGTAAAAAAGATGGATTATATTTTCTATTTGAAACCATTAAACTTATTTTAGAAATATATAGTAAACATAACTAATAAAATTATTATAGCTTTTTTTAAATAATGAATAATATAGATCAAGAAATATTTAATTTAATTAATAGTCAAAAGAAAAATTTTCCTCTTGATCAAAAATTCTATGTTGATAATATCATTTTTGAAAAAGATATCGAGCATATATTTTCGAACCAATGGGTATTTATTGGTCATGTTTCCAGAATACCTAATATAGGAGACTATTTTACAGTTAGTATTGGAAATGAATCCATTATAGTTATAAGAGATAAGCAAAATAAAATTAATTGTTTTTACAACGTATGTAGACACAGAGGTTCTCACATATGTATAGAGTCTGAGGGAAATTTAAGAAAACTAATATGTCCCTATCACGCTTGGTCATATAACCTTGATGGATCTTTAAAAAAGGCAAGTATGATGGGTGAGGATTTTAAAAAAGAAGACTGGAGTCTAATTAAATGTAACAAAAACATTTTCGAGGGTTTAATATTTATAAATCTATCTGATAAACCAATAAGTTTTGCTGAATTCATAAAACCCCTGGAACCATTTATATCTCTACATGGACTTGGAAAAGCAAAGGTAGCCATTAGAAAAGTATATGAAATAGAAGGTAATTGGAAGCTTGCACTTGATAATTTTCATGAATGTTATCATTGTCACCCATCGCACCCTGAATACTGTGAAGTACACAGCAAAGACTATATACAATCATATGGAGCAGGGAGTCATTCAGGTCCAGAATCAGCTGAATTTAATAAACTACTTAAAAATTGGAATAAGAAGGTTGATGATCTAGGATATTTTAGGGGAGAATATTCCGAGAATAAATTTTCTAATTTTTATAGAAGTGCTGAGAGAACCCCTTTTAGTAATGGAAGGTTATCTGAGACGAGGTCAGGAAAACCAGCATCAAAATTAATGGGTAACTTTAAAGAATTTGATGGTGGATATACCACTATCGGCCCATCACCTTTTAATAGTTTAATAATGTCAAATGACTTTGCTACTTGTTTTACATTTTTACCAAAAACTAATAAAAAGACTCTTATTGAGTTAATGTGGTTAGTTGATAATAATGCAATTGAAGGGATTGATTATAATAAAGAAGAAATTTCTTGGTTATGGGATGAGACAACTCTAGCAGATAAAAGGATAATAGAAGATAACCAAAAGGGAGTTCTTTCTAAAAAGTATGTTCCAGGACCATTATCAAAAATGGAATTAGGACTTGAAAAGTTTAAGAATTGGTATTTAAAAAGTTTAAAAAAATCTATTTGTGTCTAGTTATATTTTTGAAACACATATAACCGGCTGTACCTGCCACACTTCCACATGGATAGGATCCTGCACCACAATAAAATACATCTAATAGATCTCCAAAATTATAAAAGCTGTTATTAATTTCTGAGAATGTTCTTTGATTAAAATTTTGACCATCAGTCAACATCATGTGATCAATATTTCCTTCAGGAAAATGAAATTCTTGATTCATATCTTTTGGGGTTAAGAATACACTTTTTACGCAGTCTTCAGGGTTTAATATATATTTAAAAACTGTATCTTTTATTTTTTCATGAATTTCAGGAATTTCATAACCTTTTTTATCATATGATATATTTTTTGTAAAAAAAATTAGTTTATCAAATGGTTCTTTATTACCTAACTTTCTCTGCCCTGCTCCTTCACAATAGACTTGAATATAACCAGGTTCATAATAATTCAATTTATTATAAGCATTTTGACTCTTAATTTCAAAATCATTTAAATTATCAACTGAAAATATAAATTTAAAAGAAGATAAAGAATCATCGTCATCACTATGATTAATCCACTTAACTTTATTTTTAAAAAAAGCAGTAACCTTACCACTTGTTCCAGTATACTTTTTTTCTTCTAATGTTTTTTTAAGTTTTTTATTTTTAAAGTATTTTGTTGGAGTTAAAGGGTCTGTTGCAAAAACTAAAACATCATAATCAAATGATTTTCCGCTTTCTAAAAAAACCTTCTTATTTTCACTATCAATTTCATCTATTTCTGACGATATATTTATTTCAACACCTATAGATTTATTTATGTTTCCAAGTTCTTCTGTTACTTGCCATATTCCATTTTTTACATATCCCCAATAACCATCAAAAACAGAACCAGAATCCATAAGAGGAATTATAAAAGCAGAACCTTTAGAATCAATAGATTCTGGACTACTCTCAATAACAGTCATTCCCATGTAAAGCTTGGTCTTATCAGAAGTAAAGTAGTGGTTTAATAAATCCCTTGCTGTTCCTGTTATCCACATATCTACAAGATCTTTACCTAAAACTTTAATTGCACTATCTATTGATGGGGGTTCACCAGTTTTGTATCCATCCTTAATAAATTGAACTACTTTGTTTTCATCATCTCTAAATTCAATTACTGACCCCCTCTCACCAACTTTATTATAAAGTTCTTTTTGAAGTTTATATGGATCTTTATAAATATTTACTTCTGAACCTTCATTTTCAAAATAAACTACTTTCTGAAACTCAGGTGAATAAATCTTTAATTTTTTTGATAATCCTGTGTCTTTAAAAATGAAATCAGGCATCATACCTAGTACAGTTGCGCCTTTAGCGAATGAAATATCTTTATTATTTATTGAGATACTATCAGAACTACAAGCACCACCAATACTTTTAGACTTCTCAATGATTTTAACATCGTAATTACTTTTTTGTAGATAATTAGATAATACTAGACCATTTACACCTGCTCCAATAACTATTGCTTTTTTTTTATTCATTAAAATATTTATTTATTCATTAATAGGAATGCTTTAATGAAATCGTTAATATCACCATCTAATACGTTATTTACATCACCTCGTTCTATATTTGTCCTAACATCTTTAATCATTTTATAAGGATGTAAAACATAGTTTCTAATTTGTGAACCAAAATCAATTTTTAATTTTTTACTGTCTCTCTCATCTTTTTCTTTATTTACTTTCTCCAATTCAATCTGATAAAGTTTAGACTTCAACATTTTTAATGCCTTCTCTTTATTTAATATCTGACTCCTTTCTTGTTGACACTCGATAATTAAACCTGAGGATTTATGTTTTAGTCTAACAGCTGACTCTATTTTATTAACACTTTGTCCTCCAGCTCCACTAGCTCTGAATGTCTCCCACGAAATTTCAGATTGATCTATATTAATTTCTATAGTCTCATCAACTTCTGGATATGCAAAGACAGAGGCAAATGAAGTATGCCTCCTCGCACCTGAATCAAATGGAGATATCCTGACCAGCCTATGTACCCCTATCTCTGACTTTAGGTTACCGAAAGCAAACTCCCCTTCTATTCCAATAATAGCTGATTTGATCCCAGCAGTTTCACCAGGTTGAATATTTACTTTTTTAACATTGAAGCCTTGAGACTCAGCCCACATGATATACATTCTCATCAAAATACTTGCCCAGTCTTGGCTTTCAGTACCTCCCGCTCCAGGGTTAATTTCAATAATTACATTCATTTGATCCTCCTTACTGGAAAGCATTTTCTTGAATTCTAACTCTTCAAGTAATTTAAGAACTCTTTTATATTCTTTGTCAATTTCATCTTCAGCAACTTCACCTTCAATATAAAATTCATTTAAAGTCTCAAGATCTATTACTGAATTATTTAATACATCAAAAGAGTTTATCCATGTATTATTTGTACTGATTTCTTTTAAAATCTTCTCCGCATTTTCTCTATTATCCCAAAAGCCCTCGCTAGAAGAAATCTCCTCTTTTTCCTTAACAATTATTTTTCTATTGTCGTAGTCAAAGATAACCTCTTAGAGCAGAGGTTCGCTTCTTAATAAGGCCTATCTGATCTGAATTCATAATGAAATTGTTTTTAACCAATTCAGCTCTTTCATATCTCTACCAAACTTTATGTCATTCAATTTATTTAGTAAAGTATTTGAGATAGAATTTTCAGTAATTTGAGGAAGATTATAATTTTTATTTTTATAACCTATTAATTTAATTGGAGCAATAGTAGCAGCAGTACCAGCACCAAATGCTTCTTTCATTGATCCATTCTGGAGAGTGCTAATAACTTCACTAACAGAAACTTTCCTTACTTCAACATCAATTTTTAACAATTTTGATAATTGAATTATGCTATCTCTAGTAACTCCGTCTAGCACAGTATCGCCAAGAGGAGGAGTAACTAGTTTGTTTTCAATAACAAAAAATAAATTCATCGTACCAGATTCCTCTACAAATTCATGGGATTTGCCATCAGTCCATATAAGTTGATGATACCCGTCTTTCTGAGCTATTACAGCTGGGTACAATGCTGCAGCATAGTTAGCCGCGGTCTTTGAAAACCCAACACCTCCAGTCACAGCCCTTGTATATTTAGTCTCTATTTTAACATTAACAGGCTCAGAGTAATATCCTCCAGCCATACCACATATTATCATAAAAGTATAATTATCTGCAGGTCTGATCCCAATGTAAGGATCTAAAGCGAAAGATATAGGTCTAATGTATAAAGAGTTCTCTTCTCCTTCTGGGACCCAATTATGATCAACTTTTAATAACTCCTCAATTGAATTAATAAAAATATTTTCAGGAATAGTAGGCATGCACATTCTCTCAGCACTTTTATTAAATCTTTCAGAATTTTTTTCAGGTCTAAATATTAAAATTTTTCCATCATTATCTCGGTAAGCTTTTAACCCCTCAAAAATAGTTTGTCCGTAGTGTAATGTTGTGCATGCAGGAGATAGTGAAAGGTCTTCAAAAGGTTTAATTCTAAAATTTTTCCATGAGCCGTTATTATAATCACATAAAAACATGTGATCTGAATAATATTTGCAGAAGCCTAAATTTTCATAATCTACTTCTGAGATTTTAGAATTTTGAGATTTAGTTATATTAATGTCCAAAACTTAAACTTTAATTTTTTTTATCTGAAGAAATTAATCCATCCTTTAATCTAACAATTCTTTTTGAATATGCAGCAATATCCTCCTCATGAGTTACCATAATTATTGTGTTACCTCTATCATGAAGCTCTGTAAAGAGATCCATTATACTATATGAAGTCTTGCTATCTAGGTTACCAGTAGGCTCATCTGCAAGTATTATACTTGGATCATTTACAAGAGCTCTTGCTATAGCTACTCTCTGTCTTTGTCCACCAGATAACTCGTTTGGTTTATGCGTTGCTCTATCTACTAAATCAACATCCTTTAATGCTTTCATGGCCATCTCTTTTCTCTGATCGTAGGAGTAACCGGCATAAACTAATGGTAAAGAGACATTATCTAGAGCTGAAGCCCTAGGTAGAAGGTTGAAAGTTTGAAAAACAAAACCAATTTCCTTATTCCTGACATCTGCCAATTCATTTTCACTCATATTACTTACATCTTTATTATTAAGCTTATATTTTCCACCAGTTGGAGAGTCTAAACATCCTATAATATTCATTAAGGTTGATTTACCTGAACCTGAAGCACCCATGAAAGAGACATACTCATTTTTTCTAATATCGACTGTTATAGTATCTAGAGCTTTTACAACTTGGCTCCCAACATTATAGTGTCTAGAAATATTACTTACTTCAATAATATTTTTCATATAAATAATTAATTTCGTGTTTTAATTATAGATGACAAAGTAAACAAATTTGCTCGCATTTATAGATATAAAAATATAAATAAATAATGGAAATATTTTTTGAATTTGAGACTTATATAGCATTACTAACCTTAACAATTATAGAGATTATACTTGGTATTGATAATATTATTTTCATATCAATTGTTACTAATAAAGTTGAGAAGGAAAACAGACATAGAGCCAGAGTTTTAGGATTACTCTTAGCTCTTGTTTTAAGAATTATTATGCTTTTTGGTCTAACTTGGTTTATAGGTTTAACTCAACCAGTATATATGAATATAAGTATTAAAGATATAATTCTATTTTTAGGAGGTGGTTTTTTAATATTTAAAAGTGTTCTAGAAATTTCACATAAAATTAATGGGAACTTTGACGAAAAAATTATCTCAAATAAATCAGTGAGTTTATCCTCTGTTATTTGGCAAATTGTAGCAGTCGATTTTGTTTTTTCTGTTGACTCAATTTTGACAGCAATTGGCTTAACTGAAATACTTCTTCTGATGGTTATTGCAGTAGTTATTTCAATACTATTTATGATTTTTTATGCTTCAAAAATAAGTGATATAATAGACAGATATCCTTCTCTCGAAATTTTAGCTTTGTGTTTTTTAATTCTCATAGGGTTTACATTAATCCTAGAGGCAGCACATATAGATATACCAAAAGGATTTATTTATTTCTCTCTATTTTTCACGTTAGGTGTAGAATTGATTAACATAAGGTTTAGAAGAGTAAGCCTTAGAAGAATAAAAATTAGAAAATAATTATTCTTTGATGATCTTCTTCATCGTCTTCCTCTCTTCCTGCACAAGC
>CAJWTC010000044.1 GCA_913046795.1 uncultured Flammeovirgaceae bacterium | reverse complement strand
GGAATCACTGATTATAAGTTCACCACCTTCGTCTACACTAAGAGTACCCGAATATGTATCGTTAACAGCTACTGGTGGATTTTCGTCATCAATAATTTTAATAATTGCCTTATTCCCAATTTCATAAGTAATATTTTCTGAGGGAGGTGTGTCTGAGAAGGTATTATTTAATGTTATCACAATCCTCTCGTTGGGATCTTGAATATTATCGTCAATTGCTGTTATAGTCACCACAGCAGTTGTATCACCAGCAGGAATAGTTACAATTTCTGTCTGACTACTTGAGAAGTCGCTGTCTTTCTCAGCAACAAGGCTAGTATTAACAGAGGGGTCAAGTCCCTCATAGTTTAGAGCGACCTTGGAATCTTTGTCAAAAGGTCTCGAGAGTGTTATTGTAATTTTAGCAACTCCACCATCCTCAACTATTGAATCTTTATCTAATGTGAATGAGACTTTAGGTGGGTCATTATCTATAATAGAAAAAGCTATAGAATCCTTTGCTAACTTTCCAGGGCCAGACTTAATATTAGTTGTTTTAATATAAAAAGTTTCTGTATCCTCGTAGGCATTATCATCTATCGCATAAATCTCAAATTCATTAAATGTACTTCCATCGTCTATCTTAACTACCCCAGTAAAATTAACGTCAGCATTTATAGCATCCCCTCCTGTCATACCTACTTGGACCTCTATATCTACCGATACAGGCTGATTTATCTGTAATCTCATTCTGGTTTTTGGAGATCCTTCTTCAAGTAGAAATGTATCACCAGCCTGAAGTTTTAGGGTTACTACTAGATCATCATCTAGAATCTCTATCTCCCTGTCTTTGTTAATATTATCAATTGTTCCAACATTAATTGAAGAAATTTCAGCTAATATCTTCTCGTCGGGTTCTATGATATTATCATCAGTTGCTGTTATAGTTAGGAAACCTGAAGATGCACCAACAGGTATGGAGATTATGTTACTTGTGGAGCTCATTAAATTTGAGATTGTGTAATCGGTTCCATTTACAGCAACTCCAGTAAAGTTTATTGTAGCATTTGTAACAGAAGTAGCATTTGCTAGAGCTCCCGAAGTATTTCTTAAAGTAACAACAAGTTTTGTAGAGCCACCATTCTCTAGAATAGATGACTGATCCACTGAAAGGTGAGCTACTGGTTGAGCCTGGGCAGACAGTCTAATTACGAATGACAATAGAACAAATAAAAAAAGTGATATATTCTTCCTCATTATGTGTATATACAATCTACAAATATAAAGATTTAGCTTAGGCATATGAACTAAATACCTACTTATAACGATTTTGAAAAGGTAAAATTTTAATTTTTGTTTGCTAATTGACCACAGGCAGCATTAATATCTTTACCTCTACTCCTCCTCAGGCTTACATTAACTCCTTTTTTTAGTAGATAATTAATGAATTTTTCAGTTTTTTCAAATGAAGACTTCTCGAACCCCAAACCTTCCACAGGATTATATTCGATAATATTTACTTTTGAGCTAAGGTGTTTAGTATAATTATAGAGATTGTGCGCATCCTCAACACTATCATTAACGTCTCTTAATAGTACATATTCGTAAGTTACTTTCTTTCTTGTTTTTGAGAAGTAATACTTTAGAGAATCCCTTATCTCTTCTAAGGTATTTGATTTACCTATTGGCATAATCTCTTTCCTTAACTCCTCTGAAGCTGCATGAAGCGAAAGAGCTAAATTAACTTTAACATTATCTTCAGCAAGCCTCCTTATCATCTTAGAAATACCGGATGTAGAAAGCGTCACCCTCTTATAAGACATGTTGAGACCCTCTTCAGATGTTATGTAATGAATTGACCTCAAAACATTTTTATAATTTAGAAGGGGTTCACCCATTCCCATATAAACAATATTAGTAAGTGGCAGGTTGTATACTTCCATAGATTTCCTTGATATGTAGACAACCTGACGATATATTTCAGATGCCGTTAAATTTCTTGTTAGACCAAGGGTACCTGTAGCACAAAAACTACAACTTAAAGAACAACCAACCTGAGAGGATATGCATGCTGTCATCCTCTTATCTTTAGGAATCAGAACACCCTCAACAAAGTTTCCATCGTGAAGTTTAAACTTTGTCTTGACAGTGCCATCAGAACTAATCTCCTCGTAATCATCTTGAATATTATTAATTAGAAACTCTTTCTCAAAAATAGACCTGTCTTTTATAGAAACATTTGACATCTCAGAGAAGGATGTACAGCTCTTGTTCCATAACCAGGAGTAGACCTGAGATGAAACATAAGAACGAATTCCATTTTTATCACAGAAATCTTTTATCTCGTCTTTAGAGAGTGTTGTTATATCTTTTTTCAAAATAGTTTTTTATTACTCGCAAAGATATTAAAAGCATATCTTTATAAATTAAGTATTTTATTTAAATATGAATTTCGACAAAATTGCAAATCTAATTAAGAAACTTTGTGCAAGACTCTCATTCTTTCTTGTTATTCTACTATCATCAGATGTTTTACTAAGATATATTTTCAACTTTTCAACAGCCTCACTCTATGAATTAGAGTGGCATGTATTTGCTATAATATTTCTTTTGGGATCAGTCTATACTCTCCATGCAGACGAACACGTAAGAGTTGACGTTTTTTACAGTAAATTTTCAAAAAAAAATAAGAGATTGGTCAACTTAATCGGTAACTCATTTTTTCTTATTCCCTTTGGATTAGTTATTAGCTACACTTCAATTCCCTTTGTGGCAGACTCATATAATATTTTAGAATCGAGCCCTGATCCTGGTGGGCTACCTTTTAGATTTTTAATAAAATCTATGATAACAATTTCATTTTTTTTATTATCAGTTATTGGGTTTATGAGGATAATAAATTCAATTAAAAGTACAGGTTAATGGAGAGTGCTGGTCTAGTCTTATTTTTAATAGTAATTATCCTTATTCTTTTTGGGTATCCAGTAGGGTTAACTTTAGGTGGTATCTCTGTAATTGCTGGTCTCATTTTTTTTGATATAGATTTCTTCTATCTTGTATCCCTAAGAATTTTTGGTATCATGAATAACTTTGTCTTGTTAGCGGTACCTCTTTTTATATTCATGGGCCTAACCCTAGAGAAATCTGGAATAGCAGAAAAGCTTCTTGAAACAATGGCTATATTATTTGGGAAAATTAGAGGTGGGTTAGCTTACTCTGTTATCATTGTCGGTGGTATGCTTGCGGCATCTACAGGAATAGTTGGAGCTACTGTAGTAACAATGGGCCTAATAAGTCTCCCTACTATGTTAAAGAGGGGATATGATAAGAAAATTGCAACGGGAGTGATAGCATCGTCTGGTACCCTGGGGCAAATAATACCTCCCTCTGTAGTTTTAGTTTTACTTGGAAGTGTATTAAATATTTCTGTGGGAGACCTCTTCACCTCAGCTCTTCTACCAGGTATAACTTTAGTTATTTTATATGTAATATATGTAGGAGCAGTTTCTATTATTAAACCTAAAATGGTTCCTGCTATGCCAGAAAAAGAAATTGAAAATTTTAAAAAAAATACTAATACTCTTGAGCTAATAAAAACATTTATTTTACCCTTTATACTCATATTTTCAGTTTTAGGGTCAATATTTATGGGAATAGCTTCACCAACCGAGGCGGCAGGAATCGGAGCGCTAGGAGCTCTGATTTTAAGTTATCTCGAAGGTGGGATTAATCTTAAAAAAATAGATGCGATTTCCGTAGATACGATGAAGCTGACATCTATCGTCTTTATGATTCTTCTTGGTGCCACGTCATTCTCTCTAGTTTTTAGAGGTCTTGAGGGAGACAAATTTATAATTGATCTGATTTATGCCTCAAACCTATCACCTGAAATGTTTACAATTCTTGTACTTTTAATCGTATTCGTTGCTGGATTTTTTATAGACTTTATTGAGATAATATTTATAATTGTCCCTGTTATAACTCCAATCCTTATCGCATTAAACATTGATCTATTATGGATAGGAATTATGCTTGCCATCAACTTACAGACATCATTTCTTACACCTCCATTTGGGTTCTCTCTATTCTACCTAAAAAGTGTTTCTCCCAAAGAAATTAAAACAACAGATATATATATGGGAATTATTCCTTTTGTAATCATCCAAATTGTTTTTTTAATATTTTTATTCTTTAACCCAGATTATATTTACATAATACCAGACTTATTAAAGAGCTAAAGTTCATAATATATCTTGTCACTTACAACTGACCAATCCCTAAAAGAAACTCTAAATTTTTCATAAGCTTCAAATATTT
Source organism: uncultured Flammeovirgaceae bacterium (assembly GCA_913046795.1). GTDB lineage: Bacteria > Bacteroidota > Bacteroidia > Cytophagales > MED-G16 > MED-G16. Next base: position 3,884 of record CAJWTC010000044.1, on the reverse strand, counting down.
TTTTGCTTTTAGGATCTTTCTCAATCATCTCAGAGACAACCTCATTTGACTTCTCTTTGAATGACATCAAAACATCTTTAGGAAACATTTTTAGTTTCACATTTTCCTCATTTATTAACTTATTTAAATAAAGACTGTTTTTTGAATCAAATTCACATTGCATCCAAATATTTAGAGACTCTATTCCTTTTTTTACAATCTCTTGTAGATCACTTGGTAATAATTGAAATTTATCTTTATTAACTATCATCTCAAGAACTCCTCCAGGCTCATGCCATCCAGGATAATAATAATACTTGGCTACCTGATAGAAACCCATGAGATAATCATGGTAAGGACCAATCCACTCTGTAGCATCAATTACTCCTCTCTCAAGGTTTGTATATATCTCTCCCCCTGCAACAGTTACAGCAGTTCCTCCGGCCTTTGACAAAACTTTACCACCGAAACCAGGGATTCTCATTTTTAATCCGTTCAGGTCCTCAATAGATAATATCTCTTTATTAAACCATCCCCCCATCTGCATACTTGTATTTCCTCCAACAAATGGAATTAAATTAAATGGCTCATATATCTCACGATAATACTTATATCCTCCCCCTGAAATTATCCAAGAATTCATTTGTTTTGAATTCATTCCAAAGGGAACTGATGAAAAAAATTGACCTGAAGGTATTTTACCTGCCCAATAGTATGAAGCTCCACTTCCCATCTCTATAGCTCCGTTACTGACAGCATCAAATGACTCTAAACTTGGGATTAATTCACCTCCACCATAAACTTTTATGTTAAGTCTACCACCCGACATCTTTCTAACCCAATCCGAAAACAGGTTACAACCCTCTCCGAGAACAGGCATGTTTGGAGCCCAAGTTGTTACCATCTTCCAGTTATATTTTTTATTAAAATTTATATTTATATCCTTAGACTCTTTCTCATCTACATTAGATATACATGAAGTAAGAAGTGAAGCACCAGATAAAGTCACTAAAGATTTATTAATAAATTTTCTTCTATTTGATTTCTTTTTCATTGGTGTTAACTATTTGAATGTAAACTACGAAAAATATTCATTTAAAGAAATTAAATATTAAATTGCCAGACTCTAAAATGAAGAAAAAAAATTATAGTCTTTTATTTATTTTCATAACTATATTCATAGATATAACAGGTCTGGGAATTATAATACCTATTATACCATCATTAATTTCTGAGTTAATTGATGGTTCAATTAGTGAGGCGGCCATGTACAGTGGCTGGCTGATGTTTTCCTACGCTACTCTTCAGTTTTTATTTGCACCTATCTTAGGTGGTCTAAGTGACCAGTACGGCAGGAGACCGGTGATACTCTTATCCTTGCTTGGGTTTGGGATTAATTATATTGTTCTCGCTGTCGCCCCAAATATAATTTGGTTATTTATAGGGAGGATATTCCAGGGTATTATGGGTGCAAGCCTTACAACTGCGTCAGCATACATTGCAGATATAAGTACACCTGAAAAAAAGGCACAAAACTTTGGACTAATTGGAGCTGCCTTTGGTCTTGGTTTTATATTAGGGCCTGTTATTGGCGGATATCTTGGACAATTTGGTTCAAGAGTTCCGTTCTACGCTGCGTCAATATTTACATTAATAAATCTTTTATATGGTTTTTTAATATTACCAGAATCACTAAAAAAAGAGAACAGAAGAAAATTCGATATAAAAAGAGCAAACCCCATTGGCACTTTACTTTCTTTGAGAAGGTATCCGCTAATTTCGGGACTTCTTTTGTGTATCATTCTCTTTAATATAGCTCAACATGCAACTCACAGTACCTGGTCCTTTTTTACAATTGAAAAATTTGATTGGGATGAAAAACTGGTAGGGTATTCTCTTGGGTTTATTGGTATACTTGCAGCTATCGTACAAGGAGGATTGATTAGGATAATTATACCAAAATTTGGAAAGGTAAATAGTCTTTACCTTGGCATGTCATTTTACATAATAGGATTGCTTCTCTTCACTATAGCTGACGAGAGTTGGATGGTTTTTGCCTTTGCTATACCTCTTTCTTTAGGGGGGTTATGTGGTCCGGCTCTACAAGGTATAATGACAAACCAGATCCCAGATAATCAGCAGGGAGAGTTCCAGGGAGGAATAACTAGCCTTATTAGCTTAACATCTATCATAGGCCCGTTGCTAATGACAAACCTATTCTCATTGTTTACAAGTAATAATAATTTGATTTATTTTCCTGGAGCACCATTTCTCTTGGCAGCTATATTATCTATTCTCGGATTAGTAGTGGCAATAAGATTTCTCCAAAATACTAAACTTAGATATTAATCCAATAATTTAACTTAAAAGCAAAAGATCTACTTTTCAAGTTCATAAAAAGAGGATTCTCAGCATAATAATTATCAGTATAAACTAAAAATATGTCAGACAATGGTTGGAATCTCCACTGAAACCTTGCATTAATATTTATATTATCAAGCTGGTTATTATATTGTAAATAAGTACTAATGAATAGGTCCTTAGAAAAACTAACATCAATTTTTGAGTTTAAAGAGAAAAAGTCTGCAGAAGAATAAGGACTTGGAAATACTAAGTTATTATACTGACTACCAACTTCAATATTCAGAAATGGAGGGAACTTATAATTGACAGTGCCACCAATATTTTTAATTTCTCCGTTAAAGAAGTCACCCACCTTACCATTTAATCTTAAGGAAAGTAATTTCCTCTCTGAGGTTCTAAAATAAAAAGTGTAGTTAGTGTAATTATATTCAGAAGATGCAGCTAGTGCAATTCCGTCAGACCTTGAGGGATCAAAATCATATAATAGCTTGGTATATAAAAAATTTGTTTTTAAGACAAGATAAGCTGAAGATTTAAATCTAAAGTTATAATCTATATCAATATCATAGTCAGTTAACCCATCTAATCTATTTCTGTAGAACTCATAGTCAATTCCTGGACCATGAGTATTAATGGGACTGTTCTCAGGAACAAATTTATATTGGAAAGAGGGGCTTAAAAAAATGTAATCCTTCCTAGGAACAAACCCAACTTCTGGGTTAAAGTTCTCTCCAACACCATAGAAATAAATATTAGTTTCATAATTTCTTTTCTCGTATGATGCATTTATTCCATAAGAATTAGAATTTTTTTTATTATTATTTTCTAAGGATTGATGGTAGTACAATTGTGATATAAATCGTGTGTTATTAGACTGAAGCTTTGACTCTACTCCAATAACTCTATTAAATTCATCTAATTCATGAGCATAATCTTTACTATCATCATTAAATAGGGACTGTTTATTAATTATAAATGACGATATACTAGAGTTTTTAAGGATATTCTTCTCTATTACTGCCATACCATAATTATAAGAAGGAATTCCGCTACTTGATAACTTTGCGGTCTGCATATTAAGTATGCCTATTCTTAAATCCTCAGATAATTTTCCAGATAACTTAGCTCCATAAATAATTGGGTTTTGAACGTATTGGCTTGTTGTAGAATCTCTAGCAATTCCTATTCTCCTAGTAAACATTGGCCTTGACTCTCTAGATCCAAGGTTTGAGAATAAGTCTGCATTATCCGTAAAAAACTCTCTTTTCTCTGGCAAAAAAAGTTCGAATCTTGTCAGGTTAGTTCTCTGTTCGTCAACTTCAACCTGAGAAAAATCAGGGTTAAAGGTCAAATCCAAATTTAGTGATGAACTCAGTGCCATCTTAAAATCAAGACCAACATCAAAATTAAAATCTCTTTTTGGTAAGCTAACTTTATTTCTTATACCTGATCCTGAGAGATAAGGAATTAACACAAGGTTTTGAGAAGATTTTTTTAGGGGATATTCAAATTCAATTTCACCTGTCATAGATAAATTAGCA
>CAJWTC010000043.1 GCA_913046795.1 uncultured Flammeovirgaceae bacterium | reverse complement strand
TTTTATGAAGCTGATTCAGAATATCAATTGATCCTATATCACCCGCATGCCATATCTCATCACATTCACTTAGGTATTTGACTGTTTTCTTTGAAAGGTAATTATGAGTATCAGATATTATTCCAATTTTCATTGTTTATTAAAGACTCATTCTGAAATAGGGTGAAATTAAGTATTGAATATCTTTTGTAAACAATTCAATCATTATTTGATGATATTCTTTTCTTCGCTTTAGTCCAAATACTATCTAATTTTTTGGCTTGTGAATCATTAGCAATTCTTTTTATTTCTCTCCAGTGTTTGATTCTTTCTGTGTTTAAGCTTTTAGCTATTTGATAATAATTTTCCATATTTTCCATATTTGATGGTATTTCTTCATCAATATCATTCATGATTATAATATCATACTTCATAAATTTCTTTTCTATACTATCTTTTTTATTACTATATCTTCTGTATTCTTTCTTTGCTTCTTCAATTTGCTCATCTGAAAATTCTAACGTATTCTTTAAGAAAACAATCTCTTTGTAAAAGTCTGAATTTTTTCTAGGGCCCTTTCTCCTGTCTTTAAATATTATAAATACGTGGGAAAATATAAGAATAAATATAAGAGAGTAAAGGTACTTATTCTTCATAAGACGTTAAATTTATTAAATCATTTTTCTCTTGCTCAAAATAAAGTTCTTCCATAGTGTAATTGGTTTTAACTTCTTCTATACTATCAAAGTTAAATGTGTAAAGTGTTAAGAAAATAATAAATATAGATGTTAAAATGATAACTGGTCTTTCAATTTTATTATATGAAATATCTTCTTCTATCGATTTTTCAAATTTGACTTTCAGCCTAGTATATAGGTAAGGTCTTGGTTTAACCTCTTTTATTCCATCTAAACTACTAAGTATCTTCCTTAATTTATCTTTCATAATATTTCATTTAAATAGAAGTTAAGAGTAAAATCAAATGATTTGTTTTTCCATATCTCTCCATTAACATTTGATATGTTAGTTATTCCTCTTGTTGATTTAACTTCAATTGATATTCCTTTATAAATTTTATATCCAAATCCATACACAAAGGTAGTTTCTTTATCTCCAAAATCGTTTTCTGAAAATCTAAATGAATTTGAACTCGATGCTGTATCCAAATTATAATTAGATGTTGAAGCCTTAATTTCAGTCTTTACATTTAATATATTACCAATTTGTGGTCCAATGAAGAAATTAAAATTATTCATTCTAAAGTTTATCAGAATTGGAATTTGTAAATAGTTTAATTTATTTGTATAAAATGTCCTGTTAGGATCTTCTACGATTACGCCTTGGGATGAATAATTAATTCCACTTCTTAATCCTAGATATGATTTAATTCTTTTATCATAATCTTCAGGAGACAATTTAAATGATAATTCTAAGTTTGCACCAAAATTATATCCAGTATAAGTATTAACGTCGTATGGAAGACCGCCAATTGTATTATAATTAACACCAATAACATTAGCCATTGATTCTGACATTAGAGTTTGTTGAGATAAAATAGTACCAACTCTCAAACCATAATTAAACTCTTGAGAGTACATATTCTGTGCTATTGTTAAAAATAATATTGTAAAAGCTGTTTTTAATTTCATACTATTAATTTAGAAGTCAAAAGTAATCATTTCTTGTCATTGAGTTTTTTTGTTAAAATAACTTTTAAATTTTTTTTGGCTCTAAAAATTAATGATTCTATTGATGAAGTAGACTTTTTCATAATTTTTGAAATTTTTTTATAATTTAATCCTCTTATATTTTTAAGTATATACGCTGTCTTTTGGTCATTGTTAAGTTTGTCTATGGCCTGAAATAATATTTTAGATTCTTCTTTTCGCTCTAATATTATTCCAGGGTGTTCAAATTGAGGTAAATCAATTGCTGAGCCATCATCTCTAAAAATATTTACCAAGAATGAAAATCTTTTTTTTCTTTTTTTATATCTAATATATTCTAGAGATTTTGAGATTGTTATTCGATATACCCAAGTTGATAAACTTGATTTTTCTTTAAAATTATTAATTGACTTAAATATTTGAACGAAAACTTCTTGACATAAGTCGTCAGCATCTTCTGTGTTTTGTATGATTGAGATAGAAGTATTATAGACGATTTTTTGATATTTTTCTACAAAATACTTAAAAGCCTCTTCATCTTTTATTTTTAATTTTTTTATTAGATCTTTCTCTTCCAAAGTATTTTCTACAGAATGTGTAAATTATATCAATAATTTAAAATAAATAACACTATCTACTTATATGTTAGATGTCATAAGGCCAACTTTATTGCTAAACAAAGATATTTCAGTATCTAATATTAAAAAACTTAAGAAGAAAGTTGATAAATATAATATTATTTTAAGACCTCATTTTAAAACACATCAATCTATTCAAGTTGGAGAATGGTACAGAGATGAAGGAATTAAAAAGATAACTGTATCATCAGTAACTATGGCAAAATATTTTAGTGATGATTGGGATGATATTATGATCGCATTTCCAATAAATATTTTAGAAATAGATACCTTAAACTCTATATCTAAAAGATGTAAAATTAGTCTTATAGTTGATAGCTTCTCTGTGATAAGTCATTTAGATAAAAACTTATTTAACAGAGTTAATATTTATATAAAAATTGATGTAGGGTATAGGAGGGCTGGTATAATATATGATAACTTTTCTGATATAGGTGATATTATAAACTTTTGTTCAACATCTAAAGTTTTGTCATTTAAAGGTTTTGTGTCTCATTTTGGTAATACCTATAATTCTAATGGAAAAAAAGAAATAATTAGTACATATAATAAATCTCTAAAAAAGTTAAAAGATCTTAATGATTTATATCCAGAATATGAAATTTCAATAGGTGACACTCCATCTAGTAGCTTAGTTGATCATTTTCCTGAATTTATTTCAGAATTAAGGCCAGGTAATTTTATTTTTTATGATCTTTTTCAATATTCTATAGGTTCATGTGATATCAAAGACATTGCAGTTAGAATGGTATGTCCCATTGTCTCTGTCTACAAGGATAGAGGCGAAGTATTGATTTATGGTGGATCGGTTCACTTCTCAAAAGATTTTATAGATCAAAATAAGAATAAATCTTTTGGTTATGCTTATAAATATGAGGATATATGGAAAGAGAGAAAAAAAGCTGGGTTTATAAAATCTTTATCTCAAGAGCACGGCATTATTTCAGTTAATAATGTTGAAAATTATAGGGTTGGTGATTTATTAGCAATTATACCTATTCATTCCTGTCTTACAGTTGATAAGATGGGTTCTTTCTTTGTAGATCAAGAAAAGTTATCAATTATGAGATACTAATCTAGACCATGAGTCAGTCTCTTTAGGGGTTTAATTATTAAAATTACTAGGAAACCAAAAAGTGAACAAAAGATAAAAATTCCTAAAAATATCTGGTATTCACCAGCGGTCTGAGCCCACTTTCCTAGCGAAGCAGCTAATTTATTTCCAAAGCCTGTACAAGCAAAATATGTACCCATTAATATAGATGCATATTTAAGAGGTGCAAGTTTTGTTATTAATGCCATGACTGTAGGAGAGGTACATAACTCACCTATAGTATGAAGTAAATAAGCTATAACCAGATAATACATAGCGCTTGATCCATTTCTTTCGAACTCTAAAGCTGCTTCGCTCATTACGAGAAACCCAAATGCCATAATAATAACACCTACTGCCATCTGGAATAAAAGAGCAGATTCTCTACCAAGTGATTTCCACCAAGCCCAAAATTTACCTACTGCTACTGCAAATAATACGATGAAACCAGCATTAAGTGACTGAAACCAAGTTGCTGGAACTTCAAAATTTATACTTTGAATCATTCTGTTAGTTTTCTCAAATGCATAAATATTCATTAATCCTCCAGCCTGTTCAAAAGCTCCCCAAAAAACAATGACAATTAGAAAAGATAAAAGAAGTACCTTAACTCTATCTTTTTCTATATTAGTTAATGGCTTATTCATAATTTCTTTATCAGGACTATCCTTTTTTCCTATAAAATCTCCAACACCAACCAGGTACTTTTGTCCCCACATAAAAACAAGTTGTCCTAAAAGCATGCCTATACCAGCCAAACCAAATCCATAGTGCCATCCCCATTGCTCTCCTATACCACCAATGATTAAGGCAGATAGAAATGCACCTATATTTATTCCCATATAAAATATTTTGAATCCAATGTCTTTTTTTTCTTCATCATTTATATATAATCCTCCAACCATAGTAGAGATATTTGGCTTTAATCCTCCTACACCTAAAATAATAAATCCAAGACCTGCATAGAAGGCAGTAAGACTATCAATAGCTAAAATACTATGTCCAAGAACGAGTAGAGCTCCCCCAAGCATAACTGTCTTTTTCTGGCCTAATACCTTGTCTGCGAGCCATCCACCTGGGATTCCAGCAACATAAACTAACATGGTATACCAACCATATAAAACAAGAGCTTCAGACTCAGTCCAGCCATATCCTGGATTTTCACCATTTGTCTCAGAAATAAGAAATAAAACAAGGAGTGCTCTCATTCCATAATATGAAAATCTCTCCCATAGCTCAGTAAAGAATAATACATATAATCCGTATGGATGTCCGAATAAAGTTTTTTGATTTTCCATTATATTCTCATCAATTTAAAAAAAATAATCTTCGAAACTTAATATTCTAATTTTTAAATTTTAAATTTCAATCTGAATGGATTATTTCAATGATTTTTTATCTAGGGTTTTAAATGTTATTTCAGAGTTCCTATTTATTTTTAATAGAACGTTATTTAAAATTGGTGATTCTGAGGTAAGTATTGGTACAATAGTAATTTTCTTTGCAAGTTTCTATCTACTTGTACTTGTATCAAAAAATGTAAGACTTCTCCTCCTAAATAAAATTTTAGCAAGATCTAAACTAAAGAAATCTTTTAGAGAATCAATTGCCAATGGTGTCAGAATAACTATGATGTTAATTGGTACTATCATCATAATTCAAGCAGTTGGTATTGACTTAAGTGCTTTAAGTTTACTTGCTGGTGCTCTTGGTGTTGGTATTGGTTTTGGTTTTCAGAAGGTAACAGATAATTTAATTAGTGGTCTCACAATTCTTGTTGAGGAACCAATTAAAGTTGGTGATAGGGTAGAGGTTGGTGAGGTGAGTGGTGATATAGTAAATATCTCTCTGAGAGCTACTACCATTGTTACAAATGATAACATATCTATTATTGTACCAAACTCTGAATTTATTTCAAGTCAAGTCATTAACTGGAGCCATAATAATAGGATTATAAGATTTAGATTACCTGTAGGAGTAAGTTATGAGGAAGATCCTGAAATTATTAAAAAACTTTTATTAGAGGTGGCGGATGAGAATCCGAACGTTCAGAAAGAACCAAAACCTAAAGTGTTTTTTGAAAAATTTGGAGATAGTTCACTTGACTTTAAGCTAGGGATTTGGACATCTTCTCACACCGACAAACCTGAGTTTATAAGAAGTGAGATTAATTATGCAATTTTTCAAAAGTTTAGAGAAAATAATATCAAAATACCATTCCCTCAGAGAGATGTTCACATTAAATCAAAATCAGAATGAAAAAAATATCTGTCCTAACTTTATTATTAATTTCAATACAATCATTCTCACAAGAGAAAAATTATTTTTTCGAGATTGAAGATTTTCAAGATAACTACTCAGAGAATGCAGTAGTATCTCGTTTTCTACACTCAGTAGGTTTCAGGTATTACTGGGCCACTGAGGGTCTTAATGAAAATGATTTGAAATATAAGCCATCTGATACAGGAATTTCAACTAGGGCAACATTAGAGCATATATATACATTAGCAATAATTATAAATAGTGGGATTAAAGATATTAAAGTTGAGAGATCAGAATCTTATCCTGAGTTATCATATAAGGAGTTAAGAGAAAATACTTTAAAATTAACAAAGGAGTCTATCGATTTAATATTAAAATATAGTGAAGATGATTTTAATTCATCAAAAGTTAGGTTTGGTGATCAGGGGTATGATTTTTACAATCTATTTCATGGACCAATATCAGATTCATTATATCATATTGGACAAGTTGTATCTTACAGAAGATCATCTGGAAACCCTATACCAAGGGGAGTTAATCATTTTCTTGGTAAGAAAATGTAACTTATAATAACAAAAAGACTACTTGATTGCTGAAATTCCTGTAATTTTTTTACCAATAATTAATGTATGTATCTCATCTGTTCCCTGATATGTAACCAAAGCCTCAAGGTTATTAATGTGTCTCATAATTGGATATTCACCTGTAATACCCATTCCTCCAAGTACTGAACGAGATATTTTCGCAACTTCACATGCCATCTTTACATTAATCTTTTTTGCCATAGAAATTTGCTCAAATGATGCCTCATCTTTATCCATTAGCAACCCTAATCTCCATGTTAAGACCTGTGATTTTGTTATCTCTGTAAGCATATCAACTAATTTTTTCTGAATAAGTTGGTACGAATTAATATTATTACCGAATTGTTTTCTCTCACTAGAATATTTTAGTGCTACGTCATAACATTCCATGGCAATACCTAATGTGCCCCACGCAACACCAAATCTTCCAATATTTAATCTATTAAATAAATCTTTGATGTTATCAGTTTCTACTAACAAGTTCTCTTTTGGAACTTTCATGTTTTGAAAAATTAACTCTCCAGTTTCTGAGGCTCTAAATGACCATTTCTTTTCAATTTTTGCTGTAGTAAATCCTTCAGTGTTTCTTTCTACGATAAATCCACCAAATTTATTTGAAGGACCTTTAGCCCAGACTACTGCTAGATCGCAGATGGGGGCATGTCCTATCCACATTTTTGAACCATTAACTAGATAGTAACCGTCTTTTTCTTCATAATGACTCATCATAGAAGAGGGGTCAGATCCGTGGCTTGGCTCTGACATTCCAAAACTTCCAATTATCTCACCAGAAGCAAGTTTTGGTAAGTAATTCAGTTTTTGATCTTCAGATCCAAGTGAATATATTGTGTTCATAACTATTGACTGAACAGAACTTAAAACTCTTATAGCTGAGTCACCTCTTTCTAGCTCTTGCATCATTAGTCCATAAGAGGTGTAATCTATTTCTGCACCACCATATTTACTGGGAAGAAACCCACCAAAACCTCCAATTTCAGCTAATTTTTTTATTAGGTGATCAGGGAATTTTCCTGATAGAGCACAATCCTCAATAATAGGAGATACATTCTCTTTTACCCATTCTCTGACTGCATCTCTGACTAGTAACTGTTCCTCATTAAATAACGTATCAGTGCTATAGAAATCAGGTGATCTAAAATTATCTTTTTTCATTTTTTATTATGTATTTACATATTAATATTGCAAAAAACAAACCTCATATAAAATTGATTATTTTTTCTGCCTCTTAATAAAATTAGTTAAAAAATGTCACAAAATAATATAGCAATAATATACGGATCCGACACTGGAGCAACTGAGAATGTAGCCAAAAGCCTACATGTAAAAATAGGAGAGGATAAAGTAGATTTATTAGAAGTAAATTCTATCTCTCCCGATGACTTTAGAAAATACAAAACCATTTTAATAGGTGTTCCCACTTGGTATATCGGTGAACTTCAAAGCGACTGGGATTATTTTTTTCCAGAATTTAAAAAAATTGATTTTACAGGAATTAAGACCACTTACTTTGGTCTAGGAGATCAACTTGGTTATCCTGATAGTTTTGTTGATGGAATAGGAATTTTAGCCGAGGTCGTTTTAAAGAATGGTGGAAAAGTATTTGGTAGTTGGTCAACTGATGGGTATGATTTCGATGAGTCATTAGGTGTTAATCCTGACGGAGACTTTTATGGTCTAGTAATTGATGATGATAACCAGCACGAGATGACGGACGAGAGGGTAGATAAGTGGTTATCCCAAATTAAATCTGATTTAATTTAATTTTTTAGTAGTTCAACCTTCTATTTTAATACAATTTTAAAAATTCAATACAGCAAAAATACTTATAGTATATAGTAGAATAGGGATTTTCATACAACAAAAAAGATATTTGTACATTTGTATATGAAGTTACTCCTAATACTATTTTTAATTTTTCCTTTCCTTTCATTTTCTCAAGATACAGACGGTGATGGTTTAAATGATAATGTAGATAATTGTCCTGCTGTACCAAATTCACCCAATAATTTAAAAATATCATATCAATTCGAAGGGCAATATGGAACACCAGAAGATGTAGATATAATTAAATCATCTTGGGCAAATTTAGAAATTGATGCTTCTGGAAATTTTTATGTTTTTGGTTCAGGAACTACATATGAAGGTTTTAAAACCATAGAAAAATGGGTTCCAGGAGCATCTGAAGGTCTAGTAGTAGCAGGAGGAAATGGGATAGGTCCAGCAGCAAATCAGTTAAATAGACCAACTGATTTTTTTGTTGATGCCTCTGGAAATATTTACATAGCAGATGCAGCAAATAGCCGTGTCCAGAAGTGGACTCCGGGAGCAACTGAGGGAATTACAGTAGCAGGAGGAAATGG
>CAJWTC010000042.1 GCA_913046795.1 uncultured Flammeovirgaceae bacterium | reverse complement strand
GTTTCTGCATACGGTCCCTTATGGAGTAAAGGGGGAGATAGAGGAGTTTATAAGTCAACAGATGGAGGTAAAACCTGGAATCAAGCTCTATATATCGATGAACATACAGGAATAAATGAGATACATATGGACCCAGAAGATTCTAAGATCTTATATGCTGCAGCTCACCAGAGGAGAAGACATGTATACACCTACGTTGGTGGAGGTCCTGGTTCTAGCATTTATAAATCAACCGATTCTGGTGTCTCATGGAAAAAGATAAATAAAGGCTTACCTAGTGTTGAGTTAGGTAGAATTGGTATGGATATTTCACCGGTAGATAATAATGTTTTATATGCTATTGTGGAGGCAGCTGATAGGAAAGGTGGTTTCTACATTTCTGAGGACATGGGAGAATCTTGGACGAAACAAAGTAGTAAGGTTACAAGTGGGAATTATTATCAAGAGATTTTTGCTGATCCTATTGATTTAGGTACTGTTTATCTTATGGACACTTGGATGTCAGTTACTAAGGATGGAGGAAAAACATTTAAAAATGTTGGTGAGGATTTTAAACACGTAGATAACCACTCGATGTGGATAAATCCAAATAATAACAATCATTGGTTAATAGGTTGTGATGGAGGCATATATGAAACTTTTGACGCTGCCAAGAATTGGGATTTTAAGAAAAACCTTCCCGTAACTCAATTTTATAAGGTTGCTGTTGACACTGATGTCCCTTTCTACAATATATACGGAGGAACTCAAGATAATTTCTCAATTGGTGGGCCTTCAAGGATTAATACATCTCACGGAATTACTAATCAGGACTGGTTTATTACACATGGTGGAGATGGATTTGAATCTCAAGTAGATCCTGAAAACCCGAATATTGTCTACTCTCAGTCACAATATGGCTGGTTAGTGAGATACGATAAAAAAAGTGGTGAAGAGGTTGGTATCAAACCTATTTCTAGGAAAGGTGAGTTAGGATATAAATGGAATTGGGATGCTCCCTTGGCAGTTAGTAACCATAAGTCAGGTAGGCTATACTTTGCTGCAAATAAAGTCTTTAAATCAGACAATTATGGTAATAGTTGGGATGTTATAAGTGATGATTTATCTAGGAAAATAGATAGAAATAAACTTAAGGTCTATGATAGGGTTTTGAGTATGGATGCTGTCGCAAAAAATGGATCTACATCACTCTACGGTACTATTGTTGCATTGTCTGAATCTACATTAGATGAAAACCTTTTAGTTGTTGGGACTGATGATGGACTTGTTCAAATTACTAAAGATGGCGGAAATTCTTGGATGAAAATCGATAATATACCAGGTGCTCCATATCAATCATATGTTAATTCAGTATTTACTTCTCAGCACGATAAGAATAGAATATACGTAGCATTTAATCACCATAAATATGGTGACTTCAAACCATATATCTTTATGTCTGAGGATATGGGAAATTCTTGGAAATCAATAAGTAGTAATCTTCCAACAAGAGGAAGTGTTTACGCTATTGAAGAAGATCATGTCGATTCAGGATTAATCTTTTGTGGTACTGAGTTTGGTGTATTTTTCTCTCCAGATAATGGACAAAACTGGAAACAACTCTCTAGTGGTCTTCCAACCATAGCTGTTAGAGATATTGCTATTCAGAGAGAGATGAATGACTTAGTTCTTGGAACATTTGGCAGAGGTTTCTATGTAATGGATGACTACGGTATGCTTAGAAGTATTGAAAATAAGAAAGTAGATGAAAAAGCTATGATTTTACCTATTAGAGAAGCTATAATGTGGGAAAAATCTAATCCGTTGGGTTTACCAGGAAAGTCATTCCAAGGGGATAATTTTTATGTTGGAGAAAATTTAGATCCAGTTGCTATGATAAATTATTATTATAATGAAACTCATAAGTCAATAAAGGATAGAAGGAGAGACGAAGAAAAGAAGTTAATCAAGACTAGTAAAGATGTTTCTTACCCAGATTATAATGCATTAAAAGAAGAAATGAATGAGGAAGAGCCACAGTTATTATTTACTATTAGAAATTCAGATGACTTCGTAATTAAAAAAGTATTAAAAAATCCTAGTAAGGGATTTAATAGGTTTCATTGGGATCTAAGGTATGAGATTACTAACCCAGTAAGTTTCTCATCACCTTCATTCTATAATCCATTTGCTGGAACTAGAGAAGGTACATTAGTTGAACCTGGTAATTATACTATTCAGATGGATTATTTACTTAATGGGGAGATAACAAAATTAGCAGACCCGAAGGAATTTAAAGTCTCTCTACTCGATAATACTGTGATGCCAGCTAAGGATAGAAAAGAAAAAATACAATTTCAGAGAGAAGTAGCAAAAATGCAAGGAGAAATAAGTTCGTACTCTAGTATCTTCTCAGAAATATCTAATAAAATAAAATATTTTGAAGTTGCAGTTTTAAGGTTAGAGAAGCCTATGGGAGAGTTGTTGTCTGATCTTAATGAAATAAAGGAGCATTCAAGAGAGATCAGAGTTATGTTCTATGGAGATAATGTAAAAAGAAAGTTAGATATGCAGGAAATACCAACTCCTTCTTCAAGAGTTGGAATAATTGCTAGTGAGCAGAAGTACTCAACATCTTCTCCAACACAGACGCACATAAATAGCTTTAAAATAGCAAAAGAGGAGTTTGGTCCTATAAAAACTAAAGTAGACTCATTAGTTGAAAAAGTTAAGAATTTAGAAGATAAAATGAAGCTAGTAGGGGCAGCATATACTCCTGGAAGATTCGAAAACTAATTGATTTAAAATATTTAATTAAAAATTATGAGAACCAAATTCTATATAATAATTGCCTTTTTAATTCCATTTCTTTCAAATTCACAAGAAATCAGTAAGTCAATAATTTCAGATATGAAATTTAGACACGTAGGACCAGTAGGTAACAGGCTAACTTGCGTAGCTGGAGTTGCTGATCAGCCAATGGTCTACTATGTTGGTGCTGCATCTGGTGGTGTATGGAAGACCAAAGACGGGGGCCTAAACTGGTTTCCTATATTTGACGGCCAAGAAGTACATTCAATAGGTGCTGTTGCTGTTGCGCCATCAAATCCAATGGTAGTTTATGTTGGTACTGGAGAGAGTTCTATTAGATCTAATGTCTCAATTGGTGATGGAGTATATAAGTCAGTAGATGGTGGTGAGACATGGGAACATATAGGATTAAAAAATTCAGGAAGAATTTCAAGAATAATAGTTCATCCAGATGATCCTGATAAGGTATATGTAGGTGCATTAGGTCACGCATATTCACCACAGATAGACCGAGGAGTTTACGTAAGTCACGACGGAGGAGGTTCATGGCAACATACTCTTTTTATAGATCAAAATACGGGTATTTCTGATATGGTAATGGACACTGATAACCCTAGGGTATTGTTTGCAGGGGCATGGCATCTTGAGTTAAAAACATGGAAAAGAATTAGTGGAGGTCCTGGAAGTGGAGTTTTTAAGTCTACCGATGGAGGAATGACATGGGATAGATTAGAAGGTAATGGCCTACCAACAAGAGATGTAGGGAAAATAGCGTTAGCAATGACTCCAGCGGCTCCAGATAGGCTTTATGCTCTTATAGAGACGGGAGATGGCGTGCCTTATGAGGGAAAAGAAACAGATTCTGGTGAATTATGGAGATCTGAGGACAATGGAAAGACATTTAAGCTCATAAACTCAAATAGAGACCTAGGTGGTAGACAGGCATACTACACAAGAACAACTGCTTCGCCAGATAACCCGAATGAGGTCTACTTCATGAGTAACTCTTTCTTTTCAAGTATAGATGGAGGTATTTCTCTTGAAAATAGGCCCAGAGAATCCTCTCCCAACTGGGACCATCACGAGATGTGGATAGACCCCAATAATGGAGATAGAATGGCCGTAGCAGGTGATGGAGGAATATCTATTTCTCATAATAGGGGAAAAACTTGGCACAGAACATTTTTACCTATTGCACAGCTCTATCACGTGACAACTGATAATAATATCCCATATAATGTTTTAACGAACAGACAGGATGGGCCATCAATGAAAGGCCCTAGCAGGACAAGAAGTGCTAATTGGTTTGGCCCGGGTATGATTCAGTCTGGAATGTGGAGGTCCATAGGTGGAGGTGAGAGTGGTTTCGCAACCGCAGATCCTAAAGATCCAGATATTATATGGTCAAGTGCATCAGGATATGGTCCGTTAGGAGGTATAGTCACAAGATATAATGAGAAAACAAATCAGTACAGACAACTAGAGGTATGGCCTGAGCTGACATCAGGAAGTTATGCCTCACTACTTAAGTATCGTTTCCAGTGGACATTTCCATTGTTAATATCTCCTCATGATAACAAAACAATCTATGTAACTAGTCAATATGTGCACAGGACAACAAATGACGGACAGACGTGGGAGGTTATTAGCCCTGATTTATCCTTAAACGACAAGGGTATGCAAGGTTTTTCAGGTGGTTTGACAGGTGACAATATAGCTGTTGAATATTCTAATGTTATATACGCTTTTGAGGAGTCTCCTGTGAAGGAAGAGCTATTCTGGGCAGGTACTAACGACGGGTTAGTTCACATAAGTCAAGATGGAGGGAAAAACTGGACAAACGTCACTAAAAATATTCCCAATTTACCAAAATTAGGTGTGGTGAGAAATATTGAGGCTTCGAGGTGGGATGCGGGAAAGGCATATCTTACTATTGAATTTCATCAGGTTGGTAATTTTGATCCACATGTGTACAAGACCGAAAATTATGGTAAATCTTGGAAAAAAATTACTGAGGGAATAAGTGAAGGTAATTTAAGTTATACAAGATGTATTAAGGAAGATCCTGTTAGAGAAGGGTTGTTATATCTAGGAACAGAGAACAAGTTATACGTCTCATTTAATGATGGTGGTAACTGGCAAGAGTTGATGTCTAACCTTCCACATACTCCTATGTACTGGATTGATATCCAGGAACATTTCAATGACCTAGTCATTGGTACATACGGTCGAGGGATATGGATCTTAGATGATTTATCTCCATTACAGCAACTAAATGAACAAGTCACAAAGAAGAGCATTCATCTATTTGATATAAAGTCATCTTACAGGTTCCAAAATGTAACAAGTACTCTACAGATGTTTCCCGAAGCGTCTACTGGTGAAGACCCTCCGAGTGGAGCATCTTTGAACTACTGGTTAGATGATGCTAAGGATGTAGAAATAGTTATTACAAACTCAGAAAACGATACTGTAAAGACAATTAGTGATAAAGGTAAAAAAGGAATTAACAGGGTATGGTGGAACTTTATGGGTGAAAAAAGTGACCCAATGGTTATGAGAACTAAACCATTATATGCTGACTGGTTCTCTATTGGTGATGATAGGGTAAGGAATGTACCTTCTTCAATTTCAATAATGCAACCTCCAGGTAAATATAATGTAAGTGTTGTTTCAGGAGAAGCGAGTTCTACCAAACAGCTTGAAGTAATAAAGGACCCCCATTCTGAAGGAACTTTAGGTGACATAAAGATGCAGAACGAGTTGGTTGGAAAAATTTATAATGATTTAAATATAACAACAGAATACGTTAACACTATAGAAAGCGTCAGAAGACAGTTACTAGATTTGAAGTCAGTTCTTTCTGGAGGTAATATGAGTGATGATTTAATTGAGGAGGTAGATGGTCTTGAAAATAAATTCTTGGATTTAGAAAAGAAATTATTACAGTTAAAGATTACTGGAAAGGGTCAGGATGGAGTTAGGTACGAGAAGATGATTGGTGAAAAATTATCATATCTTGCTCAGAATGTACAAATCTCAGATTTTAGACCTGCTGATTCTTATTATGAGGTATACGAGCTTCTTCACAAAAGACTTGAAGAGGTAGGTGTTCAATTAGAGACATTAGTTAGTAATGACCTTAATGAGTTCGTTAAGAAGATGAATACTAAGGGTATAAACACTATTGTATTAAAGTAGTTTGTTAAACCCTAAAATCAATAATTACCTATGCTTAAGAAGCATGTTATTGAATATATCTTATCTGTTTTAAGGAGTAATACAGACCTCTTAGAAAATGAATTAAAATCTATTAATGAGGAAAAGAATAGTATTTCTAAAAGTAGTGCAGGAGATAAGCATGAGACAAGTAGGGCTCTAATGCAGTCTGAGTTTGATAAAATAAATAATAACTACCAATCTCAACTAAATCACTTAAAAGTAATAGAGTCATTGGATATGAGTGATAAACCTAAAATTGGGTTGGGATCACTTGTTGAAACAGATAGTTCTATTTTATTTATTGGAATAGGACTTGGTATCCACCAGATAGGTAATAAAAAGGTTATGATAGTATCAAAGGCCTCTCCAATTGGAAAGCAACTTGAGGGTAAAAAAGAAGGTGATTATATATTATTAAATAACAATAAGGAAAAGATAATCAGAATTTCTTAGTCTGTTTATTCTACTATAAATACTGCTTTCGCAACACCGTGCGTATCTGTTCCTTCTAGATGTATTAATTCTCCATTAACCCACATCGCAGGCACTTGAGTCTGAGTTTCTGTAGCGACATCACCAGCAACAACTACGAAACCAGTATTTGCTGCTACGTCATATGCTGTGCTAACCCACATATCGTTAAATATTCCACCAAGAAGATCTACTTTCGTTCCATCGTGCCAATAATGAGCGTAAGATCCTCCAGTACCAGGGATATCATTACCATCATCATCAACTTCACCTATCCAATCAATCTTTCCGGCAACATAAACTCCCGTTGAATTTACAAAACCCCCATAGCTTTCGCCTCCATAAATTCCTTTTTGCCATCCTCCACCATTTGGTAAGTCTGTTCTATTCCCGTTCGTTTTCCAAAATGATGCTTTAGGGAGATACCCTAGCATATTATTAGGTGCCATACTCATTCCGAAATAATACATTGATCCATTGTATATTTTTACGTCTTGAACCTCACCATCTCCTCCAGATGGTCTACTCAAATTAGTTCTTGCTCCATTTTTCCAAAAAGCAGGAATAATGAAGTGGTGATTATTCATATAGTATCCCCCAACAAATACATTTCCATTATCTTTAACAGCTATGCCATACCCAGATGAGTCTCCACCTGATAATTTATTTTTTTTTGTATTTTTCCAGTAAGCAGCTCCGTTATCTCTTCCAGCTGTATACACATCACCTTCGTGTACAGCTATTGCATACGCTTCTGCATTACCAGTTCCCTCAAGCTCAAACTGTTCGTCATCAATCCAATAAGAAGCATTTCCACCAAAATTGTATCCAACTGCGTATACCTTACCGTCACTAACGACTATGTCAGAAATTTCACCTTCTCCAAGATCGAATCTTTTTCCGTTTTTCCAGTAACATGCGATTTGTTGACCTGATGAGTTGTTGTAATATCCACCAACATATACATCTTTTCCTGGAACAGGCTCTGTACCAGCACTGACTGAGTCACCTTCTTCACCACAACTGATAACAACAAAAATTGATAAAAAGAATAATAGGAACTTTTTCATAAATATGTTTTTTACGAAACTATATAAAATCGATAAATTTTTATAAGAAAACACTTCAAAATAATTTAGCTATTTACTAATTATGTTGAGTATTTTTAATTTAATGAAAAGATTATCTTTTTTTTTAATTCTTTTACAATATGTGTCCTGCCAAAGTATATCTAAAAAAAACAACATGAATCAGTTAAAGATTAGTAAAGAGATATTTGGAAAAACCAAGGAGAATACTATTATCCATAAATTTATCTTAACTAACAAGAACGGTATGGAGGTTAGTGTAATTAATTTTGGGGGTATCATAACATCTCTAAAGTCAAGAGATAGCAAAGGTAATTACGAAGATGTAGTACTAGGATTTGATAACTTATCTCAATATGAAGATGAGAGTCCATACTTTGGTGCGATAATAGGTAGGTATGGTAATAGAATTGCAGAGGGAAAGTTTACACTTGACGGAAAAACTTATAATCTAGCAGTAAATAACGATATAAATCATTTACATGGTGGTCTAAAAGGATTTGATAAGGTTGTCTGGGACCCTTCCCAAGAAGTTAAAGATTCCATGGCTTCTCTAATCTTAAAATATAAAAGTGAAGATATGGAAGAAGGATATCCAGGCAATCTTAAGGTTAAGGTGACATACTCTCTTGATAACAATGATGAGTTGAGTGTGAGATATGAAGCTGAGACTGATAAGAAAACAATTATTAACCTTACTCAACACTCATATTTTAACTTATCTGGTGATTTCAGTAAAGATATTTTAGATCATGAGGTTACTATAGAGGCAGATTCTTTTCTTCCTGTAGGCTCCACATTAATTCCAACTGGAGAGATAAGAAGTGTAAAGGGAACACCTTTTGATTTCAGGTACTCAAAAACTATTGGTGAGGATATTAACATATCTAATAAACAATTATCATATGGAAATGGATACGACCACTGTTGGGTGCTGAATAATCAAGATGTTGGCCTCAGGACTGTTGCATCTGCCTACCATCCTAAGAGTGGGAGGTTAGTAGAAGTATATTCTGACCAGCCAGGAATTCAATTTTATACTGGAAATTTTTTAGATGGAAAACTTAAATCTAAACAAGA
>CAJWTC010000041.1 GCA_913046795.1 uncultured Flammeovirgaceae bacterium | reverse complement strand
TTCAGATCCTAATTCAACAACTATTCAGCCTAAGGGATATCTTGTAATTTGGTGTGACGATGATCAGGAGCAAGGCGCTCTCCATGTTAGTAAAAAACTTAGTAAGGGTGGAGAGTCAATAATTCTGTTATCTCAGGATAAACTTACAATTATAGATTCCTACACATTTCCTGAACAATCAACAGATATTTCAATGGGTAGAGACCTAAATGATTTAACTAACTGGATATTTTTTGAAAATCCAACTCCAGGTTTACCAAACAATTAAATAATCACTGGCTTTTTAGCCATACTCTTTAAGAAAAGAAAGTGAGATTTAATTGCATCTCTGGTAGTCTTATATTCATTGTATGGTAGTCTAAACTCTTTTGCTGTTTTCTTAACAATCTCTGATAATTTTTTGTAATGAATATGAGATATATTTGGGAATAGGTGATGTTCAACTTGGAAATTAAGTCCACCTGAGAACCAGTTCATTACCTTATTGTTTGTAGAAAAGTTAGAAGTGGTAAAAAGTTGATGAATGGCCCAAGTATTTTTCATATCTAAATTTTTAAATGGTAAAGGCATCTCTACCTTTTCAACAATATGAGCTAACTGAAAAATTGTACTTAGTATTATACCTGCAGTGTAGTGCATAACAAAAAATCCAAGAAGTATTTTCCACCAAGAAAAATCCAGATAAATCATCGGTAATACAATCCAAATCGAGTAGTAAATAGACTTAGTGAAAATCAAATTAACCCACTGATATAGGGGTTTAATGAACTTTTTAAAAGAAAGCTTCTCTTTTATGTACCTATTAGTCTGAAAATAATCAGCAATCACAGCCCAGTTAAAAGTCATGAGTCCATAAAGAAAGAAAGAATATATATGTTGGAACCTATGATGTGGCTTCCATCTTGTGTGTTCGCTAAATCTTAATATACGTCCAGCAGCTAGATCTTCGTCATGGCCATGAATATTAGTGTATGTGTGGTGGAGCACATTATGCTGAATCTGCCAGTTGTATGCATTTCCTGCTAGTATATATATACTACTTCCCATTATTTTATTTACCCATTTTTTACTTGAGAATGATCCGTGGTTTCCATCATGCATGATATTCATACCTACTCCAGCCATGCCCACACCTGTAACAATAATTAGACCGAGACATACCCACTGATTCAAATCTAAGAACATGATAAGTAAGTAAGGGACAATAAAAATTGAAAAAATAATTACTGACTTTAGATACAGTTTCCAGTTTCCAGTTTTTTTTAATTTATTTTCTGAAAAATATTTATTTATTCTATTATTAAGAGTCTTAAAAAACTTTTGAGGATCTTTTCTTGAAAATTTTGGGAATGATAGATTACGCACATGTAAATGAAATAAATATTTTTCAAAAAATAAATAAAAACTTAATTAATTAAATTATAAATTAAAATTGAAAAAAGTCAATGGAATATAATTTTAAAGGACACTGGGATAATACATATAAAAATACTCCAAAAGAAGAGTTAGGGTGGTTTGAGGATAATCCAGTGCCAACAACAGAGCTAATTGATAAATGCCATTTATCAAAAGACTCTCTTATATTTAATGCAGGAGCAGGCTGTTCTATATTAATCCAGTTATTATCAGAAAAAGGATATAGAAATATTTTAGTTAACGACATCTCTTCAACTGCCATTCAAAACTTAAAAAAACAACTCTCAACTACTAAAAATATTAATTTTATTGTTGATGACTTGACAAATCCAAAAGAGCTTAAAAATTTAAAAATGATTGATTTGTGGCATGACAGGGCAGTTTTACACTTCTTTACAGATAAGAATCAACAATATAATTATTTTGATTTATTAAAAAGAAAAGTTAAAAGTAGGGGATATGTTATTTTCTCTGAATTTGCAGTAGGTGGTGCTAATAAATGTTGTGGTTTAGAAGTGGTTAACTATAATGAGGAAATGTTTAAAGAAGGTTTGGGGGATGATTTTAAATTATTAGAATCTTTCAACTTCGAGTACAAACATCCCACAAATGGTAATAAAAGAAAATATATATACACCTTATTTAGAAGAAATTAATAAAGAATTGCCACTTTAAAAAAATCTATATGATCTTCTCTAGGTAACAACATTAAATTATCAAAGAAATTGAGATCAAAAAGGCCTTTGTGATTTTTTTTCATTTATGAAAAATATTATTTGAATAATAATATTACTAGATTAACAGCTCCTAATGAAAAAATTAATCCTTCTCTTTTTAATTTTCTCTTGTTCAAAAGATAGAACAGCTCAACCTGAGTTATGCGATGAAGATTATAACCCCCCTTTTGGTGGTACAATTTTTATTGACCCTGATATTATAACCCCAGAAGACCCCACAACTTTCGTGGGCTTATCTTATGCAGGTACTGGAATAAGACAGATGTACGACAGGAGGTCGGGATGGATTAACTCAGAACCTTTCTTATTTCCAGCTGAGTATGATGATGGACTAAGTATTGAGATACAAGTCAATCCTGAGTTTGGAACGTGGCAAAATGCCCAAGTATATGCCTTAAAGTATGCGGAGGTGATAGGAAGGTTAACAACTCAGCTAAGAAAAGATGTAGAGACTTCTTGGATTCATAGGGGAGATGAACCATTTGGTGGAGGTAATAATAACCTTTTGATCCATACTGACTGGTCCGAAAAAAATTATGAGAATCAAGGGATATTAGAAGAGACACTTGTGCATGAGGCATCACACACATCATTAGATTCTTACCATGCTGAATCTGAGGGTTGGTTACAAGCTCAAGATAGAGACTGTGAGTTTATATCTGTTTATGCCAGAGACTACCCAATAAGAGAAGATATAGCTGAAAGTTATTTGCCTTATCTAGCAATAAGGTACAGATCTGATAGAATTTCTGAAGATTTAAAGAAAAAAATAGAAGATGCTATACCTAACAGAATCAAATACTTTGATGATCAAAACTTTAATATGTACCCTATTGATTAGTATACGATGATATGTAGATTATTAATTATCTTTTTTTTGCCATTTATTGTTTTTAGCCAAGGTAATAACTTTAAAGAAAGGCCATCATTTGAATACATTCAATTAGAGTCAGGTCCAGTTGTTGATGGTGATGTTTTAAATGATAAAATTTGGGATGTTGTTCCACAACTTTCTGAAATGATACAATCTAAACCTTCAAATGGTGAGAAATCATCAGAAAAAACACAGATAAAAGTAGCCTTCTCATCATCAGTGATGTATGTTGGTGTTATGTGTTACGATTCTGATCCAAATTCTCTAGTGGTTTCGGATTCTAGGAGAGACGCAAGCTTAGATGATGATGATAGTTTCTTATTTATTATAGATACTTATAACGATCAGCAAAATGGATTTCTATTTGGAACAAACTCAGCTGGAATGCAGTATGATGCCCAAATTGATAATGAAGGTGAAGGAAATCGTAGTTCCTCAAGACAACAGAGTGGAGTCATAGGTGGGACAAACCTTAACTGGGATGCGACATGGGTTGTTGAAACAAAGATTACTGATGAGGGGTGGAGTGCTGAATTTGCTATTCCACTTAAATCAATTCGATTTGGTTCGGGACTAAATAAAACATGGGGAATTAATTTCCAGAGAAATATTAGCAAAACAAATGAGGTATCATACTGGGCATCAATGCCAGCAGACTATAATTTTAATATTAAAAGAGTCTCATTAGCGGGTAAGTTGAATGGTGTATCTTTAAAAAGTCCCGGTAATCTCAAATTTCTTCCGTATGCACTTGTGAAAGCAAGTCACAACAAGGCCTTTAAAAACAATAAATTTAATCAGGATTACGGAGCAGATTTGAAATATAGTATCACTTCAGGATTAACCTTAGACTTAACATATAACACTGATTTTGCACAAGCAGAAGTTGATAAACAACAAGTAAACCTAGATAGGTTTAATCTCTTTTATCCTGAAAAAAGAGCATTTTTTTTAGAGAATGCAGGTCAGTTCTCAGTTGGAAGTCCTGGTGAGGTAGACTTATTTTTTAGCAGAAGAATTGGAATATCTGGAAATGGAAGTATAGTCCCCATAATTGGTGGAGGTAGGTTATCAGGTAAAGTTGGTAATACAAATATTGGTTTACTATCTATGGTAACAGATGATGTAGATGAAATTTCAGTTAAGAAAAATAGTTTTAACGTGGCTAGAATTAACCATAATTTTGAAAATACAAGGTCTTCTATTGGGGGTATTTATGTTTCTAGAGATAGAATTGGTTTGAATTCAGTCAGTGACTACAACAGAGTAGTCGCCGTAGATGGTGTGTGGGGAATTGGTAAGAAGGCTAAAGTATCGGGTTTCCTCTCAAAAAGTTATACACCTGGAATAGAAGAAGATGACCACGCATTTAGGCTTGCAGCGAACTATGATTGGAATTTATGGAGATTATTAGCAAGCTACACTGAAATTGGTGAAGGATTTAATCCTGAGGTTGGTTACCTTGAGAGGAACTCATTTAAAAAACCTCAATTCATGATATGGAAAACCATTCGATTTGATGATAGCAGGAAGCTTCTTGAAGTGAGACCACATATATATTCAAGAACATATTGGGATTTTACAGGAAAGTTAGTGTCAAGTTGGTTACATGTCGATAACCACTGGGCTTGGAGGAACGGATTGGAAATTCATACAGGAGTAAATTTTACAAGAGAGTGGGTGTTTAACGACTTTAATATATCTGACTTGACAATAAACCCTTCTAAATACAATCATGCTGAGGCACAGATAGTATTTATAACAAACCCTAACAAAAAATTATCATTTAATAACAGGAGCTTTATAGGAGGCTATTTTGGTGGTTATAGAGTATCAAATAATTTATCATTTAACATAAGACCAGGCGATAAGTTTAATACCTCAATTTTTATTAATAGTAATAATTTAAGACTTAATAATGGTGAACTGGATGCTGTTATTAGTGGACTTAATTTATCTTATTCTTTTAACCCAAAAATGTTTATTCAGAGTTTAATTCAGTATAATAATGTCACAAATTTATTTTCTGTCAATGCGAGATATGGACTAATTAGAGATGCTAATTCAGGTCTTTATGTAGTCCTTAATATTGTGAAAGATGATGACATTTCAGATTATACTAACTACCAACAAATAACTATTAAGTACACTCATACGTTTGATATATTGAGGTAGCTTATCTTTAAAATTGACACGATTTTATATCTTTTTTTTATTATTTATCTCTTGTCACCAAGATAAAGAGTTCGGTCTGATTATTAATATTTTTCCTGAAGATGCAGGATCAACTAGTCAGTTAAACAGCTTTTATTTTGAAGGAGATGAAATAATTCTTTTAGCTATACCAAATGAATTCTATGAATTTGACAGATGGTCTGGAGATTATGAAAGTAATAACTCTGAGATAAGATTTATTATAAAGAATAATTTCTCTATAACTGCTAACTTCAAACTTTTGGATTCTGATAAGGATGGTATTGTAGACAAAGAAGATCAGTGTTTAGATACCGAGATCGGGACTAAAGTAAATTCAGTTGGATGTTCTGACGAAGATTTTGATTATGATAATGATGGGGTTATAAACTCTGAAGATAACTGTCCAAATACTCCTACCAGTACATCTGTTAATAATAAAGGATGTTCCTTAATTAAACTCCATGACAATGGAATTACCTTAAAAGCAACATATTCTGCTTTAGACTATATAGGTGGAGTAGTATTATTTGATGGTGATAGTGTTATGATAGTTAGGGATTGGGATCATATCCTATCTTTAGACCCTTCAACTTATAATAAAGAAGTAAAATTTGCAACATCATTTATTGAAGAGACTAGAGAGCTTTGTTCTCTTCCATGTAAAATAAGTGACAACTTTGATATGAGTACATGGGATATGAGTGGGGTGAAATCTATGTATTTCACATTCTGGAATACGAACGGATTTAATCAGGATCTCTCAAAATGGGATGTTAGTGCTGTGGAAAGTATGGAAGGAATATTTTTTCATGCTTACAACATGAATGTGGATATATCAAGTTGGAATGTTTCAAATGTGAGAAATATGAAGAGAATGTTTAGAGGTGCAAAATATGCTAATCCCGATGTCTCACAGTGGGACGTATCTGAGGTAAGAGATATGAAAGAAATGTTTTTAGGAACTGATATTGCGCAAGACTTGAAAAACTGGGATGTTTCAAATGTATTTAACATGGAAAAAATGTTTTATGATGCTAAATATTTTAATCAAGACTTATCAATTTGGGATGTAGGTAATGTATCTGAATGTAACTCATTTTATGAAAATGCAAGTTCCTGGAATCTACCTAAACCAGATTTCATTAACTGTGAACCATAATAATTAATCAAGCATATGTCATAATTTATCTCTTCATTTAAATTTCGATTTATTATATTGTCCGTCAAATTAAAATAACCAAATCAGATACATTGTTATCAGTAAGAAATATATATAAATCATATGTTGACCACATGGCACTTGACAATGTGTCTTTGGATGTTAATAAGGGAAGCATCTTTGGACTGCTAGGACCTAATGGGGCTGGCAAGACATCTATGATTAGAATCATTAACCAAATCATTAACCAAGATAAAGGGGATATTTTTATAAATGATAAAAAAATTACCTATGATGACGTAAGAAAAATAGGATATATGCCAGAAGAGAGGGGTTTATATAAGAAGATGAAAGTTGGTGACTTCTTGCTTTTTATGGGAAAACTAAAGGGGCTTTCTAGGAATAGATGTATTGATTCTGCAGCCCAATGGTTTGAAAACTTAGAGGTATCTAACTGGTGGAAAAAAGGTATTGAGGATTTGTCAAAAGGTATGAGTCAAAAAGTACAATTTATTTCAACTGTAATCCACGATCCTGAACTGATAATATTAGACGAACCCTTTTCAGGTTTTGATCCTGTAAATGCAAATCTTGTTAAAAAAAATTTATTGAGACTTAAGGCTGAAGGAAAGACAATTATATTTTCAACACATAGGTTGGAATCAGTAGACGAACTGTGTGACCACCTTGCCATGATAAACAACTCAAAAAAAATATTAGATGGTAATACTGATGAGATAAAAATGAATGCAAAATCAGATAATTACATTATAAAACATAATAAGAAAATAAGTGCTAAAAATCAACTGTATTCAATCGTATCTCAAAGTAAAATTTCTCAAAATGCATATGAGAGTGAAATATCTCTAAAGAAAGGAAAATCATATAGAACATTGTTCTCAGATATTTCTAAAGGTATGGATATCATTTCTTTTGAGCAAAAAGTGCCTAATATGAACGATATATTTATAATGAAAGTAGAGGAGGGTAAAAATGGATAAGATCTGGATAATACTAGAAAGAGAGTACCTGGAGAGAGTAAAGAAAAAATCATTTATACTCTCAACTATATTAACTCCACTTATTTTTCCTTTGTTCATAGCAATTACTGTCTTTATATTGTCAACTGAAGAGAAAGAGGAAAGGGTAATTGCCTTATTAGATAAGAATAACTTTATCGAAGATTCAACAAGGATACGTGGTGATATATTTATAAAAAGTGACAACGATATTTCAGAAATACAAAATATGATAGATGAGGGGGAAATATATGGTGCCCTTGAAATACCTGAATTTGATATTTATGAGCCGAAGGATTTGAGGTTCTATTCTAAGAATGTACCAAGTAGCGACCTTATCAGTGGGATAGAAAGTTTAGTTGAGAATAAGATAAGAGAGTTAAAAATTCAAGATCTTAAACTTAATGAGGAGTCTTTAGATAAATTAAGAACTAGAATCACTATGGAGACCTACAGTGTAGATAAAGAGGCTGAAGGTATTTCTGATGAGATTGGAGTTAAACAGTCTAACTCTGACCTTGCATTTGGTCTTGGATATTTTAATGGATTCTTGATATACATGTTTGTTTTTATTTATGGCAGCTTTATTCTCCAGAGTGTTCTTGATGAAAAAACAAGTAAAGTTGTAGAAATAATAGTGTCTTCGATTAAACCTACACAGTTGATGATGGGAAAGGTTCTTGGAGTTGGTGCTGTAGCTTTTACCCAGATATTTATTTGGATAATATTAGTTACATCAATATCTACTTTTACTTCAATGTATTTTGGTATTAATTCATATGAAACTACTCAAATAGTTCAGACAGAACAGGAGGTCAATAACTCAAAAGAAATTGTTAAAAGTATATACGATATGTTTGCTGCTGTAGACATAAAGAAAACTGTTTTAATTTTCCTCATATATTTCCTCGGTGGATTCTTCTTGTATGGAGCATTCTTTGCAGCAATTGGTTCTGCTGTTGATAACCTCCAAGACGCAAACCAATTTACTTTACCAATTTCATTGCCAATAATTGCTAGTTTAATGTTCATGGGTATTGTTTTAAATAACCCAGAGGGAAATGCATCATTTTTTTTAAGTATGTTCCCACTGACATCTCCAATACTTATGATGGCTCGACTGGCATTTGGTGTTCCTGATTGGCAATTAATTTTGTCAATTATGATATTAATTATTTCTGTAGTTTTCGCATTATGGTTTGCTGGGAGAATATATAGGGTCGGTATTCTGACTTCTGGTTCTAAAATAACTTACAAACTAATATGGAAATGGTTTGTCATGAAAAATTATTAATTTGAATAAACTAAAATAAACTTATGATAAATCTTTTTTTTGAAGGAGGGGTTCTCTTTATGTCGATAATTTCAATTTTTCTGGTTATGACTGGAGTCTCATTTTATTTACACAGTGATAAGCTTAAAACATATGGAAATCTTGCCTTGTCAACAGGTATTCTTGGATCTTTAATAGGATTATATTCCGCATTCATTATTATACAGGAAGTTGGAAATGCATCTCCATCAGTCTTTGCTGGAGGTTTAAGGGTAGCACTTATTTGTACGATTTATGGTG
>CAJWTC010000040.1 GCA_913046795.1 uncultured Flammeovirgaceae bacterium | reverse complement strand
ACTAAGAGTTATAAACCAGGACGTTTTTCTGAAATAATTGCTGCTGCAGGTGTTAGAGGGGTAAGATTAGAAAATGATGAAGACAGAGTAATAGGTATGATATGTGTCTCAAGAGAAGATTCTGATTTATTAGTAGTTTCTAAAAATGGATTTGGTAAAAGATCATCAATAAATGACTACAGGATAACGAAAAGAGGTGGTAAAGGTGTAACGACACTTAAAATAACTGAAAAAACTGGAAATTTAGTCGCTATTAAAGAAGTTAAGACTAATGATGAGCTAATGATTATTAATAAATCAGGAATTACTATAAGGACGTCAATTACAGATGAAAATATAAGAGTAATGGGAAGAGCTACACAGGGAGTTAAGCTAATAAAACTCTCAGAAAAAGACGAGATCTCATCCGTCGCAAAAATTGAGAATATAGAAGAAGAATAATTTTTTTAATTAAATTTGATTATAACCCAGAAATAATGAAAAAATATTTACTTACTATTATACTATTTTGTTTTTCAATTATAAATGCCTTTTCACAATATAAAGGTAGTATAAACAAGGCAAGGTCATACCTTACAAAACTAGAGCTAACTACTGATCAATCAGAAATAAATAATTTTCTAAAAGATGCAAAAGGAGAAGTTGATGCTGCAATTCAAATTGAGAAAAATGTAGAAAAAGTTGATACATGGCTAACTAGGGGAGATGTTTATGCTGAAATAGCTAAAAAATTTCCTGAACTTGATGAAGATGCTATCGATAAAGCTTTAGAATCATATGATAAAATAGGTTTTGAGATAGAAACAAAAAATATCTCTGCAATTGAAAATGCTGGTATAGGTAAACAGAATCTATCTACATTTTTCATTAATCAGGCAATTATATCACTTCAGGGATCAAATGCACCTGACTATGAACAAGCCTACATTTCTTTCTCAAATAGCCTTAAAATAAACCCTAATGACACTCTTGGACTATTATATGGTGGGTTTGTTGCTGAACAATTAAGTAAATTTACAGAGGCGTTAGATTTCTATGATAAGCTAATGAAAATGAAAGTGCTTAATAATAAGAATACTAATACTATTTATCAAAATTCTGTGAATATATACTACTCTAATTGTGAAGAGTTTGAAGAATGTGAATCTTTTGGTAATTCAATTAGACTTATTAATGAGGCTAAAGAGTTATTTCCTGAAAATAATTATTATCCATCTGTGGAAATAAATATTGCTATGAGACTTAATAAAGTTGAGGAGGCTAGGGGAAAGATTGATAATCAGTTAAGTATGGATCCAGAAAATGCAAATTTACATTTTAATAGGGCGGTTTTATATTATAATTTAGGACTAGCTTTAACAGAAAGTAATGAATTTAATGAGTCTCAAAAACTTGATACTTTAGATAAAGTTTTTAAAACAGCTATTGAGTCATATAAGAGTACGTTACAGTATGATCCTTCTAACGAAAGAGCATTATTATATATGTTAGATGCATATAAGGCTAACGCAAAACCTTACTACGACTTGGAAAGAAATTTAGATTTTCTCGCATTAAAAAATAAGTACCAAGCTGAGTCAGATAGGCTTAAAGGTGAAGGTAACTCTAGAATTTCTGAAGGACAGGTTTATGCAATTGATTACCTTAATTTAAAAGGAGAGGATATAAGTAACGATGATATTGCAACTATTTATCCTATATTTTCAATTATGGAAGACTATGAAAATCTGATAAAAGTTTTATCTATATCAGTAAATAGAGACAATACAAATGCTGAATATCTTGAAGTTTTAAGAAATGCTTACATGAAAATTAAAGATTATGAAAATGCAGAGAATATCTATCAGATGATTCTTAAACTGCAATAATCATTCCTTTCCATTTTCTAAATATTTTTGAATTTCTTTAGAGTAGTTAATTAGTAAATCATTTGGTATCGGTAATAGCAAGTTATACTGTTTAATTTTCCAACCATCTCTATTTTTTTCTAATACTCCAGTACCTCTAAAAACACCGTATTTTTTATTTTCTAACTCTTCATCAAACCATGCTATAGTTTTATTTTTACTAAAATAAATGTTTCTAGTAATTGGTTTATATGTCCAACCAGTTCCATCTTTAAATCTCTCTAGAGCATAATCCTTAAATTCTGATTTACTCCATCTCTCATTAGCATCGGTCCCAAAGAATATAGAGGATTCGTCAAATAATTTAAAATAATTTTCTCCATCTGCAATACTTGCATAATAATGAAGTTTATCTAATACATCATTAACCAACTCTTTATCTGAGTAATTAATATTTAAGAATATATATAGATATATTATATGTAGCATTTCTTATTTAACATAATATAAATTATATAACAAATATCATCTAATGTAGATCTCTTTAACATTATCATTAATTGTTATTTTAAACCTTCCCTCTTCAACAACAGGAACGTTATCAATATTATAGAATTCTAATTCTGATACAGGAATTGAAAAGCTTAACCTCTTTGTTTCTCCAGCTTTAATATGTACTTTAGAGAAATCACGTAATCTCTTTATATCAGGAGTTATTGAGGCATATAAATCAGAAGAATATACCTGAATAGTCTCATAACCATCAATATCACTATCATTTGTAACAAAAACACCTACATTTATTGTGTCAGATAAAGCAAATGTATCTTTGCTTACAGCAAAATTAGAGTATTTAAAATCAGAGTAACTTAGTCCGTATCCAAATTCATATAGGTTATTTACTTCACCAACATAATTATATGCACCCTGAGCATTATTTTGAACTTCAGATGGTTTATAATAATAAGGAAGTAAAGAGTTTGGGTAAGCAGGATAAGAATAAGGCAATTTTCCTGATGGATTTACCCTTCCTGATATAATATCAGACAAAGCATCTGCTCCAAAATTTCCAGGAAGATAAACATTTACTACAGCACTCATAAGTGGCTCAATATCAGATATTAACCTAGGTCTACCTAAATTTAAAATTAAAATGATTGGCTTACCTGTTTTACTTAATTCTATAGCTAATTTTGTCTGTAATTTGTGAATATTTAAATCATTTAAATCACCTGGCTTTTCAGTGTAGGTATTCTCTCCTAAGCAGAGAACTATATAATCAGACCTCCTAGCCTCCTGAACAGCTTTGCTAATATCAACTTCATCCAAATCATAGTAATTACCACCTTTTCTATAAGTTACTCCTGGAACATACTTAACATTACTGGACCCAAAGTTATTTCTTATGGCTTCAAATATTGTATTGTAATCTCCAGCAAAATCATCGGTAAGGTCTCCTTGCCAAGAATACGTCCAGGCACCGTTTAATGTCCTCATATTATCAGCATTTGGGCCAGTAACTAATATTCTTGGATTACCCTTAAGTGGTAGTATATTATCATCGTTTTTAAGTAAAGTTATTGACTCAGATGCAGCCTTATAAGCTAACTGATGATGTTTTTTTGAACCAAAATCTTCATATTCTTCAAAATTTGTGACTGGATTATTAAAAAGATCTAATTCAAACTTAAGTTTTAGTATTCTCATCACCGCATCATCAATCCTTTCAATACTTACCTCCCCTTCTTTTACAAGCGCTATAAGATTCTTTATAAAATGCTCATACTCGTAAGGAATCATTGACATGTCAATACCAGCATTTATTGCCATTTTAATTGCCTCTTTTTGGTTTTTAGCAACCTTATCTCTGTCATGCAGTTTTCTTATATCTTCCCAATCAGTTAATATCACACCTTCAAATCCAAGCTTATTTCTAAGTACATTAATCATTAAATTATAGTCAGCATGTACTGGTACACCATTAATAAGTCCAGAATTTATCATCACAGTTTTTGCTCCTGCTTCGATAGCTTTCTTAAATGGCTCTATATGATACTCTGACAAAACATTATCTGGAATATAAGCAGGTGTTCTATCCTTGCCTGATATAACAGCATGATAACCCACAAAATGCTTCATACAAGCTGCAACACTGTATTTGTTTGATATATCATTATTTTCTCCTTGATACCCCCTAATCATTGCCTTACCAAATCTTTCAACTATCAATGGATCCTCACCGAATGTTTCAAACTGTCTAGGAAATCTAGGATCTAAACCGAGATCTAACACTGGAGAAAAGTTCCATGGAATACCTGAAGCCCTTGTTTCATATGCACAAACTAGTGCCATATTATAAGCATTTTCTTCATTCCAACTTGCTGCTGTTGTTATTTGCTGAGGAAACATTGTAGCTCCAGCAGTGTATGTAGTGCCATGAATAGCATCTATTCCATAAATAACTGGAACCTTCATTCTTGTACTATCAATAGAGTATTTTTGAATTTCTGTAATTGTTTTATACCATGTCTCTGTATTCTGAGCAGTATTATTTATAGTGTTTAACACAGAACCAACTTTAAAATCTACAAGAGCCTTCTTAGCTTTTTTTGGATCAATTTCTAAGGGAAATGATGATCCCCACTTATTTGGCCCCTTTGCAATAACTGTTAAATTAATTTGAGCCATCTGACCTACCTTTTCCTCAAGAGTCATTTTAGAGAGTATATCTTGGACTTTAGAATCAACATTAGATACTTCAGTTGTATTAGAAGTACATGAACATATAAATAATAGAATTATAAAGAAGTATCTCATAGCTTATATTTTACTGAAACGATGACGTAATTTAGTCAGATATTTTCCAAAAAGCTATTCCTCCTGCTTGTTTTCCAACATTTACTGAACTTAAAAGAGACATGTTTTCAAGATTAATTACGTCAACCTTTCCTGGCTCACCTCCAATACCCTCAACAGAGACAAAAGCATATTTACTATCTGGTGAAATTGCAATTCCATGAGATACCATTGTAGTATTTTTTATGATTCTGTTTACTGATATGTCTTCCAAACTCCAAACTCCAGTACTACCCTCACCCTTTAATGTAGAGACAAGGTATTTTCCATCTGGAGAAATTTCAATATTATATGGGCCTTTTCCTACATTAATTCTATTAATTACCTCCCAATTATCTAAATCAACCTCTATAATCTCGTCTGAACCGTTACCGGCTACAAAAACTGATTTTTTTGATGGATGAGGTATCACCCAAGTTGGCTTAACTTTAGAATGAACCATTTTCATATCATTATCATGGTGCATATGATGGTGAGAATGAGACATTTCTTTCTCTAAGCTTAGCTTTCTATTTACCTTTAAACTAATTGCGTCCACTTCAAATAATTCACCTGACATCATTGCCACAGAATACTGAAATAATCCGTCTGGAGATATTCTAGAACCATGTGGCATTGCTCCAGTTTCAATCTGTTTAATTTCAACCATGATTTCAGGATCTACAACGGATACTGTACTTGGCACCATGTCCCCATGAAGATTAAAATTCACACAATAAAGCAATCCAGTAGCTTCTGAAATTTGCATTGAAGCAGGAAATAGACCAAGTTTTGTACTTGAAATAGGTTTATTAGTTTCTGTTGAATACTTTGTAAGTGTCCCGTAAGGACTACCATGAGCTAAAGATAAGTACCAATATTTTCCATTAGGATCTACTGTTATACCATGAGGACCCTCTATCTCAGTTGGCATAACACCTACCTCAAACCTTTCTACCTCAATTAAGTCTTTTCCATCGAATTTTAATAAGGAAACCATATCGTCAGATTCTGCAGCTACATAGACATAGTAATCCTTAGAAATTAGAGTGTTAGCACTCAGTAAAATAAATAAAACTAAAATTCCACGCATTAGTTTAGATACTGATTAACCTTAGAATTATCTGGTTTAATTGGCATTACTTTCGCTGCACCTATACCACTGTTCCAATCAGAATAAAAAACATGACCTTTATATAGTTGAGCGCCCCAAGCCATTGTCGCAAATGGTATATAGCCATCTTTATTTCCTGGAAGGATATAACCAATCTCTCTACCTTGTTTATACAAATCTCCCATCAAATCTCCAGATATATCAATAACCCTAACGCCACCTGAATACATAGCAACGTAAAGTATATCGTCTTCAATCCAGTAATTATGAGAACCGTGACCAGGAAGTTCATATCTTGCGATTTCTACAGGATTATCAACATCTGTAAAATCTACAAAATGTAAAAATCCAGCTGTTTCATTTGGTGAATTAACATCTATACCATTTGGGAAGATTTCATCACCTAGAACTGTATAAAACTTACCTGTAGACTTACTTTTGAAGGGATATGTAGCATGGTGGGCACCGCTAGCATAATTATAATTACCAAAGGCAACAGGATTAGAAGGTGAACCACCTGCTATTCCATTTCCAACATCAACCATATAAACTCCATCTCTCCAGTTAGATGAGTAAGCAATTCCATCCTCTATCCAAACATCATGTATAGCTTGACCTTCTTTACCAAGTTCAAACATCCCAACTTCAACGGGATTTACGGGATCTTCAATGTTTAATATATAATATTTTTGACCTGCACTTAATGCATAAACATGATTTTCGTATATGAATAAATTATGAACCCCACCTGTTAAGTTTTTTGTGTATTCTGAAATAATTTTGACATCCCTTGGGTTTGTCACATCAATAATTATAATACCATTCTTTCTATTTGAAGCTCCTTCCCTACTTATTATTGCTATTCTTCCATCTTCAGATACTTTTACATCGTTCACTGTTCTTGCGTCAACCTGAACACTATCTATCTTTAATATATTAGCCGGATCAGTCACATCCCAAAAATATGAGGTACCGTCTGCACCCCAAGTCCCTGTAACCGCGTAATCTCTCCCATCAACACCCTCAAATACCCAGAAGTCTGAGGTATGCTTATCATTAACAAGTCCAGTGCCAACTTTTACCACATCTCTCTTCACATTTCTCTCATATATATTTATAGCTTTTGAGACAGACACATTTCCTATAGAAGCTGTAACTAAGTAATTTCCTGATACATCAGCTACAAATCTTCCATCATTAATAACTAAACCTGAAGCAGAATTACTCTTATCAAAAGATTTTCCTTTGAAGGAATATTCAAATGGAATATTATCCAATTTCTGACCCTTTTTGTTATATGCAATAGCTTTTAGCTGAATAACATCACCAGTTCTTGCCTGGTCAACACTTGAACTTAGCTCAATATTATCGACAGGGTTTTTTAATACATTTAAGTTTAAACTACCTGAAATACCTTCATAGCTAGCATTTAGAGTTACACTACCTGGCTTAACAGCTTTTATGTTATTAACATCGTCAATCTCTAGATTTTGATTTGAAGATTTTATGGAAAAATTAACATTTTCTCTAATAAAACCCATTTCATCAATAACCTCATAAGAGATAGGGACGTATGTTCCCTCATAAATATTATCTGAATCTAAAGAAATTCTTATCTCTTTTACAGCAGGGAATTTAACATCAACTACAAATGTTCTACTTAACCTTTTTCCTCCCTCTGTTATACAAACCGCAACAACCTCATGAAGGCCAGGTTGGTTGGCTTCTATCTTACCTGTCTCGTTATCTACCTTAATAGATTGAGCAGTACTAAATACACCTTTTTTGTTATAATAAATCATATTATCACATTGTGATGTTTCTCCATCTAATGTCATCACATAGCTATTTGGAGTAAAAGTATCTCCAACATTTAACTTCAGATCCAATAGGTCAGATTCAATTGTTTTTATCTGTGCTAATCCGCTGACAGATATCATTAAAAATATAATTAGTAGTAAGTGGTTTCTCATTTTAGTTTATTTAATTTCATTAAAATCCCATCTAGCTAATAACTTAGTAAAGGGATCAATTTTAATATTTTTTGGCTTAGTATCAGTAGCAATATAAAACCTACCTTTTTCTTTTTCTAGTTTAACAGTTTGTAATTTAAATAAATTTTCATCTTCATAATAAATTCCTAATTCTAGAGGCATTTTAAATATATAACCGTCATCCTGAACTTGATTTATATTTACCTCTACCCTTCTCTTTCTCTCATCATAACTCCAACCCCCATCAAGAATGATATTACCTCCATTGTAAAGCCATTGGTCGAAAAAGAAATCAAGATCCATTCCAGATACAAATTCCATTTCTTTTTTAAACTCTTCTGTAGTAGTGTTAGAATTATAATATTTCTTATAATATGTTCTAATTCCCTCCCTAAAATTATCTTCTCCAATATAATTCCTGAGCATATGTAGGACCCAAGCACCCTTCTGGTACTGAAGACTATACGTTAAAACATCTTTCATGTCTTTTAAGTTATCATGGACAATAGAGGATTCTTTATCGGTCTTATAATGGGAATAGACTCTGTTTTTTGCCTCATTTAAGCCGTTCACAAAATCATCTCTACCGTAGGCGTGTTCTCTGAACATAAGTGTGAAGTAAGTCGCAAATCCTTCACTTAGCCAAACATCATCCCAGTCGTACTCAGTAACACAATTACCAAACCACTGGTGCGCAACCTCGTGAATAACTACATTTCTCCATCTTACACTTCTATCTCCTGTAACTGCCACATCGCTATAGAAAATTGCAGTTGCAGACTCCATCCCACCCTTAACACTGTTTGACTGAACATTTGCCAACTTTTCATATGCAAAGGGACCAATATAATCTGAAAAGAATTCTAGTGTATGTTTTGTGGGTATTTTAAAATCGTAGAAGCCTTTATCTCTATCCTGTTTATATACCCAAGTCTGAATTGACTTACCTTCGAAGTAGTCAACGTAATCAATCGCAAACTCAGCAACTCCAAGAGCGTATAACCAACAAGATATAGGCACTGACTGCTTCCAATGTGTTTTCTTAAAATTTCTATTAAGGTTTGTTTCCTCAACAAGTAATCCATTTGAAATGACCTGGTAATGATTTGGAGCAACAACAATAAATTCAGAGGTAGATTTGTCGTAGGGATGATCTACTAATGGAAGCCAATTTCTAGCTTTATTGGGCCAGTTATCACTAAAAAAGGTTCTGTCACCGTGCATATTAGGACCAATTATCAGTCCAGTTATAGGGTCACCACTGTACTCTACATTAATATTATCGCTAGAAGAATAACCTAACCCCCCTGTCTCAATAAGCAGGACATTATCCTTATGAGTATATGCAACTTCATTACCATTAAAGGTTACCCCATGCACTTTC
>CAJWTC010000039.1 GCA_913046795.1 uncultured Flammeovirgaceae bacterium | reverse complement strand
CCAATATCCTTTAGATCTTCACTTGTTACAAAACCAGGTTTATAAAGATTATTATCTACTTTAACTAATACGGGTTTATTGAATTTCTTTTTTTCACCCATAAAAGATGTCATTAAATCTTTAATAGAAGAATAGACAAGATTTAAAAGAGGGACTTTTTTTACTAAATCTTCAAACCAATTAATTAAACCAGTATTATACTTTTTTGTAAATGATCCTGCAACTGTAATTGAGATAATAACAATAATAAAACTTAAACCAGGAATATTTTTTGCAAATGGGACTAAACTATCAAGGAAATTATAAAGATACCATACTACATAAATAGCAGCTGCCATCGGAACAATTAATAAAAGCCCCCTAAGAAAATTATTTAAAAGCTGTCTCACTACAACAATTTATAAAAATTATAATGTCATTCCAATAAAGGTTTTAAAAGCTAAGCCCATAAGTCCAGTTAATAACATAGTTATCCCTAAACCTTTAAGGCCATCTGGTACATGAGAATATTTTAATTTTTCTCTAATTGCAGCCAGAGCAACAATTGCAAGCCAAAAACCAAGACCACTACCAAAACCAAAAGCAGTTGCCTCTTGAATATTAAAATCTCTTTGAACCATAAATAATGAGCCACCTAGAATGGAGCAATTTACTGCTATAAGGGGAAGAAAAATTCCAAGAGACCCATACAAAGCAGGGGAAAATTTTTCAATAATCATTTCAACAAGCTGAACAAAGGATGCTATAACAGCTATAAACATTAACAACTGAAGAAAAGTTAAATCTATATCAGTAAAGTCAGAAGAAATCCAAGATAAGGCACCCTCATCAAGTATTTTCTTTTGTATTAACCAGTTTAATGGTGCTGTACAAGTAAGAACAAAGATAACTGCCAAACCTAATCCATTGGCAGTACTTACTTTTTTTGATACAGCTAGAAAAGAACACATCCCTAGAAAATATGCAAATATCATGTTATCCATGAATGCACTTTTTATAACAAGATTAAATAGCTCAGTCATATTTATCTAATTTTCTATATATCCGTTTCTTGTTCTTTGTGCCCATATCAAAAGCCCAAGTATAATAAAAGCACCAATAGAGTCAACAAAAAGACCATTTGTTGGGAAAGAATACCAACCTAACATCTCAAAAACTTTAAACCCTAAAACTGATCCTGAACCTAATAATTCTCTAAAGAATGCAACAACTAAAATTATCCAAGCATATCCAACACTGCTTCCAAGAGCATCAAGAACACTATCATAAGGTTTATTTCCCATAGCATAAGCCTCAAGCCTACCTAGAATAATACAATTAGTAATAATCAAGCCAACAAAGGCACCAAGAACTTTGAACATCTCATAATTAAATGCTTTCAAAAACTCAGATACAAGAGTTACAAGGGTTGCAATAATTGCCAATTGAACAATAATTCTTACTCTAACTGGAATATAATTTCTTATTAAAGAAGTAATTAAACTTGAAAATATCATCACGAATACTACACTGATAGACATAACAATTGTAGGCTCAAGTTTTATTGTTACTGCAAGAGCAGAACATATCCCCAAAACTTGAATAGATATAGGGTTATTATCATCTAAAGGATCAACTAAAATCTTTCTTCTCCTCTTAGACAAAAAAGATTCAGCAGGCTTTATTTTAATAACTTCTTTTTCTTTTACTTCTGTACTCATTTATTGAAAGTTAAACTTCTTGGACTTGTTTTAATCTTAGAAATATATGGATCATAACACTCAAAATAATGGGAAATCATATCATTCAAACCATATGCTGTGATTGTAGCACCAGACATGCCATCAACTTCATGAGAACCCAAACCTTTATTATTTTCTGATTTAAGCATTTTAACAGATACTAGTTCATTTATCTGATTATATATCATTTTTCCTTTATATCGATCTTGAATTTCTTCAGAAGATATTCTAGCACCAAGGCCAGGAGTTTCTGATTTATGATCAAAAGCTACACCAATAACTGTATTCAATTTTTCATCTAGGGCAATGAAACCTGAAATCCAGTCCCATAATCCATTACCAAACATTGGAAAAATATAATAGTCTACACTTTCTCCATTTGAGCTGAACATAAACACTGGATACTTTCTTTCTTTAGGATCTATCTTATAATTCTTCTGAATATTTATCTCTTCTGCAACAAGTTTTGATCCATCAGCCTGTATTATTTCCTCACCATCTAAATCAATTACTATTGATTTCATTTTTTCATTGTATAAATTTAGCACTTCATCAGAGGTTAATGTTGAAATATCCATAACTGCACCTAAAATTTTCTTTTTTGTGTCTATCTCAACTTGTTTCTTCTGAATTGGACC
Organism: uncultured Flammeovirgaceae bacterium; assembly: GCA_913046795.1. Taxonomy (GTDB): domain Bacteria; phylum Bacteroidota; class Bacteroidia; order Cytophagales; family MED-G16; genus MED-G16. Next base: position 6,918 of record CAJWTC010000039.1, on the reverse strand, counting down.
AAGCTGCATTCTAGTAAATGAGAGCAATGAACCAAGAAAGATGGTCATAATAAGTGTGAAGGATATTATATATAAATTAGACTGTTGCACGATTTAATCTTCTTTTTTTATTTGCTTCAACTATATAAAAATCTATGAGAGGAGCAAAAACATTCATAAATAATACTGCTAGCATTATACCCTCTGGATATGCAGGATTAAAAATACGAATTAATACTGTTAATAAACCAATCATAAAACCATAAATCCATTTTCCTGTCTCAGTTTGAGCAGCAGAAACTGGATCTGTTGCCATAAAAACAGCGCCAAATGCTAGACCTCCCATAACTAAGTGGTAGTGAGGAGGTAAATTCATAAATTCATTAATTCCAATCAAATTAAATATAGAACCCATAAATAATGCTCCAGCAAAAACTCCTAAAATAATTTTCCAGCTAGCTACACCAGTAAAAATTAATATTATTGCTCCAATCATGCACATAATGAAAGACGTTTCACCAATTGATCCAGGGATAGCACCAATAAGCATATTATCAAATGAATAGAAGTTTGTATTTCCAACTTCACTAGAGTACTGATCCATTAAATTAATAACATTATCTGATTCAGATTTACCTACGGTAGATGCACCAATAGAAAGTGGTGTAGCACCAGAATAACCACTAATCACCTCTTTTCCTTCATCATAATATGTCCAAACATCTCCACTTATATCACTTGGAAAACCAAAATACAGAAACACTCTAGCGGTTAGTGCAACGTTCAAAATATTCATACCTGTTCCTCCAAAAACTTCTTTTGCAATAACAATTGAAAAAATTGTTGCCATTGCTACCTGCCATAATGGAATATTTGGTGGCATAATTAGTGGTATCAGCATCCCAGTTACAAGAAAACCTTCATTAATAGGATGTCTTCTAATTGTTGAAAATACAACTTCCACAAGACCACCTGCAAGATAAGAAACAAGTACAATTGGTAATACCTGTTTTGATCCAATTAAAATTTTATCAATTAAAGTACCTTCTTCTCCAATTGCAAAATAATGTTGGTGTCCAACATTCCAAATCCCAAATAGAAGGCAAGGAATCATAGCAATAACAACTGTCATCATTAACCTTTTTAGGTCAATAGCATCTCTTATTTGAGCTCCTTTTTTTGGAGTTACCTCGTTTGGAACAAATAAGAATGTTTCTCCTGCCTCAAATAGATAGTGAAACTTCTCTAGTTTTCCACCTTTTTGGAACATTGGTTTTTGCTTATCTAATATTTTTCTTAAAAATTGCATTAGTCTTCCATTAATAAATTTAAACCTCTTCTCAAAAGTTTCTGAAGCTCATTCTTTGAAACATCTACAAATTCACATAGAGCAATATCTTCTTCAATTAACTCATAAATACCAAGTTCTTCCATCTCATCATAGTCATTAGCTAATATTGCTTTGAACAAAAATGTTGGCAGAATATCCATTGGTAAAACTTTTTCGAAAATACCTGTCTGAACAAATGCTCTCAACTCTCCATTTGTATTAGTATCTAATGTATATTCATTTTTTTTTGATTTCAAAAAAGATAGCAGACCAAATGCTCTTTGAAAACTTAATTTATTAGCAACTGGCATTATCCAACCTAGGAAAGAATGATTATCCCCTTCAGGTAAGACACATATCATATTATCATAAAATCCTAAATAGCCATTGGATCCTATAGAATTTCCTGTAAGAACATTACCAGAAATTACTCTACAATTATGATCATTTTCTTTATTAATAATAGGGCCTATATTAATACCATAATTACATTTATAAAATTTTGGATTAACAACTTCTGAACCTACAACACAAATTTTTCTAGAAGAATCATACCTACCCTCAATAAACAACCTACCAATCTCAGCTAGTCCTTGAGGTGTAGTTGTCCATACTACATCTCCTTTATTTATTGGGTCAATATGATGAATTTGAATACCTACATTACCTGATGGGTGAGGACCTGAAAAAAGGTTATTTTCACAACCATCAAAGCTAAAATCAGATAAAGTATCAGAATTATGATTAAGATATACTTTTCCCTCAGTCAACATTTTAATGACTTCAATGCCAATTTTTATATGCTTTCTATCGTCTGAGTATACATAAGAGTAATTAGGAGAAAGCGGGTTAGTATCGAAGAAAGAAATAAAAATTGATTTTGGTGAAAGTTTAGGGTCTGCAACCATACCAAAGGGTCTTTGTATTAAGTTTGGCCAAACACCAGAATCACATAAATTATTTATGATTTCTTCTCTAGATAACTTATTAATATCTGATTCTTTATACTTCTTAAATTTTAAAAACTTATTTACTTTATCAGGTAATATCCTAATTTCTTCTAGTCTTCTCTTTTCACCTCTTATAATTTCAACAACTTCTCCACTTACAGGAGATGAATACATTACATTCTCATTTAATTTATCAAATAAAATAGGTGTTCCAGATTTAACTTCATCTCCTTCTGCAACCAATAGTTTGGGTCTGGATAATCCAATAAAATCTGTTGGTTTTAATGCGTATGAACTTGGAGAATTGTAATCAGATATCACTTCAACTGCCGATCCCTTTAGTTTAATATCAAATCCTTTTGTAAGATTAATTTTAAGAGACATTTAAGCGAATAGTAAGTTCAATTCGCGACAAAAATAAGACTAAAAAATCTATTTCTTAATTTTTTTTTGAGAAAAAATTAAGAAAATTTTTTCTTAATAAAATTAATGATTTTATCTACCTGTTCACTAATTTCAAGATCGGATGTATCTAAAATAAAAGCATCATTTGCTATCATTAATGGGCTATCTTTTCTGGTCGAGTCTTGAACATCTCTTTTTTCTAAATTATCAATAACATCACTATATGTTATTTCAGGGTTTTTAATTTTCATCTCATTAAATCTCCTTTTAGCTCTCACCTCAATATTTGCTGTCATAAAAACTTTAATTTCAGCATCAGGAAAAACTACTGTAGTAATATCTCTACCCTCAACAACAATATCCTTATTGTTACCAAATGCCTTCTGTTTATTTACTAAAAATTTTCTAAGAAAAGAATTAGAACTGAATAAAGAAACATTATTTGAAACATCATCGGACCTAATATCTGACTCAATATCATTATTATTTAAAAAAACATGTTGTTCTCCATCAACATATTTGAAATCAATTTGTATATCCTTCAAAGCATTATTTATTTCAATATCTTGTGAAGGAAGTATATTATTATTCATAAAGAATAAGGTAACGGCCCTGTACATTGCTCCAGAATCTAAATATTTAAAATTTAAATATTTAGCTAACAATCTTGAAGTAGTACTTTTACCACACCCTGAGTGACCATCAATTGCAATAATAATATCTCTAATCATAACTGTTCTTATTAATTAAACTACCCCTCCTATTGTACTGATACCATAATCCAACCTTTTCATTATTTCTATAATTACCTCTCTGTGATATTTTACCATTTGAATGAAATTCAACAAAATAACCATCTAATTCCCCATCTAAATAATTACTTTTTGAAAATATATCTCCATTCTCGTAATAATCAATTAACTCACCGGCGCCATCTTTAAAAGTACTATTTGTTATTATTTGACCATTTAGTAACTTGAATTCTGATACAGAAATTAATTTACCTAAATTATATATTTCTTCTTGTTTTACTTCACCATTTATATTAAACCTTCCCCAAATACCATCTTTTAATCCATTAACATACTCACCAACTTCATCTAACTCACCTCCTTCAAAATAACTGATCCACTTTCCTGACTCAAAACCATTTATAAATTTCCCTTCAGACGATATATTTCCAGATTTATGAAAATACTTCCAGTCTCCATTTTGATAATCATTAATATATCTGCCAATTGAAAATATTTCTCCATCTTCGTTATATGTCTCCCAAAGACCTGTTTTTAAATTATTTAAAAATTCTCCTTTGACACTTAGAAATCCATAAGGTAGGTACTCTTTGAATTCTCCATTCAATAAGTTATTTCTATAATTATATGATTTAGCAATTCTTTCACTTGGATAAAATTCTTTAAAATTTCCATTCTTTATTCCATTAGTGTAGTGCTCTTCCTTTTGAACAGAGCCATTATTTTCATAATAATATATCCACTTAGAATGAGGGAGATCATTTCTATATCTTTTCTCAAATGATTTCCTTCCATAGGGTCCAAACTCTATCCAAACACTATCTTTTAATCCTAAATTATAATATCCTTTCAAAGCAATTTTTTCATTAAAATAAAATTCATAGTATTCTCCATCAATCTTATTATTTGTATAAAATGCTTTACTTATTGGAGTTCCAAACTTATCATATGAAATAAAATCCCCATCTAGTCTTCCTTTAACATTATAATTAGATACTTCTTTTATTTTTCCATTAGGATGATAATATAACCATGTTTTATATCTTTTTCCTTCGAGCATTTCTCCAGCTGTCTCCTCTACACCATCTTTATAAAATGTTTGCCATAATTTACTTTGTAAATTTTCCTCAAAATAACCGGAAATTTTAAGCTGTGAGTTATCATAATACTCTACAAATACACCATCTAATTCACCTTGGTTATTATAATTATAATAAGCCATTAGGTTTCCGTTTTTAAAAAATATATACCATTTTCCAATAGGAGTTATTTTATTAAATCTACCCTTGACTCTTATATTTCCTTCATAATCCTTGGATAGATACTCTCCATCTGATAACTTCTCTCCAGATTTGTAAATTTTTAATATTTCAGGGTCGGAAATTGGTATATATAGTTTTTGAGAAAAACTATGAAAAGTTAAAAGAAAAAAAATAGACACTATTTTTATTAATCTTACCATCTTATAAGAGCTGAAGCCCAAGTAAAACCACTTCCAAAAGCAGCCAAACATACTAAATCTCCATTTTTAATTTTATTTTTTTCTAATGCTTCAGAAATTGCAATGGGAATTGAAGCAGCAGTAGTATTACCATATTTCATTATATTATTAAAGACTTTATCATCTTCCATATTCATTTTTTTTTGTATGAACTTACTTATCCTAAGGTTAGCCTGGTGAGTAATCAAAATATCAATATCCTCTATTGTATAATTTGAATAGTTTAAGGCTTCATTGATCACCTCTTCAAACCTTATTACAGCATTCTTAAAAACAAAATTACCATTCATTTTAGGATAAAATCCTTTTTCATCATCACTGGAGTTATTAATTATTTTATCAACCCAGAAAGTAGTAGAAGGTTCAATAACAGCTAATTCTTTAGCGTATTTCCCTTCAGAATGAAGGTGTGTAGATAAAATTTCTGAATTATCATTACTCCTTGAAACAATCGCAGCTCCAGCTCCATCTCCAAATATAACAGATACTGATCTTCCTCTAGGTGACTTGTCTAATGCACCAGAATGAATCTCACTACCAACTACTAAAATATTTTTATACATTCCAGATTTTATGTATTGATCAGCAATAGATAATCCATAAATAAAACCTGAACACTGATTTCTAATATCTAATGCACCTACCTCTTTTATTTTTAAATTATTTTGAATTAAAACACCACAACCAGGAAAATAATAATCAGGACTTAGGGTAGCAAAAATTATAAAATCTACTTCTTCTCTAGAAATATTTGCGTTTTTTATAGCAATTTCAGAAGCATAAGTGCCCATTTGTGAAGTAGTCAAATCATTATCCACCCACCTCCTTTCCTCGATACCTGTTCTCTCTTTGATCCATTCATCATTCGTGTCCATCATCTTCTCTAAGTCAGTATTTTTAACTACATTTTTTGGAACATAAAAACCTACTCCTTTAATTTTAGATTTTGGCATAAATCAAAACTAGATATTTTTTTTTAATCAAAAAGAGAATAATTACCATATTGGTTAAGATTTTCTTTTGCTTCAATAATAGTTTTATCATAAAGAGTCTTTTTTTCAAAATACGGAGATATTGAATAGTTATTAAAATCAGAGAATCTAAATGGTGACATAAAAGATAAAATCTTATTAAAATTTGATCTTTTATCAAACCATATATCAAAATATCTAGGATCAAATACCATAGGTGAATAGTTAGTGTATTTCCTCCATTTCTGGTCTGATTGAGTTGTTAAAAATGTATAGTAGTAAAATGAATTTCCTGATAAATCTTCATATTTCTCTTTAATTCCAGCACAATACATTAATTTATCTTTCTGAAATGAAAAGTAAAAAGGAATCTTTTCTTTTTTATTAATTTTTTTCCAAAAATAAAAACCATCGCATGGTATTAAACACCTATCAAATTTAAATTGACTCAGAAGTATATTGCTTTTTTTTATTTTAGATATATCTAGGTTAATCAACCTCTTTGCTAAAGATTTATTATTAGATAGTAATGGGTTAGACCCCCATAAAGTATTAACTAATTTTTTCTTATTGATATCAATTATTGGAAGTTCTAAAGTTGGGTGGGCATTATATAATGATTTCAAAACAGTACTTTTATCTACTAAAAATTCAGATATTGAATTAGTATTAATTAGTGAGTATCTATCTATCATTCAATAAAAATAATAATTTTCTTATGTTAATCTTAATAACAAATTTTAATTTAAATTTGATCAAAAATTTTAAATGGCCGAGATAATTAGAATGCCGAAGATGAGCGACACAATGGAAGAAGGTGTCATAGCTGGATGGCTAAAGAAAGTTGGTGATGATATAAAATCTGGAGATATTTTAGCAGAAGTAGAAACTGATAAGGCAACAATGGAGCTTGAGTCATACGATGATGGAATCCTACTTCATATTGGTGTAAATGATGGCGATTCTGTCCCAGTAGATGGTGTTATAGCAATAATTGGAGAAAAAGATGAAAATATTGATGAAATATTAA
>CAJWTC010000038.1 GCA_913046795.1 uncultured Flammeovirgaceae bacterium | reverse complement strand
GCTCCTGATCATCGTCGCACCAAATTACAAGATATCCCTTAGGCTGAATAGTTGTTGAATTAGGATCTGAATAGTTGAATGGAATTTGGTAGGGTTTATCATCATTTGGTGTATCTGTGAAATACATTCCGCCTATGTCAATAGGTTCGTTTGAATCATTATAAAACTCTACCCAGTCATCATAATCACCAAAATTATCAGAGCAGCATGCATCATTACTAGCAAGAAATTCATTTATGATAAGACCTTTTCCTGGATTGAGGTCACTATCTCCATCTGAGCAGGAAGAAAATACAAAAAGAAATAAAAGAGGTAAAAAATATCTCATTATCTTCTAATTTAGAGATTCCTCTATTGAATTTTTTAAAATATCAATATTATATTCCCATTCCTGAAGACTTGGTTCTTTATCTCCATATAGATCATTTGCATCTTCTACAGCCTTTCTTATCTGCATGGACCATTTATCAATAAGTAAATTAATATTTGGCATATTATACAGTTCACCTTGAAAAGATTGATCCAATATATTATATTCTTCTTTATAATCAGTAAATGAGCCTATTATTTTATCACATGCCGCAGACTTTTGTTTTAAGTTAAACTGACCAAAATTAAATCCATTACAATTATTTGATATCTCATACCATTTATCTTTTATGGGAGTGACTGGGTTAACGTTTTGAATGAGGTTTTCAAAGGCATTATCTAGGTCCCATGGGATAAGCTGAAACTTATCCTGGTCAGGAAATTCATACCAGAAGTAGTTATGATTTTCATAATAATTTCCGTATTCATGATAGAAATGCATAAAACCATCATCATTAGCTATCCTTCTATCAACAACAAGGGTCCTCAAAAAGATATCTTTATCTATCCACTGATCTACAACAGATTTTAAGGCTTCATTTTCATTATCACTAAGTGAATTTGAAAACATCATGGCTTTTGTTACATCAGACAACTCCTCATTTGTTTTTAACCCATCTTTAAAATACTCTTCGTCATGAGAACTTCCATCACTTCTAACTGGCCACACCTCCTTATATAAATTTCCACCGCCTCCATTAAAATGTTCGTTAGTATAGGGACCGTCTACATTTTCTGTATTTGCAAATACTCCTACATACTCACCATTAATATATATAAGAGAATGATTTGATCTTGGGGTATTTACCCCAAAATTCCTAAACATATAATACCCTAACCTCTCGTGCATCTTAGATTTATCTAAATTTTGTGAATGAAATTGAATTTTTTTCATTCCATAAAACTTCTTGTCGTCTCTCCAATTTATCTTTATTTTCATTGATAGCTTTGGGCAGGTCTTGTAGCCATTAGGATTCGTCCAGTCAGGATCGGAAAGACATCCTACCCATGCACCAATTGAACCCTTATATCGTACACCAACATTTTTAACTACCTTTCCTTCAAATACTAAAAATCCTTCTACATATTTCTCGGCAGCGGGGTCATCATCTAATATCTTTAAATTATTCTCTGTTAGATATATATCAAATCTATGTAGCTCATCCTGATCATAAATATAACTTGAGCTGTGACCCTCATCGTGTGAGTACTCTTCTAAAGAGTTTATGTAGGTGATTAAGTTATCACTCTGGCCAATATTTAATGTGTCTGATTTTATATCACAAGATGCAATTATCAAAAAAAACAGAATATTATATATGATTTTAAACTTTTTCACCACTAATTAAAAAATAACAATAAGGTTTAATTTCTTCTGATAAGTTTCTTAATTAAAACTCTCTCTTTTTGTTTAACCTTGATAATAAATAAACCATAATTATAAGCAGATATATTGATTTGATGAGTAGAGTTAGATGAAGAATTTATTACATTTTTTGTTTTGTAGTTTCTACCAAACATGTCGTATATAGATACTTCAACATCACCATCCCACGACCTATCTAGCTCAATCTTAATATCATCTACAAATGGGTTAGGATAAATATGAACACCCTCACTGACTACTTCTAATGATAATGGTACTGGCTCATCATCATCAAGTATGGTTACAGAACCTATAGAGCCTAGGGCACCACCGGCATTTGAGATACTAGAAACTTTCAGTATAATAGACTCATTAGGTTCATCAATTTCATCTTGAACAGCTGTTAATGTTACTTTTCCCGTTGTTCCTGAGCTAATTTTAATTGGATTATCACTTACTGTAAAGTCATCATCAGAGGCAGTTCCATCAAAACCAAATAATATTTCTACGTCCCCTTGATTTGGTTCTTTAGAGAGCTGAATAAAAATGTCAAATGAATCCCCATTCTCATTTATAGTTGATCTATTTATATTAAAACCTACGCCTGGAGGAGAGTTAGCATTATCGTCATCTTCTATAACTAAATTCAATTCGTCAGATCCAATAACTTCACCATTTTCAATATGTGAGACCTTTAACTTAATAGTTTCATAACTCTCATCTATTACATCTTGAATAGAACTTATACTTATATTTCCTGGCTTTGAATTAGTTATTGTCAGAGTATCTTTAGGAAATTCATAATCAGCTGCTGAAGCATTTCCAGAAACTGAAAAGACCAATTTCATTGGGCTGTGTGGAGAAACGTCCCTAGATAAATCATACTTAATAAAAGAAATATCTCCATCTTCAGAAATTGTATCTTTACTTAATCTAAGAGATATACCACTTTCCTTAGGTTTAAAATCCATCAATTCAGGGATTGTTGCTGTCCATATACCCCTTCCGTAGGTAGCTATTACTATCTGACCCTGATCTGCTATCTCGAAATCATTTATCTTAACATAAGGTAGGTTTGAATTAACTGAATTCCATGAGTTTCCTGCATCAGTTGACTCTAATAATCCTATTTCAGTTCCAATCCATATTATATTTGGATCGAAAGGCATCACTACGAGAGCGTTAACACCTACATTAGGAAATCCGTTAGAAGATGTTCCTGTTTCAAAATTATCAGGGTAGCCAGACAAATCTTTCCAGGAATTACCTAAATCTTTAGATTCTAAAACTTTAGCTCTCTCATGATATGAGAAAAGCAAGTAGACTGTGGAGTCCTCTGTCGGGTGAGAATATATACCAGAAACATACCCGCCCATACCTGTGTATGGATGATTAATAGGTTCAAAAGTTTTACCCCAGTCCTTTGAGAGGTGTATAGAAGTATTTTGAGATATATATGATCCAGCATACACAAACCTCGGATTTGCCTCAGATACTTCAATTTCTCCACCTTCGTATTCACTTCCAAGTTTTGAGTATTCCCACGAATCACCAAAATTCTCAGATCTTATAACGCCATTATTCGTTATTCCATAGATCATATCAGCATCCTGTTTTGAACTCTCAAGCTTTGTATAGAAGGGGTTTCCCTCTGAGTCATCCTGCTCAAAATCGTTAACATACCAGAATGACCAGGGACCATTTACACCCCCATCATAGGCTATTTTTGCACAGCCATTATTTTGGCATGTTAACATCATCCTCAATGGGTCTTCCCAGTGAGTTACTGACTCAAAACCATCCCCAGAACCAACTCTTGAGGCTTCTTGTAGACCGTTTGAATTAGGTTCTCTTGTTAGATACGTCCCGTTGTCCTGAGTACCACCCAGATACTGATTTTTACCTTTAACCTTTGTAGCGTGGTAGAATTGTGTTGTCCTGTAACCAACATCTATTGGAGGTTTTGATGAACCACTTGGTGTCCATGCCCACATAAACTCAGTTGCCTGCCAGCTCTTATCTAGAACTCCTGGGTCAGAGCTAAAATCTGATATTGCGGGTCCACCATCATTTCCTACAATAAGTCTAAACTTGCTAATACCATCAGAAAAAGTTGTCATTGTATGTTGATCTGGATGAACATAACCGTTTATTTTTGGTACACCATCAGAATTTATCTGACTATATACATCTGTTATTGCTTGGGATATTTTTGTCGTATCATCCCTGACACTAAACTTGTGAATGTTAATATCACCTACATAGACCTCCCTGTCGTTGAAAGGATTTATAGCTATGAAGTTATTATAACCACCTTGCTGACCTATCCAGTTATCACCTAAATATTCTGAATTACCTTTATCACTCTCTTCGACGTGGTGCCAATCTAATCCACCATCGTAGGAAACATTAAGCATGAAAGGCGGCATTCCTGATCCACCAGATTTTATTCCAGCATAGATGATATTTGGGTCACTGTGTGACACAGCTATCTCATTTCTACTGTAATATCCCCCACCTTCAAATCCATCAAAATCTGAGGTTTGAGTCCACGAAGAACCACTGTCTACAGACTTTATAACATTACCACCTCTAGTTGCAGCATACTGGATACTAAAATCTGTTGGGGCATAAACAACTTGTGTTACGGCTATACACTGACCCTGGTCAGATAAAGCGTCGTATACAAGTGAGAAGTTAGCACCTCCATCGGTTGATTTAAACAGGTATGATTGACAATAATACTTGTACTGAGTAGCAATAATCAATGTATTGGAATCATTAGGGTCTACAATTATCCTGTAGACATTTGCAAAGCCAGCATCAATCTTTCCTGAAACAATTGGTGTTATATTAGACCACGTATTACCGCCATCGCTGCTTTTATAGATACCACTTCCGTTGTCGTCACCAGACAAAGCCCTCTCACCAGTTCCAGCATACATTACACTTGGATTAGATTCGGACTGAGCTAATGAAACAAAATCTAGATTCTCAATATCTGGAGTTAAATTTGACCAAGTCATATTTAGCGTGCTGGTATTATAAACTCCTCTCCATATCCCACCACCAATACTCGCTGCAAGATATGTGTTCCCTGAAGGATCTGCCCTATCAATGATTATAGCCCTTGTCCTTCCAGATGCATTTTGAGGACCTCTTTCGGTAAATGTTGATTTATCTGCGGCAGACTGACTAAACTCTGTATCTGAAGATCTATTAGAAAATTGAATTAAATTTTTATTTCTTAGAAGTTTTTCTAATTCAACTTCCCTGTAGCCAGGATAATAATTATTACCAGACTCGTGATCTTTAATTTTCTTTTGATATTCAACCCACCCTTTTATGTCTGTAGCTTTCTCACCTAATTGTAGTTTTTCACCACATGATACAGTAAAAAAAATGAGAATAAAAGCAAAATAAAATCTTATCATATATAATTTTAAATCTAGTCAAATTAAATTTATCTCTTCAATTTTTCTTTATATATTAGGGTTAAATTATAAATATATGAAAAGATTAGTCTTTCTAGCAGTAATTGCTTTTTTAAACCTCTCATGCACTGAGAAAAAAATAAAAATACAAGCTTATATGTCTCCAACTTGTGGGTGTTGTAAGAAGTGGGTTTCACACCTTGAAGATAACGGATTCGAAGTGGAGTCAGTATTCAGGGATAACATGAGAATTATTAAATCGAAGTATAATATCTCACAAGAATATATTTCCTGTCATACAGGTGTAATAGGTTCTTATTTTGTTGAAGGACATGTGCCTGCTGAGGATATTAAAAGACTAATTAGTGAAAATCCAGATATAGCAGGTATAACCGTACCTGGTATGCCAGCGGGATTAAATGTTCCTGGAATGGAAACTGTCAATAAAAATGCAGAATACGATGTGCTGTATGTTAGAAAAGATGGTTCCTCTGACGTATGGAAACATTACAACTAAAAGAAAATACAAACTCTCTTTTTGGATTACAAATTTCTACTATCAAAAAACTTAGTGGATATGATAATGAAAATTATCTTGTAAAGTGTCGAAATAACAAAAAGTACATTTTAAAAAAATACAATTTTTCAAAAGAAAATTTATCTTTAATTCAAGCAGAAAATCATTGCCTTGAATATTTAAATAAGCATAACAATTCTTCTTATCCTAAACCAATTTATTCCTCTAATAAGAAATGTTGTGAAATCATAAAGAACCTAAATAATAGGTACATAATTAGAATATTATCATATTTAGAGGGTACATTCTTAGGAGAAATTAAACCTAAAGAAATACATCTAGAGGCTATTGGTTCTTTTATTGGTAATTTAAATAAACAACTAAGGAATTATTCTAATCATTGCATTGCCGCAAGAAAATTACCATGGGATATTCAACACCTAAGTCTTAATAAGAAATATTTAAGATATATTTCTCATCCAGGTAATAGAAAAATAGTATTTTTTTTTATTCAACAATTTGAAGAGTTTGTTTTACCCCAACTAAATGAACTTCGAAAATCCACTATTCACAATGATACAAACGAATGGAATATTTTATTAAAAAATAAAAATAAAGTTTGTATTATAGATTTTGGTGATTTAGCTGAAACTCAATTAGTTAATGAAGTAGCTATATCAATGGTATATGCTTCATATTCTAATGAAAATCCTCTTCAAAATGCATCTAGCATATTAAAATCATACAATCAGGTTATAGAATTGACTGATAAAGAAATTTCACTTCTTTATTATTTAATGGCAGCTAAGCTATGTATTAGTGTATGTAATTCTGCATATTCAAGAAAGAAAGACCCTTCAAATAAGTATGCCCTAATCTCTGAAAAAAATGCTTGGAAAATGCTAAGATTTTTAGTTAAAACAAGTCCAGAATATGTTGAAAATACATTTAGAAAAGTATTAAATAAAAAAAAAGAATTTTAAAAAAATAAATGCTTACTTAAAGGAACGATATTCAATATTAAGTCCATTTTTTCAGTTAGTTATAATAAACCTATTGTTTTTGAAATGTCTGTTTCTCTAAAGAAAATGTTAATCAAGTTATATCTTCTTTGAAACTCATTCTTAAAAGATATTCATAAACCTTTTTTAAATTTTACTTAAAATAAGAATTAAACCTTCATTTGATTTTATTTTGATATTCTTACCAATATGATAGCTTTTTAATTCTTGAAGATTTTCAATTTCAGGGCTAAGTAAGCTGGAACTAGATTTATTAAATTTAATTTTATCCCACTCAATAATTAAGTCAATTAACTCATCTTTTTCTGACCAGGATGCAATAGTTATAAGAATCTTATTTTCATTTTGATAAATTGTACTCCTTATTTTATTGCTTTTGATTTTAATAGGAGAATTATCAACCCAATAACCAATCATTTTACTTTCTGAGATATTAAAATCTTTAAATAAATTCCATAAATTTCCTGGATTATAATTATGATATACTCTTGTTGTCATTCCATATACTAGGCCATGGTAAGGTCTGCCACCCTTCTCTAACATTTCACCCGTTAGACCGAAAGGAATACCTGAAACTTCAGTCATCCAATAGTCAGGATCTAGGTCATAATCAAAATATTCTCCAAACCATAACCTTGAAACAAAAGGGAAATGCTCCATATATAACAATGCACTGTTAATAAATCCATCCCTGTTATTAAATTGGTTAGCAGAATGGAGGTCAATAACAAAAGATTCTCTATTTCTATTTAAGACACTTGCTATCCTTTTAACTGTACTTCTGCTGAAAGCTATATCATCTAAGTAAAGGCCATCAATTTCATTGTTCTTAGCCAGCCAGTTAATCCCTTCAATATAATAATTAGTCCATCTTGATGTCCCCTTATTAAGAATAGAAGCATCATTTACATTTACTGCGTGCCAGGCTGAGTGGTAATCTCTCTTAAGATGTTCCTGTAGCCAGCTATGTCCTCCACCTTTACCACCGTTAAAAATCTCTTCGCCAAGACTTCTAAGGGGGAAAATTTCATATGCCTTGTATGTTAACTCTCTAATTGTGTTATATAATTTTACTCTAACACCTTTTTGATGAGCCTCATTTATATATTCTTTCTGCTTATCAATATTATAAAAAGGGTAATTTATATATGGGTTTATCTCATTTGCGTGGTGAACATTTACTATTGTACCATTAAGTTCAACAACTGAGTCAACAGGAATATATTTATGAACAAACCTGGTGTTAAAATGATCTTCTGTATTTATTAACTTAAATGGTGTGATTAAAAATCTTATATTAAAATCAAGAGTGTCACCTTTTTTCATAAAGCGTTCTCCTGAAAAATTTGTTATAGAGACTTCATCTTTACCAACATCTACTGATATCCCACCCTTTGAATCGTTATACCAAGATTCTGGAAGATTAAGGGGTTTTGACTGATAAAAGTTTGTATTTAGTGGTCTTTCATAATTATTGTCTCTAAGAACATATTGCAATCCACCATTTATATTTCCAAGCCACAGACCTTCCTGATGTTTTGTTATATCCCACTTCCAATCAATTTTGTTATCAAGTCTACCTCCTCTTCTACCAAGGCCAAGCATATATTTTGATGCATATCTCCCCATAAATATCTTAAGAGAAGTATCATCAATTTCTTTATCAGTTTTTGAAATAAGTTTAATTTTGAGATCCATCATCCCATCATATTCAATTAAACCAGTTACATCCATTATAAAATTTTCAGAAGAATTAATAGAAGTCCATTCTGATTTTGCTGGTGAACTCTGAAAAATCTCGAATTTATTATTAATAAATTCCTCAAATTGTTCGTTTTTTAATTTAAGATTAAAAGACATTGGTTTTGATAAAATCTCTACTGGATCATTAGATAGATATGTCATCTCCTGAGAGAAATAAGACAAAATATTTTCAGGTAAACCGAAGGAATTAAGTTTAACTTCTCTCCCTAAAATTTTAATCCAATCATCATTTACCTTTACTTCCTCAAAAGGACTAATAATAATATCCTTCTCTGATCCAATTTCTGAATTCAACCACCTTAACCTAGTCATCTTCTCTGGAGTATTATCACCAAAATCATCTACTATTATATTCTCAACATCTATTTTGAGATGGACGGTGTCTTGTTTCATTCCTGATGGTTTAATGATTAGATGAGATTTATATGAGCCTTTTTTTGTGTGTTTTGGAATTTGCAGACCAAACCAGAGAGATTGTACTTGGCTTTTAGCTATGGGAATTTTTTTACTGAAAGTATTTCCATATAAATCAACACCTTCCTTATTGAAACATGTGAAATTATCTTTTGAAATTATACTATTTGATTTAGATATTAAATCCGTGAATTCTATTTCTATATCTTTAATTTCTGAAAATGAAGAGAA
This sequence comes from uncultured Flammeovirgaceae bacterium, assembly GCA_913046795.1. Taxonomy (GTDB): domain Bacteria; phylum Bacteroidota; class Bacteroidia; order Cytophagales; family MED-G16; genus MED-G16. The sequence continues at coordinate 555 of CAJWTC010000038.1, read as the reverse complement.
GAGACCAACCTGGAATGTGTAATATTCACCTTTTGATACTTTATCCAATAAGCCATTAACTTCAGTCTCTTCACTTACCCACCTCAAAGGAAGAAAATCCATCATTTTTATTGGATGATCCCTATATTCGGGAAAGAGATAAAATTCTTTCTTGTTTTTACTAATAAATCTATCTACCTCATCTTCTGAAGAGATAACCTCCATTGGGAAAAAAGAATTAAACTTATCTATAGACTCAAATTTTATAACTCTAGCATTTTCAACTGAAGATAAATCAACCAATAGTTCAGTGATCTCTTTATCAGATTGATTTATTTCATTTTTTTTTGGAGTTATGTAATTAACTTTTGGGTAATATCCACCTGTTGACTTATGCGGTAAATAATAAAAAAAATATCTAATAGAAGAAGCTTGAGGTTTGAAAAGGATGTGTCCATACTCATTATTTATATCTATGAGATATTTTTCAGTAATTTCATAGCCAGTCTCAGCATTAACGATTATTACTTCTTTAGTATTCGGCAATTCATCTCTTCTTCTCCAAGGAATTATAAC
>CAJWTC010000037.1 GCA_913046795.1 uncultured Flammeovirgaceae bacterium | reverse complement strand
TAAGATTGTAATAGCCAGGTAGTTAAAGATTTAGTTTTACTATTTTACTTATATTACACAAGATGAAAAATCATTTTTTAATACTCATTTCTTTATTATTTATCTCTTGCGAGGATATAAATCTTGATATCATAATTCAATTTTGTTCTGGTGATTACTCAACAGCCAATGTCCTCACTGATATAGATGAAAATATTTTTAATAGCGACGAGTCAGTTAATGCCAATAGTATCTACTCATGGACTTCTGACGGAACTTATAGGATTTTAAGTGGTAACGGTATACCTAACCACGAAGTAGGAACATTTCCAAGCTCTAAAAACCCTAACACTATATCCGAACAAACTGTTAGTGAAAGGTTTACATTATGTCCAACGATAATATCTGAAAGTGGTCTTGAGGTAGTAGGTCAAGCAGTTGCGATTGCCTACGCACTGAATAGTGTTAAGTTTGATCCAGCTACAGCTGGGCGATGTAATGATGAGGGAGAGTGCAGTCTGGCTAAAGGGCAAGGAAATTGGAATATTGAAGCTTTAGGTCATGAAACATTTGACTTTGGAGATGACATGAACCACGCACATGTCCAACCAACAGGGGAATACCATTACCACGGTATGCCTGAACTTCTTATTGAGTTCTTAGGAAGTAATAATGGAATGACTATTGTGGGGTGGGCTTCAGACGGTTTTCCCGTTTACGCAAGAAATGGTTTCTCTAATCCTACAGACCCTGATAGTGAAGTGAAAGAATTAAAATCAAGTTATAAATTAAAAACTGAACCTGACGCAAACAGGCCAAGTACAGTAACTGCTCTAGCAGGGGGACCTAACCAAGGTAGTACTAATCCAAATATTCCTATTGAAATGGGTGCTTTTACACAAGATTATGAATATGTTGATGGACTCGGTGATCTAGATCAGTGTAACGGAAGGTATGGAGTTACACCGGAGTTTCCAGATGGAATTTATTATTACGTAGTAACTGATGACTTTCCTTTCTTTACTAGATGTCTTAAAGGAGATACTAATTAAATGATAACTATCTATTTAATTTAGTTTATAGTTATTTAAATATGTTTTAAATTAATCTATTTATAATGGTAAGATTATGCTTTTATTCTCTTCTCTCCCAATTTAATTTTACAAACTGAGATTTTTTAATAATGAAATTTGAAGATTTAAACTTACACCCTACATTATTAAAAGCTGTTAAAGATCAAAATTACACTCATCCAACTGCTATTCAAGAACAAGCAATTCCTATATTATTAAAAAAGAATGATGTACTGGGTAGCGCTCAAACTGGTACTGGTAAAACAGCTGCTTTTGCATTGCCTATTTTACATCATCTAATAAATGAAAGAAATAATAATGATGGTAAAAAAAGAATAAGAACTTTAGTCGTAACTCCTACAAGAGAACTTGCCATTCAAATTGCTGAGAGCTTTACATCATATTCAAAATATAATAATATTACAAATACCGTCATTTTTGGAGGAGTGAAACAAGGGGCTCAAACCACTACACTTAGTAATGGTGTTGATGTGTTAGTAGCAACTCCAGGGAGGTTGTTAGATTTAATGGGGCAGGGATATATTTCATTAAAAGATATTGGTTATTTTGTTTTAGATGAAGCTGATAGAATGTTAGATATGGGGTTCATCCATGACATTAAAAAGATATTGGATAAATTACCAAAAGAGCGTCAATCTTTATTCTTTTCTGCTACAATGCCTAAAAATATTGTAGAGCTTTCATCTCAGATATTAAAATTCCCTAAACAAGTATCCGTTAATCCTGTGTCTTCAACTGCCGAAACTATTCAGCAATTTATTTACTATACGAATAAGGCAGATAAAAAAAATTTACTACTGCATATTTTAAAAGATAAAAATATTAGTCAATTGTTGCTGTTTTCAAGAACTAAGCATGGTGCCGATAGGATAGCTCGTAATTTAAAAAAGAAAAACATTAGAGCTTCAGCAATTCATGGAGATAAATCACAGAATCAAAGACAAAAATCATTAAAGTCGTTTAAAGATTCAGAAATAAGAGTTTTAGTAGCTACTGATATTGCCGCTAGAGGTATTGATATTGATAAGTTAAGTTATGTGCTGAATTATGATATCCCCAATGAGTCAGAGACATATGTGCACAGGATAGGAAGATGTGGTAGGGCAGGAGAGACAGGAGTTTCTATTTCCATATGCGAACCAGAAGAAAATGAGTACGTAAGAGACATTGAAAAATTAATAAAGCAAAAAATTCAAGAGGTTCAAAACCATCCTTTTCCTCAAACCGAAAAACCCATGAATACCCAACAAAAAAAGGAATTTGAAAAAGAAAAACAAAGAAGAAAACAAGAGTTTTTTAATAATAGAAATAAAAAGAGAGGTTATAAAAAATCAAACAATAGAAACAATAGAAGGTAGTTTGATTACAGTTTTAGAATTCTAAAATAGATTGTGTTATTTATATTTAAAGTATTATAAAAGAGATTAAAAAGAGAGTGTTTTGTATGATTTGTATTCCCGACTACTCCACTGTAAATAAATTATTAATAATATTTTTTTATTTAAGAATGAGAGTTAATCTCTTTATCAGACCTCTTCCTATCATTCTCATCAAGTAATACTTTTCTAAGTCTGATACTATTTGGTGTCACTTCTACGTATTCGTCTTTTTGAATATACTCAATAGCTTCTTCTAATGTAAATTTTACTGGTGGAGCAAGCTTTACCTTGTCATCAGTCCCAGCAGATCTAACATTTGATAGTTTTTTTGTTTTGGTTACATTTATAACCAAGTCATCACCCCTTGAGTTTTCACCAATTACTTGTCCAGTGTAGATGTCTTCACCAGGATTAATAAAAAACTTACCTCTATCCTTTAATTTATCAAGAGAATATGGAATTGAAGTACCGTTTTCCATTGATATTAATGACCCACTATTTCTTCCAGGTATATTCCCTTTAAATGGTTGGAATTCAATAAACCTATGGTTAATTACTGCCTCTCCAGCTGTAGTTGTGAGTAGGGTATTCCTTAGCCCGATGAGACCTCTTGAGGGAATGATAAATTTACATATCATTCTTGAGCCTTTTGCCTCCATTGATAACATCTCACCCTTTCTGATGGCAACAATTTCAATAGCTTTACCAGATATTTCTTCTGGTAAGTCAATTGTTAACTCTTCAATTGGTTCGCATTTTTTACCATCAATTTCTTTGATTATTACTTGAGGTTGACCTATTTGTAATTCGTACCCTTCTCTCCTCATAGTCTCTATAAGAACAGATAAATGCAAAACTCCTCTTCCAAATACAACAAACTTATCACCTGAGTCATCTCTCTCCTCTAGCTGCATAGCTAAATTTCTTTCTAGCTCCTTATTAAGCCTATCTTTTATATGCCTAGATGTCACAAATTTACCTTCTTTACCAAAGAAAGGGGAGTTATTAATGGTAAAGAGCATACTCATGGTAGGCTCATCAATTGCAATAGTTGGTAGGGCCTCAGGGTTCTCAAAATCAGCAATTGTATCTCCAATCTCAAAATTTTCTAACCCAACTACTGCACATATGTCTCCAGCCTCTATTTTATCAACTTTTTTTCTTCCCAGACCATCAAATGTATTAATCTCTTTAATTCTAGATTTTGATATTTCTCCATCTCTCTTGACTAAACTCACCATCTGATTAGCTGATAATTCACCTCTTTGTAGTCTTCCAATTGCTATTCGTCCAGTGAAAGATGAATAATCAAGTGATGTTATCAACATCTGCGTTGAACCTGATTCGATTTTAGGTTCAGGTATGTGTTCTATGACAGTATCTAGTAGGGGAGATATCGACTCAGATGGAGCCTTCCAGTCTAATGACATCCAGTTATTTTTTGCTGATCCGTAAACTACGGGGAAATCTAGTTGCCACTCCTCTGCTTCAAGCTCAAACATTAGGTCAAATATGGACTCATGAACCTCATCTGGTTTACAGTTTTGTTTATCTATTTTATTGATTACAACTATAGGCTTTAATTTTAAATCTAGAGCTTTTTGTAAGACGAAACGAGTCTGAGGCATTGCTCCTTCAAAGGCATCAACTAGAAGTAAAACACCGTCAGCCATATTAAGAACTCTCTCTACCTCACCTCCAAAATCTGAGTGACCTGGCGTGTCGATAAGATTGATTTTTATATCCTTATAGATTACAGATACGTTTTTTGATAGTATGGTGATACCTCTTTCTCTTTCTATATCATTATTATCTAAGATAAGGTCTCCAGTCTCTTGGTTATCTCTGAAAAGTTTACAGTGATGTAATATCTTATCTACTAAGGTTGTTTTGCCGTGATCAACGTGAGCTATAATTGCTATATTTCTTATCCCCTTCAATTGTTTAAAAAATAAATTTTTCGCAAATGTATATTATATCATTAAATATCTTCTATGGTTATTAATAAATCAATTATAAACTTTATTCACATTTAAGATATACCTCTTAATATTTTAAAGGACTTTAAATATGTTAATAATAATTCAAATTAAAATTATTTAGATATGATTCATCGTTTTGCTTTTATAATACTTATATATATATTGATTAATATTAATAACTAATAAACCATATTACCATGAAAAAATTTTTTATCCCTTTAATATTATTTATTGTCTCATTTGACTTAAAAGCACAGCGAGACTATACAATTGATAACATTGAAGAATATATTTCGAATCAAAAAACATTTGCTGTTATACCTTTTACATTTAGAGTTACAGCAGAAAAACCTAGAAAAATGGAACAGAGTGATTTTGAAGCCTCAGTTAATGATGCTGAAAAAAATGGTGCTGTTGCAGCCCAAGAAAGTTTAATAAATAGAGTTTTAAGGAAAAAAAATAGGGTAGCGGTTGATCCTCAACCTCAAGCAAGAACTAATACTTTATTAAAAAGAGCAGGAGAAATAACGTATACTGACGGGGTATGGGGTTCTTTTGATGCGTATTTGCCTGAAGAGTTATGTGAACTACTTGGTGTTGACGCTGTCATTATTGGTAATGTAAGCTCTGGAAAAATATTTACAACAGCTGGTTCAATCGCTTTGAAAGTTTTAAAACTTGGAGGTAGTCCAGAAGTGAGTGCTGACCTAACTTTATTTGATAAAGATGGTACTATGCTTTGGCAGTGGTCATCAAGAAATATGAAGGCATCATCTATGGGAAATTCAGTAGATAATATGATGGATTATATATTCAAAAAAGGCGCCAGAAAAATGCCTTATACTGGATTAGTATTAAAATAATTTTAGATTTTCTTTAAGACTATTAAAATAAAGTGGATATATTTTTTATATCCCCCAGTTCATTAAATTATTATTTTTAGGAGCTGTTTTTTTTAGTCTATCTCTAATTTTAGGGATATACATAGTATTATATCTCAGTCTAGAGATATGATTAGGATTTTCTTGGTCACCGTTCCAACAGTGTTCTGCCATATCTCCGTAGTCTACCTCTCCGTTATAATATGGGTCAGTTGTTGACTCAAGGAATTCTTCAGTTAAAACAACTGCATTATTTAGATAGTAGTTATCCATATCTCCACAATATATATTGATTTTTCCTTCTAAGTCTTTTCCTATTTTATCCCAGTCTCTTCTCATTATATAGCTCAAATCATAATTCTCTTTCCAATACTCTGCAACCTCTTTATCAATTTTACCAGTTTCTCTATCCCAAATGGGTTTTGGGTAGCCATCTTTACCAGATGGAGAGTATACCGCTTGCCATATATCCCACTGATCTCCTGACCTACCTTTAGATCCTAGAACCGACTCGCGTTGATTTATTTGAATTAGGTGGTTTTTAATTATGCCTTTCCCATCTCTCATCCCTGCTCTGAGCGTTTTCCTGTGGCTTCCTTCGTGGTAGTATGCGTTATCATCCTCATATAAATTTACTACTGTAAATGCCCTAAAATCTATTGGGTCAGGGCATGCCGCAAAGCACCCGTTATATTCTTTAGGGTACATAACTTGAGCTGCTAGAGATTCCCATCCTCCGGTAGATCCTCCATATAAAAACCTTCCCCAAGCTTCACCAACTCCATTAAATAATTTTTCTACGTGAGGTATTAACTCGTAAGTAATGGCATCACCATACGGACCAATATTTGCAGAATTTACTGCATATGAATCATCGTAATATGGGTTTTGATGTTGTATCTCTATAGCAAGGAATCTTGGAAAATCGTTACTTATCCAATTATTGTAGAGGTCATAAGCTTCCTTCTCCTGAATATATTTATAACCAGTTATACCAAACCTTGAATTATATATTGTGTCTTCTTTAGGGGTCGTTGGAGGTGTTGTCCTGAATCCACGAAATGTATATGGAAAATGACCGTGAAATATCATGAGAGGGTACCTTGTCTTTGATTTTTTATCAAATCCGTGAGGAACAAGGACATTAGCCTGTAAGTACATATCTCTACCCCAAAACTTCGAAAGCATCTCGCTCTTTATCTTAACATGCTTTATGAATTCAGTGTCTCTAGCAGGTTCAATAGGAGCTATTTCATTGTCAAGGGTAATGCTTATGGTTTTTGATTTTTTAATTTTTATTTTTTTTGGGGTACTGTAAAGGTTTTTTGGACTTATGTTCCATTTCTGACCTTCACCTTGGTCCATTGGTAATTTAACAGTGAATCCAGTAGATAAGTCAAAGGTCTCATACTTGTGAAGGAATGCTTGAACATAATATTCTCCCTCCTCAATCTCATCTACTGAGGAAATAGGGTAGCCGATAGCTTCACCATCTACTATTATCTTTTCATCAGCATTCCATGAGTCTACATCTACACCAAATATCATTTGCGTATTATGGCTGTCATTTATCTGAAATCTAGGTTCAGTGTTGTTGTTATTACTTATCATGAGTAGAACTCTACCATCGTACCCACTCTCTTGGAACTCTTTAGAGTAGTCTATCTCAAATTTTATTAAATTATCGTCATTACCACCATAGTAGTTAAAAAAGAGAAATAATAAGCAGGTAAGAGCTATTCCCTTTATAAAAGCCCACCACATACCCTGGTAGGGTGTAAGTCCAAAAGATTTTAATTTTTTATCAACTAGATTTTTATGCCAATTCATTATTTATTAATTAGTTTTTTCTAAATATAAGAAATTACTGATCTTTATAATAATTACTGATAATGAACCTAAAAGAATATAAGCCTCAATTATTTATTTCCTATATTCTATTTCCTCTTGTTATTTATGTTAATTATTTAGCAAATGCACTACCAATAGGTGGGTTATCAACTGGAGAGGTTTCTGATTTACTAGATAATTTATTTACTCCAACAGGTTTTACATTTTCGATTTGGGGAGTTATCTACCTAAGTCTTTTTATTTTTTTGATAAGTTTATTTAGGATATCTGAGAACCAGAAACCCTTTATAGGGAAAGTTCTTTTATTATTTAATATCAACTGCTTACTAAATATTTCCTGGATATTTGCTTGGCATTATATGTGCTTTCCTCTATCACTAATTATAATGTTGTGTCTACTATATAACCTTATCCTTATCTCTAGAGTGGTTAAACTTCACAATAAAGATTTTAAATCAACATATCTATATAACATTACCTCTTTCTCTTTTAATATCTACTTCGGGTGGATAACTGTTGCCACAGTAGCTAATTTTACTGGATTGCTTGTTTCATATGATTGGGATGGGTTTGGTATTTCACATGAGGTATGGACCTTATTGATAATAGTTGTAGCAACTTCAATTGCAACTTTTACATTTTTAAAGAATAGTGCTATCTGGTACCTTCTGCCTATCTTATGGGCCTTCTATGGTATATACTACAAGCACAGCACTGGAATTTTAGAAGATAATTACCCTCTTATAATATATGCTCTATTATTAGGAATGGGTACCTTATCACTTCTGTTATTTAGAAATTTATTTTATAAATTAAAATAAAATAGGTTGGAAGGAAATATGTTATTTTTTTAATTTTTCTAATTCTTTTTCTAATTCTTCCCACTTTGATATAGATGATGCGAGTGTATTTTTTCTTAATTGGTACTCTTCAAAAAATTTATCATCGTGATCAGATGGGTTTTGCTCAAGATCTAAGTTATTTTTTTTAATGGTCTCTTCTAATTCTATTATATCTTTCTCGACTCTCTGAATCTTATTACTTAGTGATTTAATTTTTTTCATTTTTTTGTAAGAATCTTTATCTGTTTTCTTGGGATCCTTAACATCTTTTTTCATTTCAATTTCTCTTATATCTCCAATATTTCTCTTATCCAGATAATAGTCAATATCACCTATATACTCTTTAATGTTTTTGTCTTTAAACTCATAAACTATTTCTGATAAACCTTGAAGGAAATCCCTATCATGTGAAATTAATATTAGAGTCCCTTCAAAACGCTTTAGAGCTTCCTTTAAAACATTTTTAGATTTTATATCAAGATGATTTGTTGGCTCATCCATGATTAAAACATTAAAAGGTAAAAGTAATAATTTGGCAAGTGCTAACCTGTTTCTTTCTCCTCCAGATAAGACCTTTACATACTTATCTACTTCACTTCCTCTAAATAAAAATGATCCGAGTATATCTCTTACTTTACTTCTATTCTTTTCTGTTGCTGAATCCTCCATAGTCTGCAGAACTGTTTTCTTATCATCTAAATAGTCAGCTTGATTCTGAGCAAAGTATCCGATTTGTACATTATGACCAATTTTCAGAGAGCCATCATAATCAATTTCATTATTTATAATTTTTGCAAGTGTTGTCTTACCCTGACCATTTTGACCAACAAAGGCAATTTTAGAATTTCTCAAGAGAATTAGATTAATAGAATCTAATACTTCTAACTCATCATAATTTTTTGAAAGATCTTTAATTTCAAATATTATCTTTCCTGGATTAACTGAAATTGGAAAATGCACATTCATTACACTTGTGTCCTCTTTATCAACCTGTATTCTGTCCATCCTGTCAAGTTTCTTTATTAGTGACTGGGCCATAGATGCTTTTGAGGCTTTTGCTCTGAACTTATTAATAAGTTTTTCAGTATTCTGGATTTCTTTTTCTTGATTTTTTTGGGTGGCAATTTGCTGTTCTCGCATTTCTTCTCTTAATACCAAATACTCTGAGTAAGGTTTTTTATAATCATAAATTTTTCCAAATGAGATTTCAATAGTTCTGTTGGTAATGTTATCTAAAAACATTTTATCGTGTGATACTATTAATACAGCACCTGAATAGTTTTTCAAAAATGATTCAAACCAAATAATTGAATCTATATCTAGATGATTTGTAGGTTCATCTAATAACAGAACATCATTATCCTGTAATAATAGCTTCGCAAGCTCAATACGCATTCTCCAACCGCCAGATAAAGCATTGGTTTGTTTATTAAATTCTGACGATTTAAAGCCTAGTCCAGTTAAGATTTTCTCAGTTTTCCCTTCATAACTATAACCTCCAATAATTTCAAATTTATCTTGGAGGTCTTGAAGGTCTACCATCAGCTGGTAGTATTCCTTACTCTCAGTGTTTTTGCTTTTTGATAACTCATCACTAATATTCTCTATTTTATTTTCTATGATTTTTATATCAACAAAAGCTTCATAAGTTTCTTCCAAGACTGTCCTCCCTTCTTCAAAATCAATATCCTGTCTTAAGAATCCAATTTTTAAGTCTTTGTCACTTGCAACCTCTCCAGTGTCAGGTTCCATATCTTCAGATAAGATTTTTAGCATAGTGGATTTTCCTGCACCATTTTTACCAATTAGTCCAATTCTATCTCCTGAACCAATCCTG
>CAJWTC010000036.1 GCA_913046795.1 uncultured Flammeovirgaceae bacterium | reverse complement strand
CCTTGATATCTTAAATGAGTCCATAGTCGTCGAGATCACCGCCTCGAGAAGCCCTATTATGGATGTGAAGGCCGCTATAAATACAAGGAAAAAGAATAATCCACCTAGAAACATTCCAAATGGTATCTCTTTGAACAGTGAAGCCATCGTAACAAAAAGTAGCCCAGGACCTGAATTTGGCTCAATTCCAAACGCAAACAGTGCAGGGAAAATTACAAGACCGGCCAAAATTGCAATTGCAGTATCAAAGAACACAACAATTCCTACACTTCCTGGAATATCACTATTTTTTCTGTCTAGGTAACTTCCAAAAACAAAACCTGCCGTCAGAGCTATTCCCACAGAGAAGAATATCTGACCCAATGCAGCTAATATGACTGCAAATGTAATTTTAGAGAAGTCAGGAGTGAGGTACCACCATAGCCCCTCAGACGAACCCTCAAATGTGTTTGAGCCAAATGCAAGGATGATAAACATCACTAGCAGTATTGGCATAAATACCTTAGAGACAAGCTCTACACCGCCCTGCAGACCTCTGGCGGCAACGAAGGCCATGATACCTGATATGACAGCACAGTAGACTATTAAAGTGCCAGGATCTCTCTGTAATTCATTAAAATGTGTCTGAATTGTACTGGAGTCGTACAAGAATGCCTCTCCTGTAATATATTCTTTTAGGTATACTGTCACCCACGACATTATCATAAGGTAGAAACCAAGTATTATAATGGTTGTCAGGAGCTCCACCCAACCAATTATGTTCCAGAATGACGTAGGTGAGGATAATTTCTTCATTCCTGCAAGTGGTGTTAGCTGAGCTTTTCTACCCAGACTGACCTCAGCAGTTAGCAGTGGTATACCAATAATCGCAGTCAGAATCAGATAGACGATGATAAATGCACCACCTCCACTTTCTCCTACGATATAAGGAAACCTCCATATATTTCCCATTCCTATGGCAAAACCTGCGGTTGCCATAATGAAACCAAACCTACTTCCCCAATTTTCTCTGACCATGACCCAATTTAGAAATATTTTAAAGAAACTTTCAGTCTACTCATTGGAAATATTTTTTGAAAGTAAAAAAAATAGTTTTTAAGGACCAAATTAATTGATTTTTTGTGTAGAGAAATTATATTTAATTAATAAATTATATATAAATATATATATTATTGATTTACAGTAAGTTATGATAATATTTTTAGATTAGACTAAAATAGAAATTTGGACAAAAAAAAAGAAAAAAATATATGTTTTGAAAGTTCTTAAGTATATTGAAAAAAAAAATTAACAAATGAAAAAATTATTTACGCTTCTACCCTCTCTCCTAATTTTAACTTTTGCGGGACCAAAGAAGTCTCTCTCACAAAATATTCCTACTGAAGAAATATACGAGAGCTTAGAATGGAAATTTGCCGGACCCTACAGGGGAGGAAGATCTACTGCAATCTCAGGGGTTAACTCTAAACCTTATACATTTTATATGGGAACGACCGGAGGTGGAGTGTGGAAGACTACTGACGCAGGAAATACATGGAAAAACATATCTGACGGACAGATAACGGTGGGTTCGATAGGAGCTGTATCTGTGGCAGAATCAGATGAAAACGTTGTTTATGTTGGCACAGGATCTGCTGATCCTAGAGGTAATATATCAACAGGAAACGGCATGTATAAGTCAGTGGATGCTGGTGAGAACTGGGACTTTATAGGTCTTCCAAAGGCAGGATTAATAGGTAAGATAGAAATTCACCCAAAAAACTCAGATATCGTATATGTCGCTGTCCTTGGTAATATTTTCGGACCTAATAAGGAAAGAGGCGTCTACAAGACAACTGACGGAGGAAAAAACTGGAAAAAGATTCACTTCATAAGCGAGAGGACCGGCGCCAGGGACGTAGAAATAAACCCTGATAACGAAAATGAGATATTAGCATCATTTTGGACGGTACAAAGGAAACCATGGATGCTGGTAGACGGTAGCGACGAGGGTGGTGTTTTTATGTCTAAAGATGGCGGTAAAAATTGGAAAAAACTTACAGAGGGGCTCCCTAAGGGATTAATGGGTAAAATCCAAGTAGAGTACTCCCCTGCTAATTCTAATCGATTGTGGGCGATGATACAAGCTCAAAAAGAGGAAGAAGGTGGCCTCTACCGATCTGATGACGGTGGAAAGAATTGGAGCAGAATAAACAGAGACCATAAGCTGAGACAGAGAGGTTGGTACTACTCACACATAAACGCCGACCCTGTAAACGAAAACATTATATATGCGTCAAATACAGGATTCTACAAGTCTGTAGATGGAGGGAAAACATTCGATGAAAGAATATCTACCCCCCATGGTGACAATCATGGTGTCTGGATTAACCCAAGCAACAGCGATATAATGATAAACTGTAACGACGGAGGTGCTAACGTATCTCTTAATGGAGGTAAGAGCTGGTCCACACAGCTCAATCAACCTACATCAGAGTTTTACAGACTGACAGTAGACAACCAATTCCCTTTTAGGTTGTATGCCGGTCAGCAAGATAACTCCACGATTTCTGTGCCTTCAAGAGGGATTCCCTCTCTCACTCCATTTGAGAACTGGTTTAATGCTGGAGGTACTGAGTGTTCAGATATTGCTGTCCATCCTACTGACCCTAATATTATTTACTCTACAGGTTACAGTGGAGAATTTACTTATAAAAACCTTTCAACCGGCGAGGAGTACCAAAGAACACCATACGTCCACCTTACTGAGGGAACAAGACAAGATGATTTAAAATATAGGTTCCAGTGGAATTATCCTGTTTTTGTATCTAAATATAACCCAGAGAAAGTCTATGTGGGCTCAAATGTTGTCCATCTAACCAAAGACAAAGCAGTGAACTGGGACGTAATAAGCCCTGATCTTACAAGACAGCTTCTTAAGGAGGACGAAGAGAAAGCTGAAATTCCAGGTGGACCAATTCAAAATGATGCCACTGGAGTAGAAGTATACTCTTCAATATTTGCTCTGGAAGAGTCTCCGCATAACGAGGGAGAGATATGGGTAGGATCTGACGATGGGCCGATACATCTTACTAGAAATGGAGGAGAGAGCTGGGAAAACATTACTCCTCAGAAAATTATTCCATTCCAGGGGACTGTAAATAAAATAGAATTGTCTTCACACCAACCAGGGAGAGCTATAGCTGCTGTATACAACTACAGGAATAACGACCCTAAACCATATATCATATTAACCAATGATTTTGGTAAAAACTGGAAATTAATTTCAGAGGATAACGGAATTCCTTCTGACCATTTTGTGAGAGCTGTTGCCGAGGATCCTGCCAGAAAGGGGTTGATATATGCCGGTACTGAGTTTGGAGCATATGTGAGCTTTAATGATGGGAAATCCTGGAATTCTCTACAAATGAACCTGCCACACGTCCCAATAACTGACATGGAGGTAACGCAGAATGATTTAGCAATTTCTACACAGGGAAGAGGTTTTTGGATACTTGACAAGATTAATATACTACAGAGCGTTCATGAAGTTAAAGACACACCACATCTATTTAGCGCAGAAGATGCCCTAAGAACAAATCTTGGTGGTGGATGGAGGTCAGGCGGACTCTCTTTCGAAAATGATATATCATTTTACCTGCCTAAAGATTATAAAATTGAGGAGGTTGATCTTTACCTCAAAGATTCTGAAGGGAATATCATTGTTGATTTTAAAGAGCAGACCGACTATCTATACGATGTAGATTACGATTCAGCAAATGTATACATGGGCACACACACGGTATACTGGGACTTAGAACATGAAGCTCCTAAAGTCCAGAAAGATTTTGTTTCAATGTATTACAGCGCAAGAAGAGGAAATGGCCCATTAGCAATACCAGGAACATATACAGTAGAGCTTAAAGTTCTTGACAAAACATACTCTAGACCCTTTATTGTTAAAATGGACCCTAGATGGAAGACTTCAGCTTCTGACCTCAAGAAACAATATGAAATATCTAACGAGGTAATATTAATGATCAATGAGTCTCAAGAAAAATTAGCTGAGATGAGAGGTATTATTAAACAAGTATCTAACTATATTAATCTAACCGACGGGAAAGATTACCACGAAGACGTTAAAGATCTTGGTGATAGAATTATAAAATCTATTAAAGAGATTGAGAGTAATTTATATCAAGATAAAATTGAAACTTCTCAAGACGAGATAAACTACCCTAGGAAATGGACAAATCATATTACTCATTTGTACGACAGGTTAACTACCGACGACCAAGCTCCAAATGATGGCATGCTTGACAGAGTTGAAGAACTTGAAGAAGATTACAAGAAATACATTGGTCCTTATGATAAAATCATTAAAGAGGATGTCCCAGCTTTCACTAAATTTCTTAAAGACAAGGGTGCAATGGGGATAATACTAGACTAATTAGAAAGGTATATAAACAATAAAAGGGCGTATATTCTTATCGAATATGCCGCCCTTTTCATTTAAAAATCACCGTAGTGCTTTCCAAACGTCAAGCTACAGTTAAAAGGTCCTTAAAGTTTTCGCTTAGCAAGCTAAGTTTCCGCTTTGAGAGCTGCTTGTCTTTTTGCTTCTTGAAACCGTAGTTTCTTTCTGCCTTCAAACTCGCTGCCGAGACTAGGTCTCAACTTTTATATCTCTCGCTTGATGAAACTAAGTAAGACAATTTTTATTAATAATACAACACCTTACAATTTAAAGTTTTCAACAACTTATCAACATTTTATTTAGGTGATGACTGGATTTTAACCATTAATTAAATTCATTAATATTGACTTCACTAAAAGCAATACCCTCATACGGACTTTTCATTCCTGCCTCGTACAAACATCCAAGATTCCCATTTGGTAATTTTGTTAGGTCAGAATATGCTGATGGCCCCTCATGAATAGTTATGAAATCTTCCCATGATGACCCAAGGTTATCGCTTAGCCTTAGGGTCATGTTAATCCTTTTGTTTTTATCTGAGGGATTTAAAAAAAACAAATTATTTTTTCTAGGACCTCTATACGTATATCTAAGGATACTTGCCTGACATATAGGCTCAATTAGAGTCTCATCATCATAAATATCGCCCCAGTTATTGCCATAATCTTTACTTATAGATATTTTTCTATTCATTTGATTCCTATCGTAATTTCTCATGTTAAGAATTAGCTTACCCTTTCCAATTTCAGCAACTGAACATTCATTTACCTGATCTTGAGGTGTTATACCCCCTATTTGCCAAGACTCACCTCCATCATCTGAGTAAATTATATGAGAATAATATTTCTTTGTTTTTTCCTCTATATGGTCACACGCAACAATCATCCTGCCCTTTCTATTACCCTTCTTTATTTGTATTCCGTGTACAGGTCCGGTTGCGTACCAGGTCCAGTTTGGCTTCTTTACAGATTCTGTGATTTCTTTTGGTTTAGACCATGTCAACCCATCGTCCTCAGAACTCATCACATAAACTCTCCTAGTATCCATACTTTTCATGTTTATTATCTCAGATTCCGTGTCGTCTCCTCTGTTCCAAGTAGATAATAAAAAAATCTTCCCATTTCTCTCATCAATCACAGGAGAAGGATTCCCACAGACATTTAAGTCATCGTCTCTGATAATGATCATATCACCCCATGAATTTCCTCCGTCAAATGACCTCTTTAGTACTATGTCTATATCACCAGAATCAGAAGAACTGTTTTTTCTTCCCTCAGCAAATGCAAGCACTACCCCTGAAGGTGTGGTTACAATCGAAGGAATCCTAAAGGTATTATAACCGTCAGTACCACTTTTGAAGATATATTTAAGATTTTTAGAATAAGAATAAAAGGGAATAGTAAAAATTAATAATATTAGACAGAGTGTATGATTATTAGTATAAGATCTCATCTAGGAATGTCTATAAACAATAAAAGGGCATCAATTCCTAAGAATATCTGCCCTTTTCATTAAAAAAACACCGTGGTGCTTTCCAAACGTCAAGCTACAGTTAAAATGTCCTCAAAGACTCATCTTAATAAATTAAGACTACATTTTGAGAGCTTGTTTCTATTTCGTATATTGAAACCGTAGTTTCCCTATTCGTTCTAGATACCTGCCTCGACATATGTCTCAACATTTATATCTCTCGCTTGATGATACTAAGTAAGACAATTTTTATAGTATTGTCTAATTAGGGTTTGATAAGTTATCAACAAGTTTTGAACATTTATTTCAACACGTTTTACACATTGAAAATGAATTTTATCCACTTTATATGTTGATAAAGGTATAAATTAGGTTGTTTTGAAGTCTATCATCTCAACAAATAATTTAACACTCTCTCTTAGGTATAAATCATTTTTGATCTTTTTCATCAAATCTTCTTGTTCAATAGGGAATATTTCTGTAATCTTAATTGATGTGTTTAATGAATTATTATCCGATTCATTAGACTTTTTCTCTTGTAGCCTCTTCTCATAATTCAAAGAAATTGAATTTTTCTTTCTATTCTCTTCAGTTCTTTTTACAAAAGAAAGGTAATTTATCATTGAAGAATCAGATTTTAATTCATTATTAAATTTAGTATTAAGATGTTCTACCAATGACTCTGATATATAATTATTATCCTCATATGATACGTCTCTTATCTTATCCCACTCTAGCGCATTCTTTCTAGCATTCTCAGTATAAATATCCCTATCATATATATTTGGGAAAAACACATGTGGTTCTACACCAATTTTTTGTGTACTTCCACCGCTGACTCTGTAGTACTTAGCAAGTGTTATTTTAAGTTGGCCAAATTTTAAATCACTTTTTGGAAAGAATCTATCTAAATCAAGTAGATTCTGTACTGTACCTTTCCCAAAGGTAGGCTCACCTACAATTAATCCTCTATTATAATCCTTAAGAGCACCTGAAAATATTTCTGATGATGAAGCTGTAAAGGAGTTATTTAAGACTAGAAGAGGTCCTTCGTAATGAATCTGTTTGTCAAAGTCTTTTTCTATCTCAATTCTTCCACTAGAAGATTTGATTTGGACAACAGGACCAGTTTCAATAAATAGACCAGTTAAGTCAATCGCCTCTTGAAGTGAACCACCCCCATTATTTCTTAAATCAATAATTATACCATCTACTGATGTATTTTTTAGTGTGTCTATACATCTTTTAACGTCTCTTGTTACACTTTTGTAATCTTGAACTCCTTTTTGAGCTTCTTCAAAATTTATATAAAAGCTAGGAATTTTTATAACACCTATATTAAAGGTTCTATCTTTTGATTTAAATGGAACTATATCAAATTTAGCATCTTCATCGACCACATCTACCCTATCTCTCACTAGTCTAACTGTATCTGGGAAAGCGTCTATTGAAGATTCTTTTTTTATTACAAGCAATCTTACTACAGACTCCTTAGGACCTTTTATCCTACTCACAACATCATCTAATCTCCAGCCTATTATATCTTCAAAATCACCATTATCACCTTGGGCTACGGCAATTATTTTATCCCCCTTATCTAAGGACTTGCTTCTATATGCTGGTCCACCTGGCATTACTGAAAAAATAGTTGTGTATTCAATATCTTGCTGAAGTCTTGCTCCAATACCTTCAAAGGTTTTACTCATGTTTATCTCAAACCTATCAGCATTGACAGGAGAAAAATAATTTGTATGGGGATCGTAGAGTTCTGCGTAAGAGTTAATGAAAATTTCGAAGACATCTTCAGAGTTGAACTGATTGATTGTTTTCTTAAATCTCCTATACCTTTTCTCTAAAGTTTCTTTGTTAGAAGCCCAATCTTTACCAAGAATTTTTAAATTAAGAACAGCATTTTTTATTTTCTTTCTCCAGTAGTTATCCATTTCCTCAACATCTTGGAACCAATCAAGATCTTTCCTATCAAGAAAAAGTTCCTCATCAATTGAGAAATTAGGTTCGTTTTCTAACATCGAGAAAACAAAATCAATTCTATTTTTAACTCTTTCATGGTAAACTGTAAATATCTCGTAGGCAGGTTCAAGGTAGCCAGAGGTTATATAATCATCCATCTGCCTTTCGTATTGCTTAAAATAATTTATATCTGAACTATACAGATACTCTCTATTAGGGTCAAGGCTTGAAATGTACTTTTCTAAAATCTTTTCTGAAAGAGAATCATTTAAATAGGTTTTTTTATAATGGTATTTTGTTAGGAGCTGATGAATTAGCTTAGACTGCTCTCTATGCTTTGATTTTGGGTATAGTAAAGAGTCAGAATAAATATTATATTTTGGAGAATAGTTAATGTTATCATTATCATTCTTTTCTGGAATTACAATGACCGATAAAACAAAAATTAATATACTATATAATATCATCAAAACTAGTGGTTTAAATCATTCTCAGGAATCTTCCCATTAAATTTACTAAAGTAAGTCATAATATGTTTCATGTCTTCAACAATATCTCCCGATGGGTTAATTTTTTTTCCGAAATCTATCGTCCTTTTATGGAAGTCAAACCCTATCAATTGTATAGGAATTTTAGCTTTTAAAGCAATATAATAGAATCCTGTTTTTAGCTTACTAACCTTTCTTCTTGTTCCCTCTGGAAAAAGAGATAAAAAAATTTCATCTGTATTATCTATTACATCAACTAGATAATCTACTGAATTATTTTTTTTATTTCTAATAACAGGTATTCCCCCAAGACCTTTTAAAAAATGACTGAATAAAGGAATTTTAAATAGTTCTTCTTTGCCAATGAATTTAATTTGTTTTTCCATATTTAGTTTTGACCTAAAAAAAAGACCCACAAAAAAATCATATGCTGATGTATGAGGACCCACAGCAAATACCATCTTACTATCTGAAGGAATATCTCCAGTTATTTTCCATCTAAAAATGTATTGAAAAATTAATTTATTTAATAGACTAATCATTTATGACACCCATCTGAGAAAATTTATTTATTCTCTCATCGATTCTTTTGTCTGGCTTTATTTTCTCCAAAGATTTAATGTCATCAAGTATTACTTTCTTCAATCTTTTGGCAGCTTTATCAACGTTATTATGAGCACCCCCCAGAGGTTCCTTTATTACCCCGTCAATGATTTTCATTTTCTTTAGATCAGAAGATGTCAATTTAAGGGCTTCTGCGGCTTGCTCTTTATAATCCCAACTTCTCCATAGTATCGAGGAACACGATTCTGGTGAGATTACAGAATACCATGTGTACTCCATCATATAAACTTTATCTCCAACACCAATTCCAAGAGCTCCTCCAGATGCACCCTCACCAATTACTATACATATCACAGGAACTTTAAGGGTTGCCATCTGCTGTATATTTTTAGCAATTGCCTCTGCCTGACCCCTCTCCTCTGCCTCAAGTCCAGGATAAGCACCAGGAGTATCAATTAATGTGACTATAGGCATTTTAAATTTTTCAGCAATTTTCATCAATCTTAGGGCTTTTCTGTACCCATCTGGGTTGGACATACCAAAATTTCTAAATTGTCTGTCTTTAGTTGTCCTACCCTTCTGCTGACCAATTAAAACAACCGATTTACCATCAATATCCGCAATACCGCCAACCATTGCCTTATCGTCTTTTGCAACTCTATCTCCATGCAATTCAATAAACTCATTCGTTATTTTGTAAACATAATCAAGGAAATAAGGTCTTTTGGGATGTCTTGAAAGCTGAACCTTCTGCCATCTTGTGAGGTTAGAAAAAATCTCTTTCTTTAACTCATTTATTTTATCTTCAAGTAATACTGCCTCATCATCTAAACTTTTTCCGTTTTTAGCAGCTATATCCTTCATCTGATTTAGCTTTTCTTCAAGCTCAATTATTGGTTTTTCAAAGTCTAGAGACATATTGATATAATTTGAATGTAAATTTATGAAAGATTTAATACAATCAATTTAAAAAGTTAATGTTTTGCTTTCATAAGTATCAATGAAAAGATACTTTTGCCTATCAAATTCAACCGGGGTGGTAGTTCAGCTGGTTAGAATGCCTGCCTGTCACGCAGGAGGTCGCGGGTTCGAATCCCGTCCATCCCGCTTTTTTCTTTACATTTCTACTATTTTCTTTGTTTTTTTGATGTATTCACCCATTTCTAACTAGATTCAATCATAAATATATAAGTTTATATATAAAAATATAACGCTAATTGTTGCCACTATGGGTGCCAC
>CAJWTC010000035.1 GCA_913046795.1 uncultured Flammeovirgaceae bacterium | reverse complement strand
TTACGTCCTGATATCTTCTCATTTTTGCTCCATGATATCCTCCTATGGATGAATGATAGTATGATGTTCTAGCATCATTAAATGTATTTTGAAGATTAAACACTCTTTTCCTTTCTATATTATTTTCAAGTATGAATTGATCAGCCTCAGTCATGGTTATCTCTAATTCCTTAACCCTCTTGAAAGAACAGTCTCCAAACACCTCACAAACAGAATCATTTTTTAATATAGATGAGTTATTTATAAAGTGATCTACTACCATTATTCCGATGAGACATATTCCAAATATCGACTTTGAAATTTTATTATATAATATCCCAAACGACAGTATAATTAAGATAACTATAAAAGTTCCACCTCTAATTAAATCACCTATATAGAGGCTTTTTCTGTCATCTATCAGAGAGTTAATAAACCATTCTGGATAACTAGCAAAGTTTGAATCTACCTTACCAGAGAAGCTTAATACAAAATATGATAAAGACATCAACACATATATTCCCAACGTGAAGTAGATAGATTTAAAAAATTTACTTTTATGTTTTTCTGGATTCTCAATAAATTTTTGTAGTGCTAGAGAGGAAAGTAACACAACAGAAAAAATAGATATTATTATTATAAATGTAACAGATCTAAATTTATTGTAACCAGGAAGGTATTCAAAAAATATATTGTTAATAAACTCTAGATTACTACCCATACTCAGTAAAACACTAGCTACCAATAAATATATCAACCAGTTTTTTTCGTGAGATTTTAAAATTATAAGTCCAAAAATTAATAGAAATATACAAATTGAACCAGCATAATAGGGTGCAGTAAGTGGCTGATCTCCCCAGTATGTAGGAACCCTTCTAAGTTGATTATTAATTTGATTTGTAGCAACATTATTTTTTCTTAGTGCTTTTCCCAAATTAGAGTCATTCCCTAACGTCTCTTGACTTGATCCACCAAGAACATGAGGAAAGAATAATGTTAACGGCTCAAAGATCCCATTACTGTATTGAAAAGCATACTGTTTATCTAATCCGCTTCTGCCAATATCTAGATCCGACTTCCCTCTTATCGATTCATCAGAGTATTCAAGGATAGCCCAAATTTCTCCAAAAAATGTTCCAACCGAAATTAAAGCTGCGACTACGAGTACTGATATCCTTTTTATAAAATAGGTTATTCTCTTTTCTTTGTAAAAGTAGATAAGTTGAGATACTCCATAAAAGATTAAAATAAACAGGGTATAATATGTTATTTGTAAATGATTTAGTCTTAACTGAAGGGCTAAAGCTAAAGCAGTAACTATAAATCCAAGGTTTCTGTTTTTATGTATACAAGTATGAACTCCTGCAATAATTAACGGCATGTAGGCTATAGCACCTATTCTTGCATTATGACCAGCTCCAATTCCAACTATCATGTATGATGACAAGGTGAATGCTATACTGCCAAAAACGGCAATCTCTTGTCTGACATTAAATGCTATCAGCATGAAATAAAAACTTAGAAATGATAGTAATAATATATTGGTTGGGTGGGGGAAGAAAAAGCTATAAAATTTATGGATGTACCCCATTATATCATTTGACCACTTGACATCGATAAGATAGCCTGGCATACCTGAGAACATAGAATTTGACCAAAGAGCTTCCTCACCATTAACTTTTCTAAACTCAGATGACTCCTTTGCAGAGTAGCTCCATTGTTCAATGTCATGTTGCTTCAGCTGTTTATTAGAGAAGATAACAGGGTTAAATATGTACATATTTAATCCTATGAATAGAAAAATTGACAGTAAATGTTTTAGATACTTTATGTTCAATATTTTTTTTTTGAAATATAAATACTATTAATGAAATAAATGAATCATTATTTCCTTTAATTATTATTTTTGCTTTAGATGTTTGAAAATTTAAGTAATAAATTAGATAGAGCCTTTAAAGTTTTAAAAGGCCAAGGTAGAATAACAGAGATTAATATTGCTTCTACCATAAAAGAGATTAGGAGGGCTCTTATTGATGCTGATGTTAGCTATAAGGTAGCAAAGGAGATTACCGCTAATATAAAAGATAAGGCTATGGGTCAGAATGTATTAATTTCTGTCTCCCCAGGTCAGCTATTAACAAAAATAGTCGCAGATGAACTTACCGACTTAATGGGTGGTGAGTCTGCTGAATTATCCCTTGATGGAAATCCTAATGTTATCCTTCTTTCTGGTCTCCAAGGCTCTGGTAAAACAACTTTCTGTGGAAAACTTGGAAAATACCTGACAAATAAAGGTAAGAAGACTCTAATGGTAGCTTGTGATGTTTACAGACCCGCTGCTATTGAGCAACTTCATGTGATCGGTGATGATTTGAAGATAGAAGTATTTTCAGATAAAAAATCTAAATCACCCTTAAATATTGCAAAAAAGGGAATTAAACATGCAAAAAGTAAAGGGTATAAATCCGTTATAATTGATACTGCAGGTAGGTTGGCAATTGATGAGGAAATGATGAAAGAGATCAAAGGGTTAAAGTCTAGTTTGAAACCTCAAGAAACACTTTTTGTTGTTGACTCGATGATAGGCCAAGACGCAGTTTTAACTGCAAAGACTTTCAATGAGGCGATCGATTACGATGGTGTAGTCTTAACTAAATTAGATGGTGATTCTAGGGGAGGATCAGCTCTTTCAATTAGAAAGGTTGTAAATAAACCTATAAAGTTTATTAGCACAGGTGAGAAGATGGATGCCCTTGATGTGTTCCATCCTGATAGAATGGCGAAAAGGATACTGGGAATGGGTGATGTTATTAGTCTTGTTGAGAGAGCCCAACAAAATTTTGATGAGGAGGAAGCAAGAAAGCTTCAGAAAAAAATGTTTGATAACACATTTGGATTAGATGACTTCCTTTCGCAAATCCAAAAAATAAAAAAAATGGGTAATATTAAAGACCTTCTAGGCATGATGCCAGGTGTATCTTCAAAAATTAAAGATGTTGATGTAGACGATGAATCATTTAAGCCTATTGAGTCTATAATTTATTCTATGACTCCGATTGAGAGAAAAAACCCCGATATTCTAAACGGTAACAGAAAGAAAAGAATTGCAATGGGTAGCGGAACATCTGTACAAGAAATTAATCAACTCTTGAAACAATTTAATCAGATGCGTAAGATGATGAAAATGATGAAAAAATCTGGTCCGTCAGGTATGATGTCTGCTTTAGGTTTATCAGATAAACAAAACTAGTTCTTGTATGTAACTGTTTTTATAGCTTTCATAGCCTTCTCAACACTAGGAAGAATTTCTTTTATGAGAGTAGGAGAATAATGGAATGGTACATCTTCACAAGTTATCCTGTGTACAGGAGCATCTAAATAATCGAATGCAAACCTTTGGATATGATGACTTATTTCAGATGAGATAGAGGCGAGGGGCCATGCCTCCTCTATAATAATAAGTCTATTTGTCTTTTTAACAGATTTTATTATACTATTATAATCAATTGGTCTTACAGACCTTAGGTCAATAACTTCAACGCTTATATTTTCTTTTTTTGCTTCGCTGTAAGTCTCTTCTGCTACTTTCATCATCTTACCAAATGAGACAAGGGTAACGTCGTTACCTTCATGAACAACATTAGATTCACCAATTGGTATGAGATACTCTTGCTCAGGAACATTTCCTTTATCACCATACATCAACTCAGATTCCATAAAAATAACTGGATCATCATCTCTTATAGAGGTTTTAAGAAGTCCTTTTGCATCGTAAGGGTTTGAGGGAACAACAACTTTTAGACCAGGAGTGTTAGCATACCAGTTTTCAAAATTTTGTGAATGTTGTGCACCGAGTTGTCCAGCGTTACCAGTTGGACCACGAAAAACAGCTGGTATATTAAATTGTCCACCTGACATTTGATACATTTTTGCTGCTCCATTTATTATTTGATCTATTGCGACTAGTGAGAAGTTAAATGTCATAAACTCTACAATTGGTCTTAGACCATTCATTGCTGAACCTATTCCTATACCTGTGAATCCAGTTTCGGCTATAGGTGTATCAATAACTCTTTCTGGTCCAAACTCATCTAGCATACCTAGACTAACCTTATAAGCTCCATTATATTCAGCTACTTCTTCTCCTATTAAATAAACGTCTTTATCTAGCCTCATCTCCTCGACCATAGCCTCTCTTAATGCTTCTCTAAATTGAATCTCTCTCATACTCGGCAAAAATAAAAAAAGGCCTTGATTATCAAGGCCTTTTATATAAATAATTTCTTAAAAAATTAATTCATAGCAGACTGAACTGCGTCATTGTAATTTAAGAATTCAACATCATTGACAAGCCTTTCCTTCAACGATCCATCTTCGTCTTTAGATAAAGCATTTTTAAGGTTTTCAGCTACAGCATTAGAATTTCCTTCTCTTGCAGATATAATTGCATTTATGTAGTCAATTCCTCCGTTTTCTTTCCATCCACTCTCTTTGAATTGTTTTCTTAATGCTGCCATCTCCTTCTTAGCCTCACCAGTATTACCTGACATTAATTGAACGATACCTTTTCTCCACTTTGCCCAACCTCTATGGTCGACTTTATTAAGGTGGTTTAATGCATTTTCATAATCACCAAGCGTAATTAAAATTGTTCCTTTTGCCATATTATATCTTCCTTCTGCATATGTAAGGTCTAGATCAGCGGCTTTATTGATATGCTCATTGGCAAGAGTCCAGTCGTACTGCATCGCAGCAATAGCAGCTAGATTCAAATGTGCTTCAGCATTCTCATTTTTTGTGTTAGAAATATCTAATTGTGTTTTGCCAGCTTCTAATAATTTTAGTTGTGCATCTGATCCTTCCTCTTCTTCCCTCGCAAGTTCAATATGTACTGATCCAAAGTCATTATGCGCCTGCCATGTTCCTCCCCACTTAACTGCAGAGCCATAAATTGAAGCTTTTTCTGCAAGGTCAGGAGTTAGTGTTCCTGCAAACAATAGCTCTCCATGAGATAGTGCGTCTGAAGAAGCTTCTCCAGATACTATATTTTGAGCAATAGCTAATATCTCGTTATTAGGTTTCTTTTCAATAACTGTAACAACTTCAGTTCTTGCATTTCTAAGATCTGGATAGATCTCTTTCATTAACATTTTGTATGAAGAAAGTTTAGAAAGTGATTTCTCTTTGTCTACAAATGATCCTCCACCATTAACGATAGCTAGGATCTGAGATTTTTCAGAGCTAGAAATTGCATCAGAGCTTTTTAGGCCACTTCTCAGCGCATTCCAATTTTCTACAACTGGAACCAAGCTGAAGCCTACCTTGTCGGCTTCGTCTTTATAATCATATTTATCCATCTGAGCTCTGTAGTACTTTTCAATACTTGCAGATCTTCTAGAGGCTAGAGATTCATTTACTTTAGTTGAGCCTTCAGGTGAATGGGCACCAACTATATTAACACCTTTTGTGACATTTTTTTCTGCTAGAAAAGCAGCGAAATTTTCTCCTCTATCACTTTTTTTCTCAGAACCTCTTAAGTAGGAACTACCTTGGTTAAAGTAAAAATCAACTGAAGTAGTTTCTGTCTCTTCAGCATCAGTGTATCCCGGATATGCTTTGGGAGTAGGGATAGCTGTAGCTCTTGTAAATGTTATTGTATTATTTACACCATCAGCTACATCAGATTCTTCTGTGTTAAGGCTCTTGCCTGTTGCAACAACTTTTGCAGTACCTACAATCGTTAACTTTCCAGGAGATCCACCCATAGTTTCTCTATTGTAAGGAACTGAAAGAGTTTTTGTTGATGATGAGGTTGATGAAGAACTGTTAGGGTAATCAGTAGCCTTAAATTCAACTGACCCAACGTCATTACCATCAAATTCAAAATTTAATGTGTAACTAGTTCCTTTAGGTAACATGCCTTTGGGAAGGGTAGTCTGAACATCAAAGGATACATTTGATCCTGCTAATGCTATAGGATTAGGGTTAACATTTACTTCTTGTTGTTTAGATAATTCAATCATCTTTTTAAGTGGGTTACATGCAGTAAACATCACAAATGAGAAGATGAGTATATTTAAAATATTAATATTTTTCATAGTTTAATTAATTAAGTAATTACTTATCAAGTCTCAAAAATACATATTTTTATCTATTTATAGAACAAATATTTATAAATCACTAAACCTTTTCTTCTTCATAATAAAGTATTTAAATGGCAAGATGATTCCTTTTGGTTTTGCATAATTTAAAATACTGACTCTTTTTTTGAGTATCGTAATAGGTATTTTTAAAATAAATTCAGAATAAGCTCTTAATACTGATCCTATATGAGCAATATTATTATTATCAAAACTTATTTTAATTGATCCTAAAATATCAAGAAATAATCTTATTAAAATTTTAAAAATAGCAATGGATAGGTAATCATTTTTTAAAATCATTGTCAGGTTATTTCTGAAGTTAAGGAATGTTTTTTTTGGGTTTTCTTTGTTTAGAGTTTCTCCTCCTGAATGGTATATGACACTTTTAGGTTGACAAAAGTTTTTATATTGTAAATTTCTTAACCTCCAACATAAATCTATCTCTTCCATATGAGCAAAAAAATCTTCATCGAAACCTCCAAGGTTATTGAAGATTTTAGATTTAATCATAAAACAACATCCCGAAGTCCAAAAAACTTCTTTCAAATCATCGTATTGTCCATAATCTTCTTCAAGAGAATTAAAGATTCTTCCCCTGCAAAATGGATAACCTAAAAGATCAATAAATCCTCCAGACCCTCCAGCATAGTCAAATAACTTTTTGTTTTTAAAGTATTTGATCTTTGGTTGACATGCTGCAAAGCTTTCATCTGATTCCAGAAGCTCAAACATTGGACTGAGCCAATTCTCAGTTACTTCAACATCATTATTTAGTAATACATAGTAATCTGTATCTATTTTTTTTAGACCTTCATTGTATCCACCAGCATAACCATAATTTTTATCATTTTTAACTATTTGAATATCAGGATATGTTTTAGCAACAAATGGTACAGATTCATCGCTAGAATTATTGTCAATAACATATATACTTGAAAGTTTCTTATCAGAATGTTTTAATACAGATGGTAAGAATTTTTTAAGAAGTTCAAGACCATTATAATTTAATATTGCTAAAGCTATTCTTTTATTTGATAGCATTATTTGAAAATATTTCCTATATCGAAACCTGGAATATTAGGTATTATATCTCCAGTTTTTTCCTTAATAAATTCGTTTGATTTTATTTCAACTTCTTTCAAAGCTTTATTGACTGCTGCTACCGTTAGGTCTTCTACCATTTCAATTTCATTGATTATGCTTTCATCAATTTTGATCGATATAACTTCCTTTTTTCCATTTACTTCAACTTTAACAAGACCAGCGCCAGATTCAGATTCAACTTTTATAGTATCTAGTTGATCTTTAATTTTTTTCATTTTTTCTTGAGCTTCTTTGACTTTGCCCATCATTTTCATCATGTCAAACATATAATATCATTTAATTAATAAAAATTTACCTCTTTGATTAACATCTTTTCCATCAAAAACAAAATTTAATATGTAAATATATGAACCTTGAGTTATTTTGCCATCATAATATCCATTCCATCCAATATTTATATCTTGACTCTCAAAAACCTTTACCCCACTCATGTCATAGATTAATAAATTATAGTCTTTTACACTTCTTGGAAAAGGTTTAAATTCATCGTTTAGACCGTCTCCGTTCGGTGAAAAAGTATTAGCAATTGGTAATGGATTGTGATTTTCTTTAATAATAATACAATTTGTATTAGATATAGATTTTTTTCCTTCCTTATAGCCTACTGCTCTATAACAATATTCCTCACCTTTAATTAAATTATAATTATCAACATTATTTTCTTTAGAAGATGAAAATATTTTTTGGTTTTTATAAATATTAACTGAATCAAAATCATTGTCGTAATTCAAATCTATTCTAACGCCTTCTTCAACTTCATATGTATTCATATATAATAGATATATTTTATCCTCAATTTTCTCATTTTGACATAAATAATTTTTCTCTATGCTAACATATTTATCTGAAAATGTTTTATTAAAAATTTTAATTTCTGAATCATTAAAGTAAATATATGATGGTGAGAAATAAGTAGAATCAATATTTCCATCTACATATAAAGTATAGTTAGTGCTTTTCTCTGGTTTATAAAATAGACTAAATGAAGTCCTGTCATCTGAAACTACAACAGAGTCAATAAAGGGTTTAGAATTTAAATTTATTGACGATACTGAGAAACTGACATCATAACAACTCTCATCATTATTATTAAATTTCCCTTTAATTATACCATGAAATTTATTTTCAGAATCTAAAAATACTCCGTATTCTAAATCGTTTTTTCCTGAATTGAGTTCTTTGACAAATCTGTTGTCGACATATAGGTTAAACCCATCGTAGTAATCATCAGATATTATTAATTCTAATTTATTATTAAGACAATTATTAATAATTAAATCAATTTTTTTTGACTCAAATACTTCAACTTCTATAACGTCAATTTTTTCTGTATTATCAACATTGATTGCTTGCGCTATCGTATATTTTCCAGGAGTTGTATAGGAATATTTTGAAGATACGGATGGATTGAATGATGGGTTATTAATATCATAATTAAAATCGTATTGGATTACTGTAGCTGAAGAATCAACATCTTCACTAACGATTTCTATTTTTAATGGTGAGCAGCCTTGAGTTACGTTTATCTCAAATCTACCAAGGTTACTTTTCTGGGATATGAGATTTAATGGAAATAAATTATAAACTATAATAAAAAAAAAACACCTATTCATTTGATTTTAATGACTTCATTGTAGATATAATTTCATCTATAGAATTCTTTACCTGTTTTCCATTCTCCATAGATTTAAAAGTAAAACTATTAGATTTAATTTCATCTTCACCAACAATCATAACGAAGGGAATATTATTTTTATTTGCATATTTCAATTGTTTTTTTAGCTTTAGATTATCAGATATTAAGTCGACGCTGATGCCTTCATCTCTAAGTTTTTTTGCTATAACCAAGCAATTTGGTAGATATCTTGAATCTAAATAGGATAGTAATATTTTATTTTTTCCGTCTTGTAAAACAGGATCTTTTTTCTCTTTTAATAACTCAAAAATTCTTTCTATACCAAAAGAAATTCCAATTCCAGGCATATCTTTTAACCCAAAATTCTCTGTTAAATTATCATATCTTCCACCTCCACATAGGCTGCCAATATTACTTTTATTTGACTTAACTTCAAATATTGAAGATGTGTAGTAAGATAGTCCTCTAGCGAGACTAAAATCAATAGTAAAGTTATCATTCACATCCATTAATTTTTTTATCTCCTTAACACCATCTTTACCAAGCTGAGAACTACTAATTACTTTTTCTATAAAATTAATTTTTTCCAAATTAGAACCGTTGAAATTAAATATTTCAGTAATAGATTTTACTGTTTTAGAATTATAATCTTTTCTTATCAACTCTTTCTCAAACTTCTCTAGACCTATTTTATCTATTTTATCTATCAGAACACATAATTCATTGAAATTATCAGATAAACCGTTTACTTCGGCAATACCTTGTAGTATTTTCCTATTATTTAATTTAAAATCTATATCATATATCTTTAATTTATCAAAGAGTGTATAAACAAGATCGATTATCTCCGCCTCACAAACTATGGAGTTAGTTCCTATGTAATCAACATCACACTGATAAAATTCTCTAAACCTTCCCTTTTGAGGTCTGTCTGCTCTCCATACTGGTTGTATCTGGTACCTTTTAAATGGTATTGATATTTTTTCTTGATTCATCGAAACAAATCTTGCAAGAGGAACTGTTAGGTCATATCGAAGTGCTTTACTAGATATTTTTGATTTTAATTTGAGTGATTCTTTGAAATCATTCTCATCTGATTTTTTGAGAAAATCACCTGAATTCAAAATCCTAAAAATTAGTTTATCACCTTCATCCCCATAATTTCCAGTTAGTGTATCAATATTTTCAATTGATGGAGTTTGAATAGATCTAAACCCAAAGAGATCAAATATATTCTTAAATATATTGATGACATATTCTCTTATTTCCATTTCTTCAGGTCCAAAATCTCTTGTACCTTTTGCAAGTGATGGTTTAACCTTATTCATTTTTTTAAAATTTATTACAAAGCTAGCAAATGATTTACATTATTTTTTATTTAAATTGCGGCAATAATATAAAAATTATGGCAGTCACTAGATTAGAAAGAAAAGGAAGAAAAAATGTTTCTAAAGCTAAAAGAGCTAAACAGGTAATTAAAAGTTTAAATGCAAAACCTGTCATTAGAAATGTCGACATAGAAGAAATTAAGAAAGGTTTTGCCAAATCTTCTAAGAAGTCACCAAAAAAATAGTTTAATTATCAAGTTTTACAACTTGCATATTTTGTATTTTCTTATTCGATATATCAAATCTTATAATAGTTTTTTCTTTATGAAACCCTACTTTCCCTGCAGCACCTGGATTTATATGAAGTAAATTAAATTTTCTATCTCTTGCTACTTTTAATATATGGCTATGTCCACATACTAATAAGTCTGGTTTGTTATCAATTATTAATTTTTTTGTTTTTGAGTTATAAGACTCTATACTTCCCGCAATATGTATCATCAAAATTTTGATGCTTTCAATATTAAATACGAGGTATTCTTTTGTTTCTCTTCTCAACACATCACCATCAATATTCCCAAAAACAGCTCTGGTTGATGATGTTTTATGAAGCTGATTCAGAATATCAATTGATCCTATATCACCCGCATGCCATAT
>CAJWTC010000034.1 GCA_913046795.1 uncultured Flammeovirgaceae bacterium | reverse complement strand
CCTCAAAGAAAGAATAAATGATTATATAAAAACTAATATAATAGATGACACATCTGATATTATGATAAATGAAAGACACTATAACTCTTTATTAAAAGTTAGAGAATCAATTAAAAACGTTAAAATTAATTTAGAAAATAGGTCTAATACTGATTTGCTAGCTTTAGATATAAAATATTCATTAGATAGCTTAGGTCAGATAACAGGAGAGGTAACTAATGATGAGATACTTGGTAATATATTTAGTAAGTTTTGTATTGGTAAATGATTTTACACTACTCATCTTTTCATTTTGTTTGATACATTTGTGTTCAAATTTTATACCTTAAGAGAATACAGAAAACTTTCCATAAACGAGAAAATGAAATATATTAATCTTCTATTTCTATTGATATTTCTTCTTTCATGTAATAATCAGTCATCTGATATCAATGATGAAACCGAAGTTTTTGTAAATGAAATTGTTGAGGTCTATTTATTAAATAATCTTAACGATTCAAGAGGATTTTGTATAGACATGAGGGGTTACAAAACTAATGGGGACATAAATAAATCATTACAAGCTCATACTTGTTACTCATATCAAGGTGAAATTGCTGTAGATCAAGGTTTTGATAAATTAAAAATTAGTCAGGGTCAATTTTTGATTGAATATTTTAATGTATGTATGGAAGCTTCTAAAATTGAGAGTACATCAAGTTTAATATTGAGTAATTGTGATAGTAACGAAAAACAAAAGTTTGTCTTAAAAAAAAATGGAAATATCCACCCAGTTAATGATTTGAATTTATGTATAACTGTTTCTGAAGAATTTAGAGAAGGTGGAGGTGGAACCCCTACCCATTTAATTAGAAACCTTAGCTTAGAAATTTGTGATGATTCCTTAACATCAAGACAAAAATGGGGAAATAGAAAATTAAACTAATTATTTACTAAATTTATTGATTAATAATAAATATTTTTAATATAATTCTAATACAATTTTAATATATGAAATACCTTAAATACGTCCCTTTAATATTTGTACTTTTACTTTGTTACCCACTCTACATAACTTTTCTAAACCCAATTAGTCCAAAAGAATCTATAAGTCATAAAATTGAAAAAGATAATAAATCAACTGATTTGGCCGTTGATTACAGTAGACCTTATAAGAAAGGAAGACTTGTTTTTGGTTCAGAGGAAGATGGAGCATTAGTTCCTTACAATAAATACTGGAGAACTGGTGCAAATTTTTGTACCGATTTCTATAATAGCTCTGAGATTTCTTTTAATGGTGAGATTCTAAAACCCGGAAAATATTTTTTATACACATTCCCAAATAAAAGTAGTTGGGATGTTATATTAAATTCAGAGCACGGAAGATTTGGGTTTTTTAATCCTAACAGAGAAAATGATGTATTAATAACAAATGTACCATCTTATTCTACAGATGAAGATTTAGAACAGTTTACAATTGATTTCATGACTGAAAATCAGCAATTATATCTTAGACTCAGATGGGAAAAAACTGGTATATCTATTCCTATTAAATAATTACTGGTTGAAAGGAAAAGATCATTTTATTTCTCTTATAATATTCTCCATAATACTCCCAATAGTCCTATACCTAAATATTTATACATTAATTTTTATTACTTTAATTGTCATTTTTTATGAATTAACTCTGATCAATAATAAAACTTTATATATTATTTATCTTACTTTAATTATATCTTACATTTGGGTAGAATTAGGTGTTGGTTTATTTTTTCAAGGCACCTGGGGTGGTAATTAAAACTATATTAAAATGAAAAAAAAGAACAAGCCAGAAAGTGAAATGATGGGATATGCTTATGACCCACATTTATCAGAGGGGTCTGCTAAAGTTCCATTATTTCAGACTAGTACATTTGTTTTTAAAAATGCAGAAGAGGGTAAGTCCCATTTTCATATTGCATATGGTTTGAGAGAGAAAGGTAAAGATGAATCCATGTCATTGGCATATTCAAGAATAAATAATCCCAACCTTGAGATTGCAGAAGACAGGTTAAAGCTTTGGGATAAATCAGATGGTTGTGCATTATTTCAAAGTGGAATGGCAGCAATTACAACTACTATTTTAGAACTGACAAGGCCTAATACATTAATTCTTCACTCATCACCACTTTATGGAGGTACAGATCATTTTATAGAGGAGGTTCTCCCTAAATATAATATCAAGTCTATGTACTTTAATTCTATGGAATCTATAGAATCAATTATTAATAAAAAAAATGAACAATTCCCAGATACAGAAGTAAGTTTAGTATACATAGAGTCTCCTGCAAACCCTACAAACTCCGTTGTTGATATACATAAGTCAAAAGAACTTGCTAACCATTTTTCCACAAAAAATGAAAAAGTTTATCTTGCTATTGACAATACATTCATGGGTCCAGTATTTTCTCAGCCCATAGATCACGGCGCTGATGTTGTTTTATATTCTGCAACAAAGTATATAGGTGGTCAC
The DNA here is from genome assembly GCA_913046795.1 of uncultured Flammeovirgaceae bacterium. Lineage (GTDB taxonomy): Bacteria > Bacteroidota > Bacteroidia > Cytophagales > MED-G16 > MED-G16. Next base: position 9,117 of record CAJWTC010000034.1, on the reverse strand, counting down.
AGTGATCTTGTTGCTGGAGCAGCATGTGGAAGTAATGAAGTTATATCTAGAATTAAAACCCTTAGAGTATTTATGGGTAACATGGCATCACCATTTACATCTTGGCTGATATTAAGAAGTTTAGAGACACTTAAAATAAGAATGGAAAAAAGTGCAGAGAATGCTAACAAGATAGCAAAAAAACTAATTTCTCATAAAATGGTTGACAAAGTCCATTATTTAGGCCTTGTAACTAAAGATTCACCTGAGTACGATATAATTAATAAACAATACAGCAGTCCTGGTGGAATGATTTCTTTCGATGTAAACGGAGGTGAAAAAGAAGCATTTAAATTCCTTGATAATCTTAAACTTGTAAAACTTGCAGTAAGTTTAGGTGGGACAGAGAGTTTAGCTTGTCACCCTTACTCTATGACTCATGCTGATGTAAATATTGACACAAAAATTAAGATGGGTATGGGTGAGTCTCTTGTTCGATTATCAATTGGTATAGAAGATTCTAATGATTTAATTAATGATATAATTAGTTCATTAGATTCAATTTAATTAATACGAATCCTTGTGAACTTTTTTTATTGATCTTCCAGATGGATCAATCATATTTTCAAATTCTTTATCCCATTTCAATGCTTCTTCAGTGCTACAAGCAACAGACTTTGATGAGGGGACACAATTAGCGCAATCATCTCCTGGAAAATGTTTTTCAAAAATTCTTCTAAAAAGAAATTCTTCTTTTGATCTTGGTGTATTAACGGGGAATCTTTCCTTTCGATTATCAAATGATTTGTTATCAATTTGTTGTTCAGCATATTCTTTTAGTGAGTCTATCCAAGAATACCCTACTCCATCAGAAAATTGTTCTTTCTGTCTCCATAGAACAGTTTCAGGTATATATCCACTAAAAGCTTCTCTGAGAATATTTTTTTCAATTTTATTATTTTTTATCATTTTATGAGAAGGGTCTAAATTCATAGAATAGTCTAAAAAATCAACATCTAGAAATGGAACTCTACCCTCAACACCCCAAGCTGCTAGAGACTTATTAGCTCTAAGGCAGTCATATAGATGTAATTTATTTATTTTCCTTAGTGTCTCTTCATGAAATTCCTTAGGTGAAGGTGCTTTATGAAAGTATAGGTATCCACCAAATATTTCATCTGCTCCCTCACCTGAAAGTACCATCTTAATTCCCATTGATTTAATGTATCTAGCCATTAAATACATTGGTGTTGAAGCTCTGACTGTTGTTACGTCATAAGTTTCTAAATAGTAAATAACATCTTCTAATGAATCTAATGCCTCTTGAATTGTAAAATGAATTTCATGATGAACTGTTTTAAGGTGATCTGCTACTTTTCGAGCAGCAATTAAATCTGGTGAATCTTTTAGTCCAACTGCAAAAGAATGTATTCTTGGCCACCATGCTTCTTTTTTATCTCCTGATTCTACTCTTTTTTGAGAATATTTTGAGATAATTGAAGATATTATTGAAGAGTCTAAACCACCAGATAATAAAACACCAAATGGAACATCAGACATCATCTGACTCTTTACTGATTTTTCGAGTGAATCTTTTAAATCAGAGATTGATGAGTGATTTTTAACCTTATCAAAACTCATCCAATCTCTTTTATAGTATTTAACAGGGTCTTTGTCTTTATCAGTCATGTAATGACCTGGGGGGAATTCTCTTATCTTTTCACAGAATCCAACAAGACATTTCATCTCCGAAGCAAAATACTTATTTCCATTGCTTCCTTCTCCCATATAAAGAGGAATAACTCCAATAGGATCTCTCCCTACAAGAAAACTATTGTTTTTTTTATCATATAGAAAAAAAGCAAAAATACCTTTTAAATGATCTAATAGATTATTTTTTAGTTTATCATAGAGTGGGATAATAACTTCACAATCAGACTCAGTTTTGTACTGATATTTATATTTATTTTCATTTCTAATTAACTTATGGTTATAAATTTCACCATTAACAGCTAATATTAACTCCTCATTGTTAGATATTATTGGTTGTTTTCCAGATTTAACATCTACAATTGATAAACGTTCATGTGCAAGTATCGCGTTATCAGATGTAAATATTCCTGACCAGTCTGGACCTCTATGTCTTACTTTTTTAGACATAGACAAAGACTTTGATCTCATATCACTGTCTAATTTTATTTCTTTATTGTAAATTGCAACTATACCACACATAACTATGAGAACGCAATATAATTTCAAAATATCATTTTTACCTCTTTTGTTATTATCATTATTTATATCCTTTTCATGTGATAATAATTCAAGATTTTATAATGGAATGGTATCATCTGCACATCCAATTGCATCTAAAATTGGGTTAGATATACTTAAAAGCGGAGGAAATGCCTTCGATGCTGCAGTTGCTGTTCATTTTGCTTTATCTGTTGTATACCCAAATGCTGGAAATATTGGAGGTGGAGGATTTTTAGTTTATAGATTAAATGATGGTGAAATTGGTACCTTAGATTTTAGAGAGAAAGCACCAGAAAATTCATTTAGGGATATGTATATAGATAATATTGATGGTAAAATGGAAGTGAATGACAAGAAAAGTAAAATTGGTCATTTAGCTTCTGGTATTCCAGGATCAGTCGATGGAATGGTTAAGATATACGAGAAGTTTTCAAATTTAGAATGGGATAAATTATTAGATCCATCAATAAAAGTTGCAAGAGAGGGTTTTGAAGTAACTGAGAAACAAGCAAAAGGATTGAATAATGTAAAAGAATCTTTATTGAAAGCAAATGATCATGAGATTCCTTTCATAAGGGAAAGTGAATGGAAGCAAGGAAATTTATTAATACAAGAAAATTTAGCTCAAACATTAGAAGAAATTAAGGAATCAAAAAGGGACGGTTTTTATAAAGGAAAAGTAGCAGAGCTTATTATTAATGAGATGATATCTGGAGGAGGAATTATAACACAATCAGATTTAGATAATTATAGTTCAGTTTGGAGAAATCCAATAGTTGGATACTTTAAAAACCATAAAATCATATCGATGGGACCCCCATCTAGTGGAGGAATAGCTCTTGTTCAATTATTAAATGGTGCTGAACAGCTAGAAACTAAAAGTTATAATCATAATTCAGCAGAATATATAAACACTATTTCTGAAATAGAAAGCAGAGTATATGCTGACAGGGCAACACATTTAGGTGATCCTGATTTTTTTAACGTACCTCAAAAATCTTTATTGGATAAAAACTATTTAACAAATAGATTTAGTGAGATTAAAAGTGAAATAAAAACACCATCTTCTAAAGTTAAGGAAGGTTCATTTGTTGGATATGAGTCTGACGAAACCACTCATTTTTCAATAGTTGATAAATATGGAAATGCTGTTTCTGTAACAACTACTATTAATGGTGGGTACGGATCAAAGGTTGTTGTGGAGGGTGCTGGATTTCTTTTAAATAACGAAATGGATGACTTTAGTGTTAAGCCAGGTTATCCTAATATGTTTGGATTGGTTGGTGGTGAGGCAAATGCAATTGAACCAAATAAGAGGATGCTATCATCAATGACACCAACAATTATTGAGAAGAACGATAAATTATTGATGGTATTAGGTACTCCTGGTGGGTCAACAATTATTACCTCCGTTTTTCAGACAATTCTTAATGTTATTGATTACGGTATGGATATGCAGAAGGCTGTAGATGCAAAGAAATTTCATCACCAATGGTTACCTGATGTATTGGTCGTTGAGAAAACTACTTTATCTGATGAGTTAAGTAATGAATTAAGTCAGATTGGTCACAATATAGTAAAAAGATCATCGCTTGGTAGAATGGATTGTATATTAATTAATGAAGATGGGTCTTTAGAAGGTGGAGCTGACAAAAGAGGTGATAATATTGCTCTTGGATATTAAATTATTCAATATTTAAAATATTTATTCATAAAATATTATTTTTGTAAAAAATTAAAAAACACATGAAATTTTCAAACTTTTATCTAAAAATTTTAATAATACCTTTTTTTTTATTTAATCTTTCAGGATGTGATCCTGATGATGATATCTTGTGCTGCGATCCAACTACTCCTGTGTCAGGTCAGATTTATATTGCCGGTTCATATTCGACAGGAGGAAACGAATACGGAGCTTATTGGGTATCAAATAGTAGTGGAACATACGTTAGAGTAGATTTAGATGATGCAAGGGTTATTCACGATATAAAAGTTCGAGATGGAATTGTATATGCTGTTGGAGAAACCACATGGGCAACCGGTGAGCAAGATCCAGCAATTTGGATTGATGGCGTTAAAACCGAATTATATGCTCCTAACAATGATGAATCATGGGGAGGAGCTACCGCATTTGCTTTGGCTTTTGACGGAGACGATATATACATATCTGGAAATTATGCATCTGAAAAAGCTAGTTTTGGAGGAGTTTCAAGTGCTTGTTATTGGATATTAAATGATGATAATCCACAAGGAAAACTTTATCCACTTCAAAGTGGAGTAAGTTCTGATGCCTACGGTATTGCAATTTTAAATGGGCAACCAATTTCCGTTGGTTGGTATCAAAAAGAGCACAAAATCATTCCTGCAAAGTGGGTGGGAAATCAAAGATCAAATCTTGATGGAAAAAATGACGGGGAAGCAATGGATATTGTTATTGATGGTAACGACTACTACATAAGTGGATGGACTGATAATAAGAGAGGTGCTACACATTATTATCCAACAGTATGGAAGAACAATCAAAATTCTAGAAAAACTCTCAAGGAAGCTTCACTAAGGAGATCTGAGGTATCAAGTAATGATAGGGAGGCTTACGCATCTGCAATTACTATAAAAAATGGAAACATTTATGCTACGGGATATACATATTTCGATTATTCTGTAACATCAGCTAGCTATTGGACAATTGACTTCAGTGGAAATAATCCAAACAATGAAATTATTGAATTTAATGGTGGAGAGATGAAAGATATAGTTATATCTGATAATGGAGATGTAATTACTGTTGGAGACGGACAAGTATGGGTAAACGGTGATAGTTTTCAAATTATAGAAAATGACTTTGTGGTATATCCTAATTCAGTTACGATATCCGAATAATACCAAATTAAAATTTCATAATTAAAATATTTCATAAAAGCGATTTTTAAATATTTATGTCGTATAATTACTAATTATGAAATATAACTTAGTAATTTTTACATTATCTCTAATGCTTTTCACAGGATGTAGTGATGAGGATGAATCTTTATCTAATACTTTCCACTCTACTCATGCTGGTTCAGTTTGGGTGGATACTAATAATTATTGGTACAGAATAAATATAGATAGTGAGGATGATTATTGGGAGGGTAAGTGCACAAGATATCCTTTTGGTAATGGAACATTTAATTCTAGTCAGGAAGGTGTTCAATATACTCAAACACTTCTCAGAAATGAAGCTAATTTTATATCATATCAATTAGAATATATTGGAGAGTCTTCTCAACCAGATGGTACTTTCACGATGACCATTAATTCAATAGGAACAAAATTAACAATTAAACCGACAAATAATACTTCATTTGTTTTTACTAAAGTTACGGATTCTTTTCCTGGAACTGATTGCAAGCCTAATTAATAAATATCTCAACCCTCCTGTTTAGTTTCCTTGATTCTTCAGAATCATTACTAAACCTAGGTTTAGTTGGTCCAAGACCCTTAACTTTTATCTGACTTTTCTTAATTCCGTTTATTACTAAAAAATTTTTAATAACCTCTGACCTTTCCCTTGACAATTTGATATTAGACCTAAAGCCGCCTCTATTATCAGTGTGCCCTTCAATTGTTATTTGAATATCAGGATCGATTCTAAACAGGTGTAATAAATCTCTTAAATAAAGAAGAGATTCATCTTCTAAATCGGTAGAAGACTGTTTAAAAATTAAGTTTTTTAATACTACCCTGCTACCTGACTTGATTTCATCTAAATTTATAGATATCTCAACTGATTTGTCTATTACAAATGCTGTATCTTTTATAAAATAATTATCTACCACAAATTTAAAATTATAGGTATCATCACTATCAATTGGAAAACCGAATACATTTGAGCTAAAAGGAATAGTGTCACTGTTATGGTATAAATATCCCTTACTGATCTCAGAGTTTAGATTAAAGGTTACGTTTATTAGAGTTTTAGTATCAGCATAAAAAAATAGATCTGAATTTGTTTTGCTGTCAGTAGTTGCAGACAATATGAAATTACTTGAATTATAATCAAAAGTTAATGAAGATTCTGATTTAGATGTATTTAAAAGAGTCATTTTTATGGGCTCAGACCACATTTTGTCTTTTAAGACTGTAAAATATAACTCATATCCTACCTCTTCTCTATTCGAAATAAATACAAGTGTGTCTTTTTTGTATAGAAATGGAGATATGTCTTGGTAGTCACTGTTAACAGATGATCCAATATTGCTTAATCTACCCCACTCATTATTATTCTTTTTAGATACATAAATATCTTCTACACCGTATGTTCCAAATCCCTCAAATGAAAGAAAAAGTTTATCCTGTGAGTTATTAATTGATCCAGATAACAGATTATAGTTTGATGTAAATCCATTTATTTTCTCAGTTTTTAATAATTTATATTGATTATTTATATCGTAATAATTAATAAACCCACTTCTCAATATTATCAGATCACTTTCACCCAATCCTAGAATCAATTCATCTTCTATTGTATTGATTTCTGTCAAATTAATTGGTGATCCCCAAACTCCATTAATTTTATTTCTTATCCAAACATCGTTCATGTCGCTTAATCCAGAAGAATTATTAATGTTGTCTGAACTATTAAAAAACATTCTATTTCCATCTGTAGTTACATAGGCATTACTTTCATTAAATGGATAGGATAACATATTAATATCAAGAAGAGAAATTTTCTCAAATGATTGTGATGCGGCACCTGAATAGATTAAAAGGAACAGGAAATAAAAGTACGATCTAGTATTCATTTTCAATATTAACCTGATTTATTAAAGATTTCCCTGACGCTAATCTATTGTAGTTATCTAGGATCTGAGGTACAGCTGCATCTTCATTAGTTATGCTTGCATTGTGTGGTGTTATTTGTATTTTATCATGTTTCCATATCTCACTTGACTTTGGTAGAGGCTCAGTCTCAAAAACATCTAGAAAAGCACCTGATAGGGTGCCATTATCTATGTATTCAATTATATCTTTTTCGTTTTGAACTTTACCTCTGGAAACATTAACAAGGTAGGTTTCTTTATTTAGTTTTTTAAATAGATTCCTATCAAGTAAATGATGAGTTTTTTGGGTATAAGGGACAGTACATACCAAAACATTAATCTTTGATAGAAATAAATCTAATTCTTCACCATGATAAATTTTTATTCCATTTTCCTTTTTCTTATTGAGAGAGTAACCAATCACATTAAAACCCATATATTTTAATTTATCAGCAGCGTCTGAACCAAGTACACCAAACCCAAGAATTCCTATATTTATTGGTAAAATTTCAGGGTGAGTAATGTGATCCCATAACTTGTTTTTTTTATCATTTTGATACTTTAGAATTCTTCTATGATAGAATAGGACTGCAGTAATAATATAGTTTGTCATTGAGAATGATAGTTTATCATCAGATATTCTACAAATTGGTATGCCCTTAGGACATGATGGGTCGTTAATAATGTGGTCTACCCCGGCACCCATAGAATGAATAAGCTTTAAGTTTTTAAATTTTCCTAACACTTTTTTAGGATGTTTCCATAGACAAACACAATCAATATTATTATAATCTATATCTGGATAAGTTGAAACATCTATATTCTCATCATAATTTTTAAAGGTATTCAACCAACATTTAACTCTCTCCTTAGGTGCTATTATTCCTATTTTCATCTTTTAGTTTGTAAATAATATAAAATAATAGAAAATAAACATGTTAATCCTGTACCAATTAAATTAAACCAGAGATAACCAATTGATTTTCCTAAAATAAAATATATTGCAAATACTGTAATTTGTGATAATATTGATCCAATAAAAACATTACTTGATTTTATTTTTTTTAGAAAAAAAGCAAGTAAAAATATGCCTAGAACATTTCCATATAAGAGTGATGCAATAATATTAATTGATTCAATAAGGTTTTCTTGTTGAGCAAAAAAGAGTGCAACAATTATTGATATAAGGCCCCAAAAAAATGTAAATAACTTTGACATTTTAACATCATTTTTATCATTTTTTGACTTATTGATAAACCTTTTGTATATGTCAATAGTTGTTATTGCAGACAATGCACTAATTTCAGCAGAGGTAGAACTCATTGCAGCTGATAATATAAGAGCAATCATAAGTCCTATTAAACCTTGTGGTAGGTAATTAAGAATAAAATGAAGAAAAACAAAATCAGTCTCAGGCCTGTCATATGAAAAGCCTGATTCAAGCGCATCAATTTCTAATTTTTTTCTGGATACAACCAATTCATTATCCTTATTAATAATTGTATTTCTATTCATCATATATTCACTTTCTGTAATTAATTCCTTTTTTTTATTAAAAATAATTTTTGATTCCTCTTTAACTGATTCTAATAATTCTGGATTATTTTTTGATTGAAAGTCGACCAGACTACTATTAAAATTAACTGGGGGCTGATAAAGAGTATAAAAAACGAAAAGCAATATACCTATGTAAAGAATAAAAAATTGAAAAGGTATTTTCAAAATTGCGTTAAACATTAAACCAATTTTACTTTCTTTCTGATCTTTTGCGTTAATGTATCTTGAAACTTGTGATTGATCTGTCCCAAAATATGAAAGAGATAAAAAGAAGCCACCAAGTAAGCCTGTCCATATTGTGTACTTTTCTTTAGGGTCAAAAGAGAAATTAATTGCATTATTTTTATTAAACATTTTTATAATATCAATAGATTTTGAAAAAGATATCTGATCAAAAATATATGAGTTTATATAGTAAAATGCTATAAATAGTCCACTCAGAATAACATACATTTGATATTTTTGAGTGTAACTAACTGCTCTGCTACCACCAAAAACAGTATATAAAACAACCAATAATCCGACA
>CAJWTC010000033.1 GCA_913046795.1 uncultured Flammeovirgaceae bacterium | reverse complement strand
CTACGTATGCTCCATTTATATTAATTATGTGCCTTCCAGTTATTCTGTATTCAATTCCAGCTTTACCACTAAGAGAATAAAATTCTTTCTTTTCTCCTTTTCCAAATGAGTTCTCTGGATAAACTCCATTTCTGAATTGTCCATCTCTCTGCAGGCTTCTGTAACTATATTTCGGGCTTATGAATAAAGAATACTTATTATTTGTGTAAGTTATATTAGAGAATGCACTCAGATTTAGAGATCTAACAATAAAATTATATTTGAACTTGTCATTTTCACCAATAACTCTATCTGGATTATTAAGATCATTTTGGGCCTGATCACCACTTCTGTAGCTGTCAGTATCAACGTAATAATCTCCACCCAACATGTCGAGAGAGTATGCAAAATTATTTGAAATTAATTTTTTTGCATTAACACCTAAACTAAAATCAAAATTATCATTCAAATCATAATTCATTACAGAGTTTAATTGTAATAAATCGTCATCAACCCTGTCCTCATATAACATGTATACACTTCTTTTATTTTCATTACTTAGCATATTTGATTGGTACATAAAATTCCAATCTAGTTGGTTGTAGTTACTCTGTGATGTGAACTTTAAAAGAGCATAGTCAGATAAATCTGCTCTTTCGGAATAATTTCTAAGGTAATAGGAAGGTAATTTTCTGTAGTAAGAAGGATCAGGATTAGGTCCTCCTGAGTAATTGAGTCTGCTATTACCCATAGATCCAAACTGATACAGTAAACTAGTTTTAAGGTTAGCTCTTTCGTTTAGATCCCAATTATGGGTTAAAATGAAAATGGGTTCATTTAAGTTTTTTACTCTTGAGTTTCTTTTCTTTCCTCCCTGCCAACCCCAGTATGAGTTATAATTTTCAGAAGTTAAGTCATAAACTTCTTGAGTGTTAGGAGATGATTTACCTCTTCTATTTTTAGCATATATAGCCACAAAATTCAGACTATGAAAATCATTCATTATCTTCTCAAGAGAAAGAAAAAAAGAGTTTGCATCATAAAATGTGCCCTGAAAATGGCCTTCCTCAGCCCACCTTCTACTTGCTGAAACTGTGTAATGCCAATCACCTTTGATTGAACCGCTATAAGTAGCTAGTATTCTATTCGTATAACTTGTGTTGGTAGAGGAGTAAGATACTCTTAGTCCTTTTTGATACTCAGAGGTTCTCAAAATAAAATTAGTAGATCCATTTATTGAACCAAAATTTGAGTTTCCCACCTCTAATCCTTTAGTATATTCTCTGTTTCTCAGCACATCGTTTAACCCTCCCCAGTTACTCCACTGAGGTCTGCCATCGTATAATTTATTTAGTTCAAGCCCATTCATCAGAACAAGGTTATTTCTGGAGTCGTATCCTCTTTGTCTAAATCTTGCGATACCGAATTGATATGCTGCAATACTCTGAAAAACATCGTTATAGGCACTAAGCTGTCCTGATGCGAAATCGCTACTATTCGCATCGTCACTCAAGTCAAAATCTGACAGAGATATTATACCTGATTCAAGGTCAGAATCAATAGTGTTTGATGAAAGCTCTACAATAAATTTTGAGTTTTCAATAATTATATCATTAACTCCTAAAACTAATTCTTCATATCCTGTTTTTGAAAATATTATATTTTTAACACCATCAATTTCGATTGAAAAAATACCATTTTCATCAGATGTAATTTGTAATTTTTCTGTACTTATTTGAACAAGTCCAACAGGTTCTCTAGATAATTGATCTAAAATTTCTCCATCTAACTTTTGAGCGAATGTCTTTTGAAATCCAACAAATAAAATAAAAAGAAATAGATATCTCATTTACATATCGAAATTAACACTAAATAGTTAAATAAATATTATTTTACATTAAATAGATTTTCAAAAAAATGAAATTTTCACATCTAATACTTTTTTTCATTTTTATTATATGTTTTGAGTCTTATTCAGAGCAGAAAAAATTCAAAGCTCACACGATAGGATTTTATAATTTAGAGAACTTATTCGATACTATTAATGACACTTCAAAAAGGGATGAGGCAAGTCCAATAATGGAGATGAAATTTAACAGGTCTGAGGTATATAACAAAAAGATTCAAAATCTATCCAAAGTAATATCTCAGATTGGTTTTGATGAGACTAAAGCTCTACCAACTATTGTTGGTCTGTGTGAGGTAGAAAATAAAAAAGTAATTGAAGACTTGATAGACTCCGATTTACTTAGGAATGCAGACTACGGAATTTCTCATTTTGATTCACCTGACGAGAGAGGTATTGATGTGGCACTTATCTATAAAAAAAAATCATTTCAAGTAGTTAATGATAAGTCAATTTATCTTGAACTAGAGTATGAATCGGGTAAAATTAATTACACAAGAGATCAGCTTGTAGTAGAGGGGGTACTTGAAGATGAAAAAATTTATTTAATAGTCAATCACTGGCCTTCAAGATCTGGAGGAGAATTGGGATCAAGACCTTATAGGAATAAAGCAGCCCAGTTAAATATGAAAATAATTGATTCAATCCAGTCTATTGACAGAAATGCAAAAATAATTACAATGGGAGACTTTAATGATGATCCAACAAATGAAAGTATAAAAAAGATTTTAGGTTCAAAAGATTCAAGAAATAATTTAAAAAATTTTGATCTATATAACCCCTGGGAAAATATGTTTAAGTCTGGAATTGGGACTTTAGTTTATAGAGATAACTGGAATTTGTTTGATCAGATAATATTTACAGGCTCTCTAGTTAATGAATCTAGCAAAAGATTGCGTTATTATAAATCTGAAGTTTTTAGTCCTAAATATTTGTTTAATAAAAGTGGAAGATGGAAGGGTTACCCATTCAGAAGTTTTTGGAGTGGCGGATTTACAGATGGCTACAGTGACCACCTCCCAGTATATGTTCTCTTAGTTAGAGAACTATAATCTAATTTTTAAGTATAATAAAAATAGTTTATATAACGTTTTTAATAAAAACTACTGTTTTATCTTTATTTATGAATTATAAGTCAATACTTTCATTCTGCCTTCTTTTTCTAATTCATCTAGATGTTTATTCAACTCATATAAGAGCTGGTGAAGTAGTAGCGAGGAGAATTTCAACTACAAGTTTGACTTATGAATTTACTGTGATAGGATATACAGATACAGGTTCTGAAGTTGAATTCGGTGGAGGTGAATTTTCATTTGGAGATGGGAATATAATTTCTGTTTTAGATGAAGGCTCAATTTCATCTCAAAAGATTCTATTAGATAATCAGGTTGCTTTAAATCTATATAAAATTGTTCATACTTTTCAAGCTCCAGGAAGGTACGTGGTGAGCTATTTTGAACAAAATAGAAATGATGAAATTGTAAATATGGACAATTCAGTAGACACCCCATTTTTCATTGAGACTGAGATTTTGATTGATCCATTTTTTGGATTAAATAATACTCCAGTATTATTAATACCTCCTATTGATAACGGAGTCGTAGGCATAAGGTATATTCATAATCCAGGTGCATTTGATCCTGACGGAGACAGTTTGTCTTACGAGTTAGTGATTCCAATGCAAAGTGGTGAATTTGAAGTAACAAATTACAGATACCCAAATTTCGAAGAATTTTATCAAGATTTTGGACAGGGTAATGAGGCAGGTCTCGGAGAGCCAACTTTCACTCTTGATTCTATTGTGGGAGATCTTGTTTGGGATGCTCCAGGACAAGGTGGAGAATATAATTTTGCATTTAGAGTTGTAGAATGGAGGAAAGTAGATGGGGAGTGGTTTAAGTTAGGTCATGTTACAAGGGATATGCAGGTAATAATTGAAGAATCTGAGAATGAAAGGCCTACTTTAGAGATACTCGATCCAATTTGCGTGGAGGCTGGTACAATAGTAAGAGATACCGTAACTGGTGAGGATCCTAATTTTGATGATATAAAACTTGAAGCTTTTGGTGGTCCTTTTGAATTCCAATCATCACCAGCTACCTACCTTATGAATCCAGCTCAGTATCAGAATACTCCCGCAGATTTATATTTTGAATGGCAAACAGAATGTTCTCATGTAAGGGAGAGGCCATATGATATACAATTTAAAGTAACAGATAAGGCAAGGTATGGTCCAAATCTTGTTGAGTTTAGTAATTGGCAAATAAAAGTTGTAGCTCCTGCTCCGACTGGTCTTTCGGTAATACCTAAACCAGGTAGAACTACCCAGTTGTCATGGGACCTTTACAGCTGTGATAACTCAGATAAAATTCAGATATGGAGGAGGGTAGGTAGTTATGATTTTAATCCTGATAATTGTGAAGTAGGTATACCGGAGGGTTCGGGATATAAGTTAGTTAGTGAAATTGATGCAGATGAAATTTTATTTGATGACACAAATGATGGGGTAGGCTTGGCACCAGGTTCAAAGTATTGTTATAGAATTTTGGCAGAATTTCCTCTGCCAGAAGGTGGGACAAGTTATGTCTCTCAAGAGGTTTGTACACTCATAGAGGCTAACGCACCAGTTATGACAAATGTGAGTGTAAACAGAACTAATAGTGTTGACGGAAACATTAACGTTAAATGGTTCCCTCCCCTTTCTTTAGATACAGTAAGTTTTCCATTACCCTTTTACTATAAAATATCTAGATATAATGGCTATGGAACATCAGAGAAGTTATTTGAATCAGATTTCTTATCAGATACAATTTATTTTGATAATTACATAAATACCTCCGATAATGTTCACACCTATAAGATTGAGGCTTTTGATTCTTCAAAGAATTCAATTGATTTCTCATATTATGCTTCCTCAACAAGACTTGAGCTTAGTGCAAAAGAAAGTTCGATAGATCTTAGTTGGAATGCTGATGTGCCATGGTCAAATTCATCATCATATTATCCATATCATTACATATACAGAAATAACGTAGCTGGCAATCCTGTCAATGACTTTATTTTAATTGATTCTGTTAATGTTATCAATGAAGGTTTTAATTATGAAGATGATGGGAACTTTGAAGGCATCTCTCTAGATGAAAATAAAATATATTGTTATTATATCATAACATCGGGATCTTATGAAAATAATAATTTACCAAAAGACGTTGAGTTTGATGACCTTCTCTTAAACAACTCACAAAGAATTTGTGCTCAGACTAATGATTTGACACCTCCTTGCCCACCTCTTAATTTTAAAGTTTCAGATGACTATAGTTGTCAAAATTATTTTAATAATTTATCCTGCGATGTGAGGGAATATGAGAATAGAATAGAATGGAATATAGATGATAGTGAGTGTAGTGATGATACGCGGTTCTTTAATATTTACTTTTCAGATGATAATAATATCTTTAAAAAAATAGGATATTCTACAAATACATTTTTTCTTCACAAGAACCTTTCAAGTATGAAAGGTTACTATTTTATAACGGCTTTAGACAGGTCTGGGAATGAGAGTGTCCCATCTGATACTTTAGTTAGAAATAATTGTCCACAGTATGTATTACCAAATGTATTTACGCCTAATGAAGACGGTAAGAACGATACCTTCTCACCCTTTTTCTCTGATGGATCAATAACAGATTTTGACTACTCAAAATGTCCTAGATTTGTTAGATCTGTAGATATATCTGTTGTAGATAGGACAGGAAATGAAGTTTTTAATTACAACTCAAATGAGGATAATATTAATGGAATTTACATAAATTGGGATGGTAAAAATAAATTTGGTGTAGACCTTGCTGAGGGTACTTATTACTACAATGCGAAGGTTGTTTTTGATGTCCTTGATGGGTATGAAAGCGAAAAAGAAATTAAGGGATGGGTACAACTTATAAGATAAAAGGAGATATAATTTTTTATGATGGCTATTGTGTGATTTGCAGTCGATTCATTAGGCAATTAATAAAATTAGATAAAAACAGAAAGTATTCTTTTGCTAGCATCTCCTCTAGCTTATCAGAAAAATTTTTAAGTAGTAAGATTGATAAAGAGCAAGTAGGCAAATTTATTATCTTATATTCAGGAGATAAGGTTTATAAGAAGTCAGATGCTGTCATAAAAATTTTTACTGGATTTGGTGGAGGATTTGTTTTATTTAATCTTTTAAGAGTTTTTCCTAAAATACTTAGAGATTTTGTCTATGATGTATTTGCTAGTTATAGGTATAGACTTTTTGGTAAATTAAAGCAATGCGACATACCATCTAAAGAAATAGTAGATAGGTTTATTTATGATTAGTTAATTCCCTATTTTTGGTATAAAACAACGTCATGAAAGCACTTATTTTTCCAGGTCAAGGTTCTCAATTTGAAGGAATGGGGAAAGACCTCTATGAGTCATCTGAAAGAGCTAAGTCGATTTTTAAAAATTCTAATAATATTCTAGATTTTGATATAACGGATATAATGTTTAATGGCTCAATTGATGACTTAAAAAAGACAGATATTACACAACCAGCAATTTTTATTCATTCATATATATGTTATGAACTAGGAAAAATTAAAAACCCTTCTGCTTACGCTGGCCACTCTCTAGGGGAGTTTACTGCTTTAACATGCTCTGGTTCATTATGCTTTGAGGATGGGCTATCTCTAGTATTAGAGAGAGCTAGAGCAATGAATGATGCGTGCTCAGAGGATGAATCAACTATGGCTGCAATTTTAGGAATGGGTGACAACGAGGTTATAAAAATATGTCAAGATTTTGATGATATAGATCCAGCAAATTTTAATTGCCCTGGCCAGGTAGTTATATCCGGATCGAGTAGAAATATGTCTAAGGCATGTGATATTTTTAAGAGTAATGGAGCAAAGGCAATCCCTTTAAAGGTAGGAGGAGGATTTCATTCAGTATACATGGAGCCCGCAAAGTCAAGGTTGGAAGATGCAATTATGTCAACAAATTTTCAGAAACCTAATGCTCCTATTTATCAAAACGTTGATTCTAAAAAGAATGAAGATATAGAATTGATAAAGCAAAATTTAGTAAAACAATTAACATCTCCGGTTTTGTGGACACAGACTATCGAAAACATGATTAATGATGAAATTGATTTATTTATTGAATGTGGACCTGGAAGAGTGCTTCAAGGTCTTGTTAAAAAAATTAATAGAAAAATATCTACTGAATCAATTTGAACGTGTCAAAAAGAAAAAAACATTTAGTTACCTCAGCATTAATCTATGCAAATGGACCTATTCATATTGGCCATTTGGCAGGGTGTTATATTCCATCTGATATATACGTTCGATATCTAAGGTCAATTGGCGATGATGTCAAGTTTATTAGTGGTACTGATGAGCACGGTGTCCCAATAACAATAAAGGCTAGAAATGAGAAGAAAAAGCCTAAAGAAGTAGTTGATTATTATTACTCACAGATAAAAAAAGATTTTGAAGAATTCGGTATTAGCTTTGATATATTTTCCAGGACTTCAAATGAGCTGCACCATAAAACTAGCTCAGAGTTTTTTAAAGAACTTCATAATAATAGCGTTTTTGTAGAGAAGGAGTCATCTCAATATTACGATGAGGCGGAAAATCAATTCCTATCTGACAGATATATTAAGGGAGAATGTCCATCTTGTTCGTATGAAGCTGCATACGGTGACCAGTGTGAGAAATGTGGAAGTAGTTTGAGCCCCTCAGATCTTAAAAATCCAGTTTCTACATTAAGTAATAACAAACCCATAATGAAGAAGACAAAAAATTGGTATCTACCAATGGATAAACTTCAAGGTAAGATTGAAAATTATCTTGAAGATAAGTCAAATTGGAAGTCTAATGTGATTGGTCAGTGTAATTCATGGCTTAAAGAGGGGCTTAAACCAAGAGCAATGACTAGGGACTTAGATTGGGGAGTAAAAGTTCCTGTTGAAAATGCTGAGGGAAAAGTGCTATATGTTTGGTTTGATGCTCCTATAGGTTATATAACAGCTACAAAGGAGCTAATAGGAGATAATTGGGAAGATTATTGGAAAGATAAAGACACAAATTTAGTCCATTTTATTGGTAAGGATAATATTGTATTTCACTGTATAATATTTCCAATGATGCTGATTGAACATGGAGAATTTATTTTACCTAAAAATGTGCCAGCCAATGAATTTATGAACTTAGAGGGAGAAAAAATTTCAACATCTAGAAATTGGGCAGTATGGCTTAATGAATATTTAAATGACTTTCCTGGCATGCAAGATGAGCTTAGGTATTGTCTTATTACAAATTTACCAGAAAGTAAGGATAGCGACTTTACTTGGAGAGATTTCCAAGCTAAAAATAACAACGAATTAGTTTCTATTGTTGGAAACTATGTTAATAGAGTATTTGTACTAACAGAAAAATTTTTTAATAGAAAAGTTCCAATTTCTTCTGGTAAAAATGAGACTCTTATCAAAGAATTAGGTTCTTTAAAAATATCAATTGAGAATTCAGTATCTAATTTTAAGTTTAGAGAGGCCATGAGCTATGTTATTGATGTAGCTAGGTTAGGAAATAAATATCTTACTGATAATGAACCTTGGAAAAAGTATAAAGATAATCCTAAATTTGTTTCAGAGGTTATATACAATTCAATTCAGGTCGTAGCAAACCTAGCCATATTATGTCACCCTTTCCTTCCTCATACCTCAAATAAGATATTTGAATTGCTAAATATTAAAAGATTAGATTGGAAATCTTTCTCTGGTAATATTGTATCTTCTGGTCATGAAATAAATGATAGTACACATATTTTTTCAAGGATAGAAGACAGTGTTATAGATAATCAGATAGAAAAACTAAATAAATCAAAACAAAAAAATGATAATATTATGCCGCAGAAGAAAGTAATTGAATTCGATGACTTTTCAAAAGTTGATATTAGGATAGGAACAGTTATTGAGGCTGAAAAAGTTCCTAAATCTAATAAGTTATTGAAGTTAAAAGTAAATACTGGTATAGATGAGAGGATTATCTTGAGTGGTATTTCTAAATTTTATTCACCTGAACAAATTATGAATAAAAAAGTAATGGTACTAATTAATCTAAAAGCTAGGAAGATGATGGGTTATGAAAGTGAAGGTATGTTACTTCTAGCAGAAGATTCAGATGGTAATTTAAGTTTAATGCAGCCCGATTCAAATATTACCGATGGCTCAATAGTCGCTTAGTTAAAGGTATTCATTGTCCTTTTTAATCCTTGTAATATAAATGATTCAACTGCATCACATGAGTCTTCTATAAATGAATTTAGCTCTTTTTTTTCCTCATTATTAAATTTACCAAGCACATAATTCGATTGTTGACCTTGACGGAAGTTGTTAGCTATACCAAACCTTAACCTGGGGTAGTTATTATCACCTAAATGTTCGTTTATACTTTTTAACCCATTATGACCACCGTGAGAACCTCCATTTTTAATTCTAATTTTACCAAATGGAAGTGCTAAGTCATCAAGAATAATTAACATATTTTCTTTTTTTACTCCTTTTTTTTGTAACCAAAAATTTACTGCTTTACCACTATTATTAACGTAATTAGATGGTTTTATCAGATTTATATTTTTACCCTTTAGAACAAATGAAGATAATTCTGCCTGCTTTTCTAAATTAAAACTTGAATCGTGCCTTTGGTTAAGGGTATCTAAAATTGAGAAGCCAATATTGTGTCTTGTTCCTGTATATTCTTCACCAATATTTCCAAGTCCAACAACGAGATACTTCATTAATAAAAAGTTTAGTATTTAAATTTATACTAAACTTTCGATTAATTATAATTGAACCTTAAGAGTCTTTATTTTCTTCTTTCTTATCACCACCTTCTGAAGCTCCTTCGCTACCACCTTCTTTTTTCTCACCACCTTCAGTAACTCCCTCAGCTCCCTCAGCTCCTTCTTCACCTTCTTCCTCTTCTTCCTCTATTTCAATTTTAACTCTAGGAATATTTACTGATACAACAGATACAACAGGACTATTTAAAATATCGAATTCTTCATTTAATAGATCCTCTACTTTTATACTTTTACCTAGGTCTAACCCACTAATATCCACTTCAATAAATTCAGGCATATTCTTAGGGTAAGCCATTACGGATAGTTTCCTTATCCTCATTAATATTTTACCACCTTGTTGAACTCCTGGAGAATCGCCAAATATTTTAACTGGGATTTCCATCTTGACTTTTTTATTATCATTTAGTTCTAGAAAATCTGCATGTAAAATAACTTCACTTACTGGATGAAATTGAATATCCTGTAGGATTACGTTTTTTTCTTCTCCCTCTATATTCAGTTTTACAAAATTTGCTCCTGGTGTGTAAACAAGATCCCTGAAAAGAATCATTGGGGCATGGAAGTGTGTTTGTTCTTTTCCTCCGTAAACAACACAAGGAACGTTTCCGTCTTCTCTTAATTTTTTTGAATAATTTTTACCAAGATTTGCTCTTTTATACCCTATAATCTCAATTGTCTGCATAATAATTAATTTTTATCTATTTATAAAAAGTGAACTAGTAGATTCATTTTCATGAATTTTTCTAATTGCCTTTGCAAATAGTCCTGCAATGGATAACACTTTTATTTTTTTATTCCTAACATTTACTGGAATACTATCTGTTACAACTAATTCACTTAATGATGAATTATTTAAGTTCTCATCGGCATTTCCGCTCAATACTGGATGAGTTATTATTGCCCTTACTGATTTTGCACCTTTTTCCATTATAACATTAGATGCCATTGCAATAGTTCCCCCAGTATCAATTAAGTCATCTACTATTATAACATCTTTATCCTTTACCTCGCCTATGACTTGTACACTTTTGACTTCATTAGCTTTCTCTCTAATCTTATCACAAATAACAAATTCACTGTTAAAGTACTTTGCATAGGCTCTGACCCTCTCTGTCCCCCCAGCATCAGGTGAAGCAAAAATTACATTTTCTAAATTTAATTTTTTAACATATGGGACAAATACTGAGCTTCCGTTGAGGTGATCTAATGGTATATCAAAGAAACCTTGAATTTGACCTGCATGGAGGTCACATGAAATAACTCTGCTTGCGCCAGATGCCGTTAATAGATTAGCCATTAGTTTTGCTGAAACTGCTATCCTAGGTTTATCTTTTCTGTCTTGCCTCGCATATCCGTAATATGGTATTACCACATTCACATGTTTTGCACTTGCTCTTTTGGCAGCATCAATCATTAAAAAGAGTTCTATTAAATTATCAGAACCGTTAACAGTTGATTGAATAATAAATACATCTGATCCTCGTACCGTCTCCGTGTATCTGAAATTTAATTCTCCATCGCTAAATTTTTTAAGTTTTCCCTTACCTAAGGGTTTACCAAACTCATTAGCAATTTTTAAGGCAACATCCTTCGATCCACTCCCAGAAAAAATTTTAACAGTACTCATTTTTATGTTTTTGTTGGCTCACTAGGGCTCGAACCTAGACTCTTCTGGACCAAAACCAGACGTGTTACCAGTTACACCATGAGCCAATATAATGGCCTACAAAAGTAGATTTAATTTTATATTTTAAAAAATTAAATTACCCATTTTCCTCAAGCCATTCTCTTGCATTTTCAAAAGGTAATATCCAAGGGGATACATCATCCTTTCTGCTATTATCATAATGGGCCCAATTCCAAGGGAAAACAGATCTCTCGAGGTGTGGCATTATAGCAAGATGTCTTCCATCTTTAGATGATATTGCAGCTGCAGATTTATCTGATCCATTAGGGTTTCCTGGATACTCATCGTAATGGAATTTAGCAGCAATATCAACATCAGCATTTCTTAGTTTAAATTTACCTTCACCATGAGCTAACCAAATTCCAAGTGTACTTCCAGAAAGACCTTTTAACATTATTGAATTGGATTCTAATATGTCTATACTTGAGAAGCTGCATTCAAATTTTTTAGAATTATTATAGTCCATCTTTGGATGACTTTTCTCTAGTTTTTTATCTATTAAATTTAGTTCCATCATGAGTTGGCAACCATTACAAACCCCAAGACTTAATGTATTTTCTCTCTGGTAAAATCCTTCGATTGCTTTTTTTGCTTTACTGTTAAATTTGAATGCTCCAGCCCATCCTTTTGCTGAACCTAAAACATCAGAATTTGAGAAGCCTCCAGGGAAAACAATCATATTGATATCTTCAAGAGTTTCTCTACCTGTAACAAGATCAGTCATGTGCACATCTTTTACTTGGAATCCTGTTATATGAAGCATATAAGCCATCTCCCTCTCACTATTTATGCCTTTTTCTCTTATAACTGCTGCCTTTATATTTTTCTTATAGTGGTTATTTTTTAATTTTCCTGAAAATCCATTTGGAAACTTAAATATCAGAGGTTGTTTTTTATAATTTTTAAATCTTGATAAGCTTTCTTCTATTCTTGTCTGCTCTATATCAAGTAGGTGCGATGTTTTATACCACTCATCTCTCAGGTAGTCGATATCTAATTCTATAGATTTAGAGTTGTGATTCATTTTTAATTTTCTTTCCTCAATAATTTT